>NZ_JCATIE010000016.1:0-15999 GCF_059693785.1 Sphingopyxis sp. CR5 | reverse complement strand
TCCTGAAGGGGGGGGGCCCCCCCCCGCGCCCATGACGGGCTGGAAGCCGCGAGAGAGGCTCGCGGCCGCCCGTCGTGGAGATGTGCCATGACCGATGAAAATCCTACCCCTCCGCCGACGCCGATCCCAGACTCTGCGGATTTCCTGCATCGCTACCGGGCGTTCGAAGCGCGGGCTGCGGAGCTTCACCCTGCCAACAAAGCCGCGTTGTTCGCCGTGCTGCGCGATGCCGATATCTCCAAGGTCGTCGTCCGCTTCGATGGCTATGGCGATAGCGGCCAGATCGAAGAGGTGACGGCGTTCGGCCCGGAGGACGGTGAACGTCCGCTTCCTGCCAGCGAGGTGGAGATCCAGAAGATTTATTTCGGGCAGGACGAACCCGAGACGCTGTCCGAACCGCTCGCCGAGGCGATCGAAACGCTTGCTTACGCCTTTCTCGAATCCACCCACGGCGGCTGGGAGAATAACGAAGGTGCCTTTGGCGAGTTCAGCTTCGAAGTCGCGGCGGGATCGATCACGCTCGACTATAATGAGCGGTACGAGACCTCCGAACATTACAGCCACGAATTCTGACGGAGGGCGCGATGGGACATTGTTATCACCACGCGCTCTCAAGCGTGAAGAAATGGGGTGGGACGGCGGAGGATTATCTGCCGCTTCATCAATGGTTCGACGAGCCGTCGAAGCTGATCACCGCCGACTTCCGGCACCGGGCGCTCCGCCATCATGCCGAGGGCATCTTCATGCTCGAACGCTTCTTCGGACCCGTCATCACCGTCTCGACCGGGCGGATCGTCCCCGTCCGGCTGATCGGCGAGCAGCATGTCGTCGAAGATCTGGGGTTCATCCCGAGCTTCGCCGACTGGGTGCGCTGCATCCGGCCCGAGCCCTGGATGGGCCGGGCGCAGCCGATCCACGCGGCCGTCGATCCGTTCGCAATAGCGGCCTGACCGTCCGGCGTTCCGCCGGGCGCGCGGCCCGGCTTTCTCCTCCCCAGAGGAAGAGGGCTGCGCCGCTCCCATGACGGGTTGGAGGCGAAGAGAGAGAGTCTCTTCGCCGCCCGTCCTGGAGAATGATCATGACGAAACATGTGAAGATCGCCCTGTCGGGCTCGCGGGACATTCCTTTCAACCAGCTGGTACTGAGCCAGGCTAATGTCCGTCGGGTGAAGGCGGGCGTCTCGATCGACGCGCTCGCCGCCGATATCGCGCGGCGCGGCCTCTTGCAGAGCCTCACCGTCCGCGTCCAGCGCGATGAAACTGGCGCCGAGACCGGCAAGTTCGAAGTCCCCGCCGGTGGCCGCCGCTTCCGCGCGCTGCAGGCCCTCATCAAGCAGCGCAAGATGGCGAAAACCGAGGCCGTGCCGTGCATCGTGCGCGAGGACGACACGATCTCGGCCGAGGAAGACTCGCTCGCCGAGAATGTCCACCGCGAGCCGCTGCACCCGCTCGACCAGTTCCGCGCGATGCAGCAGCTTGTCGATCAGGGCACCGACATCGAGACGATCGCCGCCACCTTCATGGTCACCCCCGCGGTGGTGAAGCAGCGGCTGCGCCTCGCATCGGTGTCGCCGAAGCTGCACGCGGTCTATGCCGAGGACGGCATGACGCTCGAACAGCTCATCGCTTTCGCGGTGTCGGAGGATCATGAACGGCAGGAGCAGGTCTGGGAGCAGCTCAAGGGCAGCTACCAGAATGAGGCTTATTATATCCGCCGCAGACTGACCGAGGAGACCGTGCGCGCGTCCGACAAGCGCGTTCGCTTCGTCACCCTCGACGCCTATATCGAAGCTGGCGGCTATGTGCTGCGCGACCTGTTCGAGGAAGACGGCGGCGGCTGGCTGCAGGATGTGGCCTTGCTCGACCGGCTCGTTGACGAGAAACTCAGGGCCGAAGGCGAGCGCATCGGCGCCGAGGGCTGGAAGTGGGTCGCGGTCGCGGTCGACTTCCCGTACGGCCATCGCTTCGACATGCGGCCGATCGACGGTGAGCCGATTTCGCGTACCGCGGAGGAAGACGCCGAACTCGAGTCGCTGCGCGAAGAAGCCGACCGGCTCGAGGATCAATGGGCGGGCGCCGACGACATCCCCGACGAGGTCTCCGACCGCATCACCGCGATCGACGAAGCGATCGCGATGCTCGTCACGCGGCCGCTCGCCTATGATGCCGAGGAGCAGGCGCGCGCCGGCGCCTTCGTCAGCATCGACGTCGATGGTTCGCTCCATGTCGAGCGCGGCTATGTGCGGCCCGAGGACGAACCCGCCGACGAGGCGGAGGAAGGCGAGGACGGCATCGCGTCCGGGGAGGGCGATTCCGTCGACGCCGATCGGGACGGCGTGATCGTCAGCGGCGTGCCCGGCGTCGACGACGCGGCGGACGAGGACGAGCAGGAGGATATGCTCCGCCCGCTTCCCGACCGCCTCGTGACCGAACTCACCGCTTATCGGACGATCGCGCTGCGCGATGCGCTCGCGCGGTCGCCGCAGGTCGCCTTCGCCGCGGTGCTGCACGCCTTCGTGCTCGACACCTTCTACAATTATGCCGGCAGCGACACCTGCTTGCAGGTCTCGATCCGCTCTCCCTATCTTGGCGCGCATGCGTCGGGTCTCGGCGACTGCGCGGCGGCGAAGGCGGTCGATGCGCGGCACGAAAGCTGGTCCGAGCGACTGCCGGATTCGCCGGGCGACCTCTGGCATATGCTCGCCGCGCTCGACGCCGACGAACAGGCGGCGCTGTTCGCGCATTGCGCCTCGTGCGGCGTCAATGCGCTGTGGGAAGCGGCGACGCGCTATAATCAGGGCAGCGTCTCCGAGCGCACGGTTGCGGGTCGGATCGCGCACTCGCATATCCTCGCGCGCGGGGTCGGGCTCGATATGGTCGCGGCAGGCTGGAACCCGACGGTCGACAATTATCTCGGCCGCGTGACCAAGCCGCACATCCTCGCCGCGGTCGAGGAGGCGCGTGGGGCTGAGGCGGCCCAGCGCATCGACGGACTCAAGAAGCCCGAGATGGCGAAGGCGGCGGAGGAGATGCTCGCGGGCAGCGGCTGGCTCGCCGAGCCGCTGCGCACGCCGGTCGTCGAGGCGGCGGCGAACGACGGTGAACAGGCCATCGACGCCGAGGCCGGTCCCGGCGACGATGGGACGGGCGACGCGGACTTCGCGGTCGCGGCCGAATAGCAACTGGCATTCCATCGGGGTCCGCCCACGCGGCGGACCCCATTTTTCGTCAAGGGAGCGCTTATGGCTTCAGCCGCATCCGAGCTCGCGCGTGCTCTCGCCCGCAGGGCCGAAGCCGTCTGCCGCCATTATCTTCGCGAAGGCCGCCGCGCGGGGCAATATTGGACGGTGGGCGACGTCCACGGGTCGCCGGGCCGCAGTCTCTATGTGCGGCTGAAGGGCGGCGATCATGGCCGTGGTGCCGCGGGCAAATGGACCGATGCTGCGACGGGCGAGCATGGCGACCTGCTTGACCTCATCGCGCTGAATCAGGGGCACGCCCGGCTCGCCGATACGCTCGAAGAGGCGCGCCGCTTTCTCGCCCTACCGCAACCGGCAGATAATTATGATCCGCAAGACCCGCCCGCGCCGCGCGGGTCGCGCAAGGCGGCGCGCCGCCTGTTCGCGGCGTCGCGCCCGATCGCGGGCACGCTCGCCGAATCCTATCTCCTGCGGCGCGGCGTCGCAAATGTGCGCGGAGAATGCTGGCTGCGCTACCATCCGCGCTGCTGGTATCGGCCGAATGCCGACGATGCTCCCGGCACGCCCAAAGCATTCCCGGCCCTGATCGCCGCTGTCACCGACGAGGACGGCACGATCACAGGCGTTCACCGCACCTGGATTGATGCCGCGAACCTCGACAAGGCGCCGGTGGCAACCCCGCGCCGCGCGATGGGGGATCTTCTGGGCCACGGGGTGCGCTTCGGCACGGCCGGTCCCGTGATGGCCGCGGGCGAAGGCCTCGAAACCATCCTCTCGCTGCGCGGGCCGATGCCGACGCTGCCGATGATCGCGGCGCTGTCGGGAGCGCATCTCGCCGCCCTTGCATGGCCGGCGCCGCTGCGACGCCTCTATGTCGTGCGCGATGCCGATCCTTCGGGTGATGCCGCTTGGTCGGCGTTGGTCGCCCGCGGCGCAAAGGACGGGATCGAGATCTTGCCGCTCGTGCCCCCGACGGGAAGCGACTTCAACGACGCGCTCCTCGCGGTCGGCCACGACGGGCTTGTGACCGCGCTCACCGACCAACTGACGGCGGACGACGCCAACCGCTTTCTCGTCACCTGATCGGGTCATGCCCGCGGTCTGGAGAGCCGAACGGGGTCTGGGCCTTTAAGAGGGGCGATCTGGCAGCGGCGCCCTGCCGCCGCAACGGGGCGCGGCGACTATTTTCCGCCGCTCGCAGCCTGCGGCTCGCTCGCTTTGCAGCGCGAAACAAAATAGCCGCCGTGCCCCGCCCTCCGCTTCGCTTCGGCCCCGGAGCGACGAGTGGTCATGATCGTCATCGTCCGACGGGGTGCGCCGCCAGCCCGCCGCTGCCGTCCGGATCGCCCGCAAGGCCCGCCGAACCCCGTGCGGGTCGAGACGACGGAGACGATCATGACCCACGATGATGACGATATTCCCCAATCGGGCGCGACCGCCCACTTGCTCGATGAACTCGCGATGCACGGCTACCGGCCCTTTGAGGACGAGCCCGATCCGCGCCCGCTACCCGAAGCGCGAATGGCATCCGGCGCGATCGCCGACATGTTCGACGCGATGGTCGCGACGCTTCAGGATACCAGGCTCGAGCCCGATCTGGACAATCTGCTCTGGGCGATCGGTAATATCTTCCACCGCGCCGGCGAGCGCATCGAACGCGAGCTCGACGACAATGAACAGGTGCAGCGCCGCTCGGTCCGCGAACAGGACGGGTCCGAGGTCAAATCGGTCGAACTCGAGACGCTGCTGCGCGAAGGCACGAGCCTGATCGAACGGCGCGATGCCATGGAGTTCTTCCGCGACTGCGCCGCCGATCAATATCGCATCCATATCGGCAAGCCCTGGACCCCGCGCAGCGGATCATTGGTCAACCGCAAGGCGCTGACCGCCAGCATGATCGACAGCCGCGACTATATCGCGGCGCGCAAGCGCGCCGACCGGGAGGTCCTTGTTCCCGAGGGAACGAAGATCGCCATTACCGGCGGCGCCGACTATCAGGACCACGCGCGTATCTGGGCGGCGCTCGACAAGGTCTTTGCGCGCTATCCCGACATGGTCCTGCTGCACGGAGGAACCCCGGGCGGCGCGGAGCATATCGCCAACTGCTGGGCGCGCACCCGCAAGGTCGCCGCGATCACCTTCCGGCCCGACTGGAATCGCCACGCCAAGGCAGCGCCTTTCAAGCGCAACGACCGGCTGCTCGAACAATTGCCCGCGGGCGTCCTCCATTTTCCGGGCACGGGCATCAGCGCCAATCTCGCCGACAAGGCGCGGAAGATGGGAATCAAGGTCTGGCGGTTCGAATGAGCCGCACACTGCGCATCCGTGCATGTCGCCCCCAATCCCGGAGCGGGGCCATCCCCGCTCTTGGAAGGCGCATGTCCTGGCCGGCCTCCGGCCTCATCCGATCAACCCGCAGGGGGTCCGCTATGCGCGCGCGCATGCGGTCGCGGGACCGTGCTGGCCCTCGCGATGATCGCGGCCGGAAGGCCGGCAGCGTCGGCGCCTGTCGAGCGGGGATGGCCTCGCTCCTTCGGACAGGAGCCAAACCCATGTCGCTCGAAGCCGCACAGCGTTACGCCTGGAGCCTCGCCTGCAGCCTCAAGGTCGTCATCCTCCTCATCCTCACCGACAGCGGATATGCGGTGATGCCGAGCGACGATTATGACGGCGACCCCAACCGGATCGTCTCCGAATATTATGTTTTCGCTTCTTGAGCGCGCGGGGTGTTTGTACCGAACGCTGTCCGTTCGATCTTATCGCGCCGCTCAAAATATCCTATGATGCCGATGCGCGACGGTGGCTGGTGGATGCGCGTCCGATCCCTTTTGCAAAGGAGATGACGCCATGGCGATTACCTTGCCGTTGACCCTGCTCGGCCTTGGCCTGCTGATTTACTATCTCTCCGGCTTCGCGACGCACGCGTTGCCGATCGCCCTCGGTCTGGCCGCTGGCTTCGCTGCGGCCACCCTTGGCTTTTCGACGCCGGTGGCCGTGCTCGTTGGAGCGGCCTCCATGTTCGTCGCGATTGCAGGCGGCCACTTCGCCGGCCTCACCGTACGCGGCTCGCTGGAGCGCGGGTTGCTGATCGCGATCTTCGCCTTTCCCGCCGCGGTAGCGGGCGGCCTGCTCGGCTGCGCGCTCGCGAACCTCGCCGGCTTTGCCGGTCTCGCGCTCGCCGCGGCGCTGCTCGCCGGCCTCGCCTGCGGCATCGTCGCGGCCAATCGGCTCGTGGCACGGGCTTACTGATCCGTCTTATCCGACATGGGACCGCACCGTCGGTCTTGAATCTGCCCACCACATGGCATATGCTATGGTATATGCCAAGGAGTGAGATTGCGATGGGCGCCGAACGTCATGTTAAATTGTTCAAGAACGGCCGCAGCCAGGCGGTGCGGATTCCGCGCGAGTTCGAACTGCCGGGCGAGGATGCGATCATGCGCAAGGAGAATGGCAGGATCGTGATCGAGGCGGCGCCGCCCCGGTCGCTGCTCGCGCTGCTCGCCTCGCTCGAGCCGATCGATGAAAGCTTCCCCGAGATCGACGATCCCAAGCCCGAGCCCGTCAATCTGTGAACCAATATCTGCTCGATACCAATATCCTGTCGTCACTCGTCCGCGATCCGCATGGATCGGTAGCGCGGCGCATTGCTGGGGTCGGCGAGCAGATGGTCGCGACAAGCATCGTCTGCGCGGCCGAACTTCGGTTCGGGGCGCGTAAGAAAGGATCGGCGCGGTTGACCGCCCAGGTCGAGGCCATACTCGATATCCTGCCGGTACTTGCCCTCGAGCCGCCCGCCGATGCGCGATACGCGGAACTTCGCACCGATCTCGAGCGCCGCGGCACGCCGATCGGCGGCAATGACATGTTGATCGCGGCGCACGCGCTCACGATCGATGCCATCCTCGTCACCGACAATGTCCGCGAATTTGCGCGCGTCGCATCGCTCAAGGTCGAGAACTGGCTGGAATAAAGGCCACACGCGTTGCGTCCTCGCAAAGCCCCGCCCGGAATGGTCCTGGCGGGGCTTTCGTTTGGCATCATCGACCATAACCTAGACGAAGCGACAGGAAAGCGGTGAGGTGGCCACCTCGCGTTTGAAAGGCTGCGAGCAAAACCGATCGCTCGGCACGCGCTCGATCATCCGGTACGTCGCGGACGTCCGAGGGCTGCGCCGCGGTCCGCTCGCAGGCCGGGAATCCCGCCCCTTGAGGTGCGGATTCGCTCTTCGGGCGTCGGGAATGGCTGTGAGAACCCCGCCTTAATTTAACCGGGGCTAGCCATCTCTAAGCTCGTTCGCGGTCCGATCTGGACTGGTTCCGAATGCCCGCCATGTCTCCTGCTGGGTTGACCTGGGCTGCGCGACCATCACGGCCTCTCCCGGATGGCTTGATGACCGAAACCGGCTTCGCCTCTGCCGCTCGGGGCCGCAACAGCTTGGGCGCGCTTTTTTCCCCGGACGGCCTTGCCGTCCTCCTCGCGAGGCAAAAAAGCGCGCCCGCCGCTGTCCAGCGCTTCGCTCGGGTCCTCTGGACTGCAGCCGCGGCAGCCCCGGTCATGTCCCAAGCCATCGAGGCCGCGATGGTCGCGCACCTCGAGATCAGGACAGGAGACTTATCATGGCCACCATCGGCACCTTCAAGAAGACCGCCAACGGCGAGTTCGTCGGCGACATCACCACCCTCAGCGTCCAGGCCAAGGGCGTCCGCATCGTTCCCGACAGCAGTGCCGTCAGCGAAAACGCTCCTTCGCACCGGGTCATGGTCGGCCGCGCCGAGATCGGCGCCGCCTGGACCAAGCAGTCGAACGAAGGTCGCGATTATCTGGGCCTCAAGCTCGACGATCCGAGCTTCACCGCTCCGATCTACGCCAACCTCTTCGACGACGAGGGCGGCGAGACCTACAACCTCATCTGGTCGCGCCCGAGCCGCCGTAACGGCGATTGAGCCGAGGCTCACCGCAGCCCCGCCCGGAACCCTCCGGGCGGGGCCTTGCCTTGCTCGGCTGCGCTCATTGTCGAACATTTCCAGCAATTTGAATGAAGCACTGGCTTCAACCGCTTTCAGCCCGGCCCGCATTGACGACCGACTCCTCTACGCCATGATCGGGCGCGAGGGGCATCGAGGAGGTTCGGATGCCGGGTTATCATCGCTTTCGCCTGCCCGAGGCCTATCGGGTACTGATTCCATTGACGGCGCGCGATTTCGCGTGGGAATGGCTGCGGCGCAATCCCGATTTTCGCGCGCTCTGGGATCCCGCCAGGCCTGCCGCGCGGCACGCAACCCGGGTCGCCGTGGATGCGGCTCGCCGATCGCGCCGCCCGCTCGTCGATCTCCCGCTCCATCCGCTGGCACGGAGGTGGTCCCATTGGGGCCTCTGCTTTCGCGCCGTCGCCTGACATACCCGCGAGCGATCGCCCGCCGGTCGTTTGGCACCCGTCGGTCGATGCCGCGATGCTGACCGTCGTCCGGCCCGTGCCATGGGCACGGCGGCTCGGTGATCTTCGCTTCCGGCCCGACCAATGGGGCGACCGGTTGATCCGCATCGCCGCGCCCGGCGGCACTGCGCTGCTCCTGCGCCGCCACGGCGCGCCCGAACTGGCGCTCTGGCTACCCGCCGGGCTCGAGCCCGAACCGGGCGGCGCCTTGGGCCTTTACCTCCATCCCGATCGTCATCATGCCGACCGGGTGCGCGTGGCGTCGCAGTTCCGCCGCGCGATCGGACTCGGGCCGCCGCTTCGCACGGCGCCCTTCGCCCATGCCCATCGCCATGCCGCGATGCTTTATATCCACGATCGCCAAGCGGACGGCGCGTCGCTCCGCGACATTGCCGCCGAACTACTCGACCCGATGCCGGACGATTGGCGGTCGAGTTCGGAGCGCGCCGATCTCCGCCGCCTCGCCGAGACGGCATCGTCGCTGGTCGCCGGCGGATACAGGTCGCTGCTCGCATCGTCACGCGGCCGATCCTAGCGCGCTCGCGTGCTCTGCCCGTGGCCGGAATCGGCGTCCTCCCTTTCCGGCCACCACGGCCCTCCTTTTCGCGCCGATGATCGCCGGGTCCGCGCGGACGCCCCACCAGGGCCGCGCCCAACTCAGGCGAAGGAGCTTCGGCATGGCCGACATCATCAAGGACACGCGCTATCTCAGAACCAAGGAGGCCGCCCATTATGTCGGCCTCTCGGCGCGCACGCTCGAAAAGCATCGCACCTATGGAACCGGCCCTGCCTATCGCAAGGTCGGCGGGCGCGTCCTCTACACACTCGAGGACCTGCGCGCCTGGGCCGATCGCGGCGCCTGCGCGTCGACGTCCGACCCGAACAATGGCAGCGTCCCGCCCGCCGTGCGGCGCCGCGACGATCCGGCTCAGGGGCGCGGGCGATGATGGGTCGCCCATCGGCTTCGCGATCCGGTCAGTCGGCTGAAACGCGGAAGCCGCCCGAACCGAAAATGCGCCACTGCTCCCCGCGCCGTGCACCGCTGCTCCTCGTGGGCGGCGCGGTCGCGGCGCTTCTCCTTCCGGCCCTACACGCGATGCCGCTTCGCCTCGTCTGGAATGCTTCGGCGAGCGTGCCGGTCGGCCTTTACCGGATCGAGCCGTCCGCCAACATCGGTGTCGGCGACCTGGTGCTGGTACGCCCGTCGCCGGCACTCGAACGGCTGATGGCCGAGCGGCGCTATGTCGAGCGCGGCGTACCGCTGCTCAAGCCCGTCGCAGCGGTCGCGGGCGCGACCGTCTGCCGGACTGGGCATAGCGTCATCATCGATGACCTTGCCGCCGCGCTTGCGTTACCGAACGACCAACTCGGCCGTCCGCTGCCGCGTTGGTCAGGCTGTCGCCGCCTTCGCTCGGGCGAATTCTTCCTGATCGCGCCGGCGAGCGCGGCGTCGTTTGACAGCCGCTATTTCGGACCGGTCACGCGTGCGCAGATCATCGGCCGCGCCAAGCTCGTCTGGACTTGGCGATGAGCGCCTCGCTTCGCATCGCGCTTGCCGTCGCCGCGCTGGCACCGGCGAGCATTTCGGCCGCGCCGACCGGCGTGATGCCGCACGACGCAAGCGCCTGTGCGCATCATGCGCCCGAAGCGGCGCGGCGCTCCGGTCTGTCCGCCGACATCATCCTCCGCGTCATGCATGCCGAGAGCCGCGGCCGCCCGCGTGCGATCTCGCCGAAGGGCGCGATGGGCTGCATGCAGATCATGCCGCCGACCTGGACCTATCTGACCCGGCGCTATGGCCTCGGCCGCGATCCATGGCATGCGCGAATGAACATGATCGGCGGTGCGCTTTACCTCGCCGAACTGGTGCGCCAGTTCGGAATGCCGGGCGCTTATTCGGCCTATAATGCCGGGCCGGGCCGTTACCGACGCCATGTGCGCGATGGTGTTCCGCTCCCCGTCGAGACTGTCGCTTATGCCGCCGCGCTGACCGGCAAGGCGCCGCCGCGCGCGCCATCATATGCACAGGCGGACCGGGCTCCAACGACACGCTGGCAGGAAGCCGGATTGTTCATGCCCGCGCTCCGGACTCAGGCGGCGCAGCCGTCGCGATCGGTCGAAGCCGACGGCGATGCAGAAGACGGCGCGCAATCACGGTCGTCGTATGGGCTGTTTCCGCTGACAGCGTCGACCCAATTGACGGAAACGGCCCGACGCAGCGAAGTCAGAAGCGATTGATGCACGCGCGAGCGAACTGCGCGCACCCGGTCTGGGGCCGGCGTCATTCCCTGTCGCCGGTTCCATTTTTCAATCACCGATCTTTGTGCATGATGCCGCCGAATTTCTCGCGTGCGGCAGCTTCGGCTTCTTCAGCGAATGCTCGCGCGCCGCGTCGGCGCATCAGTAGCTTGATCTGTTCGCCGTCAGACCCGCGCATCCGCTGCGCTATGTCGAGGAACGCGCCATACAGCATCGCGCGATCATCGTCGGCGACTTCCACCAGCCCGGCCTTCTGCACGAGGCCGCCGAGTTCGATTAGATGTCTGGTGCGCTCGCGCCGCGCCACGACCCAGGCCCTGTTATCCGTTCGCGCTTTCGCCGCTTCGATCCGGTGGAGCGCTTGCCGCAGCCGCTTTGCTGCCCGCCCCGTTTCTACGAGCGCCGCGCGTGCGGCTGTTCTTGCGAAAAAAGTCCGCGCCGCGCCTTCGCCAATCGGCGATGCGGGCCTTGTCGCTTTCGGCCACCGCCGCGAGCAGCGCACCCGCCAGCACGTCGGGATCGAGCGCGCCGGCGCCGGTGGCTTCGACCAGTTCGCCGAATTGCTGCACCTTGCGCTGTTGCAGTTGTTTTGCGCGCTCGGCGAGCGCCTTCAACTCCGCATCATAATCCCGAACCTTTCGCATTGTCGCATCTCCTGATCGCGTGGTGATGTTGGCGAAGTGGCCTGCGTGACCCTCCGTTCAATGCCGAAAATCTCTCCGTAGCGCTCCAGCGTAGGAGCGCGCGCTTATACGTCGTACCGACATCGCGGGACCTCGGCCTACAATCGGCCCCATCATGGCGATCTACCATTTCTCGGCAAAGATGATCGGACGCGGCGCGGGGCGAAGCGCGGTCGCCGCGGCCGCCTACCGCGCCGCCGAGCGGCTCCATGACGAGCGGCTGGGACGCGCGCATGATTTCACTAACAAGGCAGGCGTCGTTCATAGCGAAGTGATGCTCCCGCAAGGGGCGCCCGAGCGTCTGCGCGACCGGGCAACGCTCTGGAATGAGGTCGAGGCGGTCGAGAAGCGCAAGGACGCGCAACTCGCGCGCGAGGTCGAATTCGCAATCCCGCGCGAGATGTCGCAAGAACAGGGCATCGCGCTCGCCCGCGAGTTCGTCGAGCGCGAATTTGTCGACCGCGGCATGATCGCCGATCTCAATATCCATTGGGATATCGGCGCCGACGGCGAGGCCAAACCGCACGCCCATGTCATGCTGACGTTGCGCGAGGTTGGGGGCGAGGGCTTCGGCGCCAAAGTGCGCGAATGGAATGCGACCGCGCTGCTTCAGCATTGGCGCGCGGCCTGGGCGGAGCATGTCAACGATCGCTGCGCTGACCTCGGTATCGAAGCGCGGATCGATCATCGCAGCTATGCCGACCAGGGCATCGCGCTCGAACCGCAGCACAAGATCGGCGCCGCCGCGGCACGGCGCGAAGCGAAGGGCGAAGAGGCCGAACGCGCCGGCGATCATCGCGCGATCGCGCGAGCCAATGGCGCTGCGATCATCGCCGATCCTGCTGTCGGTCTCGAAGCGCTGACACGCACGCAGGCGACCTTCACCCGGCGCGACCTTGCGATGTTCGCGCATCGTCAATCGGACGGCATTGAGCAGTTCGACGCGGTGTTCGCGGCGATGCGCGCGTCGGATGCGCTGCTCGCGCTCGGCCGCGATGGACGCGGGCAGGAGCGCTTCACGACGGCTTCCATGCTCCAGACTGAGCAGGCGCTGATGAGGAGCGCCGACGCGCTGGCGGTTTCATCGCATCGGATCGACAGGATCGAGGTCGAAATTGCCGCGATGAGGATCGCCCATGCGCGCGGCCTTTGGCTCGGCGCCGAGCAGCGGCGCGCGCTGGATCATGTGACGCGGGATAGCGGGCTCAGCCTTGTCGTCGGCTATGCGGGCGCCGGCAAGTCGGCGATGCTCGGAGTTGCGCGCGAAGCATGGGAGGCTGCGGGCTATCAGGTTCGCGGCGCGGCGCTCTCGGGTATTGCGGCCGAGAATCTCGAAAGCGGATCGGGCATCGCCTCGCGCACGATCGCGAGCTTCGAACATGGCTGGGCGCGCGGATCTGACCGGCTGACAGCGCGCGATGTCCTTGTCATCGACGAGGCCGCGATGGTCGGCACCCGCCAGTTAGGGCGTGTGTTCGCCGAAGCCGAGGGTGCGGGCGCCAAGCTCGTGCTCGTGGGCGACGTTCAGCAACTTCAGGCGATCGAGGCGGGCGCGGCGTTCCGACTGCTCGCCGAGCGCCACGGTGCCGCCGAGATCGGCGAGGTGCGCCGGCAGGAAAGCGAATGGATGCGCGCGGCAACGCGCGACCTCGCCAACGGCAGAGTCGGGGAGGCGCTTGCCGCCTATGCCGATGCCGGCATGGTGCATAGCGCCGATACGCGTGACGCGGCGCGCGCGGCGCTGGTCGACCGCTGGGACGCCGAACGCCGCGCCCATCCCGGCGCCTCGCGCATCATCCTCACCCATTTGAACAAGGAGGTCGAAATGCTCAACCGAGCGGCGCGCGAACGGCTCATCGCACAGGGCGAACTGGGCGAGGAGGTGGGCGTGCGGACCGAACGCGGCCTCCGCCAATTTGCCGAGCATGACCGCATTCTCTTCCTGCGCAACGAGCGCGAGCTTGGGGTGAAGAACGGTTCGCTCGGCACCGTCGAAAAGGCGGCGAGCGACCGGCTCGAAGTGCGGCTCGACGACGGCAGGCGCGTCGCGCTCGACCTCAAATCCTATGCCGATATCGATCACGGCTATGCGGCGACGGTCCACAAGACGCAGGGCATGACGGTCGACCGCACCCATATCCTTGCGACGCCCGGGCTCGACGCGCACAGCGCCTATGTCGCACTCAGCCGGCATCGCAGCGGCACATCGCTCCATTATGGGCGTGACGATTTTGCCGGTGAACATGCGCTGCGCCGCGCGCTCGGCCGCGAGCGGCCGAAGGACATGGCGCTCGATTATGGTGATGGGGCTGGAAAGGGAGGTCGAGCCGCGCGCGATCCTGTGCGGCAGGCGGAGCCGACGAAGGGCGCCGCGGCGGACAAGGCGGCAGCGCGCGACAACTCCGCCGACCAATCCCCCACACAATCGGATCGCGCGCGCCGCCTTCGCGAAATGGTTGCCGCGCGTGCCGTCGCCCCTAAACCCACCGCGGAATCCATACGCGAGGCGCTCGCCAAGGCAGCCGAGACCGTCACCGGCCGTGCGCGCGGGCGCGAGCGCGACAATGGAGCCGAGCTATGATGGGCGACATGTCCGGTGGACACGGATCCAATGCTGGCGTCCAGGGCGTGGCGTTCGCCGCGGCGTGGATAGCGATCTTCGCATGCTGGCCGCTCGTGCGGACACTGATCCCGGTCGAGAGCCAGTTCGCCTTTGCCGATCTCGTTCGCGAGCATTGGGCGCATCGTGAGGCGCTCGAACCTTGGCTTGGCCGACGATGGGCCTGGCTCGCGCTGCATCGCTATCCGCTCTGGTTTACGCTTGCCATGCTGCCCGGCATCGTCGCCATTGCCATCGTTCAGGGGATCGGCAAGCGGACTACCTGGCCGTTGCTGCTTGCGCCGCTGGGTTGGCTCGGCGGCGGCGGTATCGGCTATTTGCTCTACCACGACTTCCAGGGTATCAGCTGGCCGGCGGCGGTGATGATGCCCGCGACCTTCGCCTTTCTCGGTGGCGCAATCGGTGCGCGGCTCGCGGCGATGCCGCGGCGGACCCGCCATATCCGCGGTACGAAAATCAGGACATTCCGTTTCGGACGGCTCTGGCGTCTCTGGGCGCGGGCAACCGGCCGCGTCACCCTCGCGGGCGTTCCCCTCAGCCGCGAGGATGAAACCATGCATGTCGCCGCGATCGGCGCGACGGGCTCGGGCAAGTCGACCGCGCTGCGCGCGCTGATGTCCGACGCCATGCTGCGCGGCGACCGTCATATCGTCGCCGATCCCGAGAGCACCGCGATGGACTTATTCCGCAAGGAAGGCGACATCATCCTCAATCCCTTCCACCCCGACTGCGCGCGTTGGGATCTGCTCGCCGAAATCGAAGCGCCGAGCGATTATGCCTTTCTCGCCGCTTCGCTGCTTCCGCACCTCGGGCGCGGGGATCAGGACCAGTGGATCACCTATGCCCAGCAATTGCTCGCCGGCGCGCTCGAGACATTCGTAACGCTCGCCCTCGGCGGCTCGGACGAGTTCGCCTCGATGATGGGAGGCGGCAAGGTCGATGAATTGCAAGCGCTCTGCGCGGGGACGCCGGCATCGCGCTATTTCGAGCCCGGCGGCGAGCGCATGCTCGCCAGCATATTGGGAACGCTCGCGCCCGCCATCGGGCATCTGCGGATGATTGCCTCGGCCAAGGGAACTCCCTTCTCGGTTCGGCGGTGGATACGCGAAGGCCAAGGCTCGCTCTGGATACCCTATTCTGCCAACCAGATCGCGGCATTGCGCGGGCTTGCCTCCTGCTGGATGAATATCGCCATCCTCGAAACCCTGTCGCTCGAACCGTCGACCGAGCGACGGATATGGTTTCATGTCGACGAACTCGATGCGCTGGGCCGGATTGAGGGGCTGCAGCATGCCCAGGCGCGGCTCAGGAAGTTCGGGGGGTGCGTCGCAATCGGGTTCCAGTCCTTTGCGCAGGTGAAACAGGTCTATGGCGAGGGTGCGCAGACCATAATTGAAAACTGCGGAAACTTGCTCCTGCTCCGGGCGGGCGCCAGTGAGGATGGTGGCACTGCCAAGCTGGCATCCGATCTGATCGGCGATCGCGAGGTCGAGCGCGATGATATCAACTGCTCGCGAACGCGCGGGAGGTATGCGACACTTTCGATGTCATTGCAGACAAAACGCTCCATGGAAAATCTGGCGCTCACTAGCGAAATCAATCAGCTGGAGAATCTTGAAGGCTTTGCAAGCCGCGCGGCTCGACCGGGGTGGGTACGCGTGCGAATTCCAAAGCCGTCTTGCTAGGCTTCGTGGACAAAGCTTGACTGTGGACTCGGACCTTGATTCAAGGCTGGCTTTTGGAGGCTGCCTTGGGCGAGCGGATTGGCGTTACAGACGAAGAATGGGAAGTGATCGGGCCG
>NZ_JCATIE010000015.1:0-89214 GCF_059693785.1 Sphingopyxis sp. CR5 | reverse complement strand
AGCGGCCCGATCACTTCCCATTCTTCGTCTGTAACGCCAATCCGCTCGCCCAAGGCAGCCTCCAAAAGCCAGCCTTGAATCAAGGTCCGAGTCCACAGTCAAGCTTTGTCCACGAAGCCTAATTTACCCCCACATTTTCGAATGTTCTGAGATCGTTATGTTGCGCGCCTTCTGTATCGGGAGCGTAACTAGCGATGGGCGATGTAACGACGTTCGAAAGTAGCTTCGAAAGCAACGGGAACGGTCGTGCTCGCCCGATGGAGGTGATCCCGGCGGGTCGCGAGCGTCGGCAGTGGACGCCGGAAGCGAAGGCCCGGATCATCGCCGAGAGTATGGCGCCGCGGGCGAACGTCGCGGATATCGCGCGCCGGAACGATATCCTGCCGCAGCAGCTCTACGCCTGGCGCCGGGAAGCGCGCGAACGGATGGAATCGGACGACGCGCCGGCCTTCGTTCCGGCAATGGTCGAGGAGCCGAAGGCGCAGGGCAGCGGCGCCGAGATCCGCATCAACATCAAGGGCATGACGATCCGCATTCCCGACGGCGTGACTGCCGACCATATCGAGCGGGTGCTGCTCGCGGTGCAGGTGTCGACATGATCATCCCGCCGGGACCACTCAAAGTGCTGGTGGCGGTGAAGCCGGTCGACTTCCGCAAGGGAATGGTGGGCCTGGCGTCGCTCGTGCAGCACGAGCTGAACCGCGACCCCTTCTCCGGAATCATGTTCGTGTTCCGCCGCAAGCGCGCCGATCGGATCAAGCTGCTGCTATGGGACGGGACCGGCCTGGTGCTGGTGACGAAGCGGCTCGAGACGGGCACGTTCCGCTGGCCGCGCTTCGGCGACGGGGTGATGAGCCTTACCGCGGCGCAGGCTTCGGCGCTGATCGAAGGGCTCGACTGGGCGCGTGTTCATGCCCCGCGTGTGGCGCGTCCGGTGATGGCGTTATAGGCCGTGAAAATGACTCGTCTTGCCGCACAAAACGGGCAGAAAACCGCGAAATAATGTATCCATCCGCACCATGAGCGAGGGGGTGGAAGAGCTGCCCGACGACGTCGAGGCACTAAAGGCGATGATCATCGCCGAACGGCTCCGCTCCGCCCGGCTCCAGCACCTTCTTGATGTCCTCAATCGCATGCACTTCGGCAAGCGGTCGGAGAAGATCGACAGCGGCCAGCTCGCGCTGGCGCTCGAAGATCGCGACGTATCGATGGCCGAAGCCGAACTGCTGGTCGAACAGGGCGAGGAAGCCACCGGCATCGCGCCGCCGCGGCGCAAGCGTGCGGCGGACGAACCCGCGCCTCGCTGCCGGCGCATCTTCCGCGTCACGAGATCGAGATCGCGCCGGAGGCCGGCTGCTGCGCGGGCTGCGGCGGTGCGCTGCACCGGATCGGCGAGGATCGGTCCCAACGACTCGACATCATCCCCGCCCAATATCGCGTCATCGTGACGGTGCGGCCGAGGATGGTGTGCCGATCGTGCGGCGATAGCGTCGCGCAGGCGAAGGCTCCCGCGCATGTGGTGCCGGGCGGCCTGCCGAGGGAAGCGCTGCTCGCCGATATCCTCGTCAAGAAATACGCTGATCACCTTCCGCTCTACCGGCAGGCGCAGATGTTGGCGCGCCAGGGCGTGACGATCGATCGCGCGACGCTCGCGGGCTGGGTCGGCCGCGCGGCGGGCTATCTGAAGCCGATCGTCGACCGGCAGAAGGCGGAGCTTCTGAAGAGCGATCGCCTGTTCGTCGACGAGACCACCGCGATGGTGCTGGCGCCGAGCAGCGGCAAGACGAAGACGGGCTACCTGTGGGCGATGGTCCGCGACGACCGCCCGCATGGCGGGGTCGATCCACCCGCGATCGTTTACAGCTACATGCCGGGCCGGGGCGGCATGTGGGCGGCGAAGCTCCTCGGCGAGTATCACGGCATCCTGCAGGTCGATGGCTATGAAGCCTATGGCCAGTTCGGCAAGGCGGGACGTCCCGGCGGACCCTCGGTGCTGGCCTATTGCTGGGCGCATGTTCGCCGCGGCTTCTTCGACGCCGGCGGCAAGGGCGATGGCGCGCCGATCGCCACCGAAGCGCTGTACCGGATCGGGCTGCTCTACAACATCGAGCGCGAGATCCACGGTCGCACGCCCGAGGAGCGCCTTGCCGTCCGCTAGGCGCGGTCCAGCCCGATCGTCGACGAGCTGCATGACTGGCTCGACGCCAAGCGCCGGCGCATGTTCAGCGGCTCGCCGACCCTCAAGGCGATCAACTATGCACTGAGCCACTGGGCCGGGCTCGTCCGGTTCCTCGACGATGGCCGGATCGACATCGACAACAACCCGGTGGAGCGGTCGATGCGGCCGATCGCACTCCAACGGAAAAATGCGTTGTTCGCGGGCCACGAACTGGGCGCCGAGAACTGGGCGGCGATCGCGTCGCTGATCGAGACCTGCAAGCTGGGTGCGATCAACCCCGCCGCCTACCTGGCCGACGTCCTTGCCCGCATCGTCACCCGCGGCGACGGCGAGCCCATCGATGACCTGCTACCTGGGAACTGGGTCGATACAAAGGCCGCCGAAATGACGTTCGAAACGAGTGCCACCGCCAACGCCGCCTGAGCAAAGCACGATCGAAATTAGATACAACGAAATTAGGCGCCAGCTTCTAATCGAAGCCCGCGCCCGTCCGCCCCGCGTGGGGGAAAATTATCACTTACCAGGATCCACACCATCCTGACAGATAACGGCGTACAGTTCGTGCAGCGGGACCAAGGCGGCCCACTGGGATGGATCGGCCATATCTTCGGCCGTGTCTGCGAGCAGAACGGCATCGAGCATCGCCTCACCAAGCCCTATCACCCATGGACCAACGGCCAGGCCGAACGGATGGTGCGCACCATCAAGGAGGCCACCGTCAAATCCTTCCATTACACGTCGATCAATGAACTGCGCCGCCATGTCCGCGACTGGCTCGTCGCTTACAACTTCGCCAAGCAGTTGAAGGCTCTGCGCTTCAAGACAACCTACGAGGCCATCGAAGAGCTCCGGAAATCCAAGCCAGATATCTTCGATATGAAACCACTCCATCACATGCTGGGACTAAACACCTAACAGTCCACGCGGACCACTCGGTGGGGGCCGGTCAGATTCGAGGGGCAGGAGCCAATGTGCCTCCCATATCGCTCGCGCGAGACGCAAGTTTCCGCAGTGCGCACGCCGGACGTATCTCACACCCATTCCTCGCCCAAGACTGCAATTGGCGCATGAAATCGGCGTCGGAGGGCCTGCTACTGGCCCTCCGACGCCGCGATTTTCATGCGGTATAATTTTTCCCGATCGATTGGGACAGCTAAAGCATTAGAATTTTGCGCCGATCGCGACACCATAACGCCGCGGATCAAGCGTGTAGATATTTGTAAAATTACCGGAAGATGCATCGGTGACATAAAGTCCGGTAACTGAGTTGCTATCGAAGATATTCTGAACGAACCCCCGGACAAACCAGCGCTCGTCGGCACCATTCAACTGCAAAACTGCATTAGCCTGTACGAAAGGTTGGATGCGATTAATTCTGCCGTTGAAGATATTGCCATATTGCTTTCCGGTCATGGAAATGTCGACGCGGGGGACGAGTGTCATACCATTCCCGACCTCTGCCGTGTACTGCACGCCCATCGAGACCTTGACATTCGGCGCTTGCGGCAATGTGTTGCCCTTGATGTTAACCTCGACGCCAGGACTCAATACCTGGATCCCGCTGTTCGCAGGGATAGCGCTCGCGAGGACACCGCAAATGCCGAACGCGCCGCTGGAGGCGATATTGCCGTCCGAAGGAAATTCCTGCGGTGCGCGAAGGCCGAGAGCCGCATTTACGCCCGCAACGAACGCATCAGCAACGCCAGGCGCAGGTCCCGTGACAGCGCAGTGCGCACCATTGCTGATGTCCTTGATAATCACGGCATCAGGATCCCCGCCGCCCGGATCACGCGGATTGGAGAAGAATTGATCGCCGGCGACCTTGGCATTGAGATAGCTGAAGGACAGATTGATAAGCCAGTTCGGGTCCGGCCTGATGACAGACTCCAGTTCGACACCCCAGATATTGGCGTCAACCGTGTCATTCACGGACGTTCTTGCCACGATGCGGCTGAGCTGCAGTCCACTATATTTGTAGTAAAATGCGGTGGCATTGAGTTGTAACGCGCCGTTTGCGAAGACGTTCTTGGAGCCGATCTCGAAGGCATCGATCGTTTCAGAGCCGAAACTCTCGCTGACGGCGAAAATCGGAGAAAGCGGAGGATTGATCCCGCCGGATTTGTAACCCCTAGAATAAGATGCATAGAGTGAATTGTCCGGCGTAACCTCGAAGGCCAGAACTGCTCGTCCGGTAATTTCGTCGAAGCTTACTTCGCGAAACTGGGCGAGCTGTTGGCCCGGCGTCCCCGGGTCGGCATCGAAAAGCCCAGACGGCCCGGTGAGGGGCGTTATCGGGGTATCGAACGGATCTCCATCATTGGCATAAGGGTTCAGGAAACTGATCAGCGTCGTACGCGCCGTCACATCCTTCTTGTCATTATTGTAACGCAGCCCCCCGGTCAACGTCAGCCGGTCGCTTAGATCGAAATAGACCTCGCCGAAAATGCCATAGCTCTCTAGATTCGATTCCAGCGAGTTGTTCCGATACATCGACGTCGCGAAATAGGATGGCGGAAGGCCGCCCGACAAGGAGCCGAATGAACCCAATACGGCACTGGCGTAATCGAGCGCAAACGAGTTCACATAATAGCTATTGTCGGTGGTTTTCGATTTCGCGTAAATTCCGCCCAACAGGAAATTGAACGGCCCGTCGAAGTCACTCGTGAGGATGAGCTCTCCGCTCCACGATTCGCGTTGTTCCGAAGATCGATCGAAAGAAAGCGGCGTTTCGGAACACAGCGAGTTCCCTTCGAAAGCGCCTCTGCTTCCATCATCATTATCCGACGTGCACAGCACGCCCTGCGGACCGTCCGGGATTAGAGCGCCGGCAATCGGCGAAAAATAGGCCGAAGAGCCGGGAATGAAGGCTGGCGCCGGCGGAGCAAGACCTGTCGGTAATCCGTTAGCCGCAAAAAAGTCCAACGTATTGAGCGCCGGGGCGAAACCGGCACGGCTTTGAATTCCAAGAAAATAGTCCTGCCTGGAATCGACTTCAGTATCCTGATAAATGCCGGTGGCCGTCAGGGTCATCGCGCCGAATTTTTGCTCAAGGCGCGCCTGCACCTGTAGCTCTTCGGCAAAATAGAAAGGGGTATAGGCCGTGTTGACGACACGCACATCGCCAGGCTCCTGAAACCCGGAAAACCCATCAGGGCCATAAAGGCTGCCGAGGCCGAGCACGGCGGGAATGCCCTGAATGGCGAAGAACTCGGATGAACTGAGCGTCGCACCGACCGTTGAATTTGCGTTCGTGGTATCGAAATCACGTCGATTGTTCAGGCATCCGAGCACGCCCAATGGATCGCGTTGGCACGTTTGTTTCTGGTTTCTGAGGCGCGTGTCCTTTTCCCGGAAATAATAGCCCATGAGATCGATCGTCGTATCAGGACCGGGTTCGAAACGAAGGGAGCCTCGCAACGCATAGAGGTCCCGAGCGTCGATGTCCGATCCATCATAGAGATTCGTCGTATAACCGTCGCGGTTCACATATATGCCCGCCAGCCTCACGCCGATCATATCCCCGATCGGGACGTTGACCATGCCACGCGCTTCGATGCTGTTGAAATTGCCATACTCGAATTGCGCTTCAGCCTCGAAACGGGAGAGTTTGGGTTTCGCGGTCACAACATTCACGACCCCGGAGGTCGCATTCCGGCCGAACAGGGTGCCTTGAGGTCCGCGAAGGACTTCAATCCTTTCCAGATCGAAATATTCGGTCTCGAACAGGCGTGTTCCGAACAAGGGGGATCCATTGACATGGATTGCGGTCGCAGCATCGCAGGTGACGCCGACGCACAGGTCGCCAACGCCGCGAATAGTGAATGAAGCTGAGGTGAAATTGCCTTTCGAGAAAGATACATTGGGCAGCGTCAGCTGTAGATCCGAGGCATTTTCGATCTGCTGGCTTTCAAGCGCCTCAGCGCTGAATGCGCTGACAGCGATCGGTACGTCTTGCAAGCTTTGCGCCTGACGTTGCGCTGTCACGACGATGACATTGTCACCGCCATCTGGCTCTTCGGCTATGACTTCCTGAGCATTTGAGACCTGTGGCAACGCCATCACGACGGCGCTTGCCAACCAGTAGGCTTTCTTATTCATCACCCTATCTCTCCCTGTCTCGATTTTTTCGTTTCTTGCGCGAACCCGTCCTTGTCCCCGATTGTCGATGTTCAAAAATGGGGCAGCTCGCCGAGCTGCCCCGAGTTTGAGGAGTGGCCAGAAGGAGATTTCCGGAGAGGAAAAGATTCTCGCCGCTCGGCTGGAAGATGAGCAGTTTTTCGGCATTTGGTAAAGAACTTTATTATGGCACTTTATTATTTTGCTCGGGGCGGTGGGAGGTGTGCCATCTCAGATCCGAAGATATCAGTTTATACATCCGATGCTTGCTGTCAGCGCTTCAGCCTTGGCGCGGTCGAGCGCGCGCCGACGACTTTTGGATGCGGCTGCGGTACGGCATGCCCGATCCGGAGCGCATGACCCGCGTGGTCGAAAGTTGGATAGCAGTGCAAAAGGCCGGGCTCTGATCCCGGCTGGTGGAAACCAGGGGGTCAGGTCAGTTCACCTATTCCTTCCCGTTCATTTTAGAGTCATCAAGATCGTATTAACCACGTCACGGTCCCTGCCGGGCAGGGCTTTCACGTGGGGGCATCCATGACCAGAACCAAACCATCCCTTAAGTCAGCTATCCTGTTGGCCAAATAGGATCAAGGCGACCGGCGCACCAATTTACCTCGTGACTGAGCCATGTGCGCGCGAAAACCGTCACCACTTCGATGGGGATTCGACATGACATTGCCATTTCACATGCCGTCCACAATCCGCCTTTCGGGTGTAGGTCTTGCCGCTTGTGCGATTGCCACGATTGCTGCCGCAAGTGCGCAGGCGCTACCACTATCCAGCTTCAAGGATCAGGGCGTCGACCATATCTTTGGCAGCTACGCCCCGCGCGGCGACTGCTCAAAGGAACCGCGCGTAACCATCGATGAAAAGGGCATGACGTTCCGCGCCAATGGTCGGGAAATAAAGCCCCCTCGGGTGGAATATGCTCTCACCTTCATGGGCCAGAGCTATGACGGCATCATGGCAGTATTTTTTCCCTTTCCAGTTAGCAGCAATGATTTTGGTCGGGTTCTCATGTATGTGAACGACGACGAGAAGCGCGGTGTCATCCGCTTTGAATCCGATCTGCCGCGCGGCCAACGCCCGGCTTCTTTCCATGCGGCCTTCACGGGTGGCGGCCCGTTCACGCTCTGCCAGGGCAGCGCTCTTGCTGGCACGCCACTGCCGCCACGGCCTGAGCCGGCGGTGGCCGTGCAAGGCATTCCAGCGGAATGGACCAATCTCGCCAGCCTCGTCGGCAAATATCCGGGAAGCTACGCCAAGGACAATATCGACCTGTTCGATAAGGGTACCTTGGCTGCGGCATTGAAGGCCCGGATGGGGCCGAAGATGGCTGCGCTGCGGACCAATCTCTCAGCCGTCTCGCCATTGCAGCGGGCTGGGAACTATTACTATCTTTCCGGCAATGCGCAGCATCAGGGCGGTGTGGAGCAGGCCTATATAATAATAGACCCGGCGCGCCGTGCGGTGCAGGTGGGCCTTTGGGAGCGCGGCAAGCTAACAGTTTATCCGTCTGCTTCGGGCGTTAGGCTGCCGATTGCGCCGGAAATCAAGACGCTGTTGGACAAAAGCCCGCCCGAAACGGCAGTGCCGCTTCCCGGTACACCCTGGGAAGTTGTACCGGTGCAAGGTCGCGCGCCCATGGCTTATGTGAGCGCCGCGGCATCGCCCAACATCGAAGCCCTCAGTCTCTATTGTGAAGGCGGAAAGCCCTACATGGCGATGCTGCTCAACAAGCCCTCCGCCGACAATGCGATGACGATGACGTGGAACTTCTCCGGTCGGCTCGTTAGCATATCCGTTCAGCGCGCCAATGCGAACGGCACTCAATGGATCGGCGGCGTGACGGGTACGCAACTTGTTCCCCTGCTCATGCAGCAAAGCGGGACGGTGATGCTACGTATCAACGGGCGGCTGGAAGGCGAAGCCTCGCTCAGCAATTCAATTGCAGTGCTGCGCGATACCCTGCGGGGATGCGTGCGGCTCTGACCTGTGAGAACGGCGCCGCCTCCATTTCAGGTGCTCTGCCACCTGAATTCTGGACCAGTTGCGGTTAGAGTTTTCCGCCGTAGATATCATTGGCTGGGCGAGGAGTTAGAGCGGGATGACATTTGGCTGATTCAAAGGGGATTCTTTTTTGGGCGGTTTTCTGATTCATATGTGGACGCCCCCTATGGCAAGGGCTTTGTGGTCGCGATGGCTTTGATCGGTTGCTTTCATATGTCCGGCCTGTTTGTGCGGCGTTTTGAGTGCCGCTGGCCTTGATGGAAATCCGCCGGTGAGGTCCCTAGGCCGCGTTGACAAAAGACTTCAGCCATAGCCGCGTGGCGGCGAGGTTTAGGAAGCTCTCGAACGAGAGAAGGGTTTTGTCATATCGAGTGGCGATGCGTCGTTGCTGTTTGAGCTTTCCGAACATGCGCTCGACGCGGTTGCGGTCCTTGTAACGGCGATAGTCGGGATGCTCTGGCACCTTGCGGTTCGAGCGGGGCGGGATGATCGGCAGGATGCCCCGGGTCAGCAGGCTTTCCCGGAAGCGATCACCATCATAGCCCTTGTCCGCGAGCAGCGCCTTGGGTGTGGCGACGGGGATCGCCATCAGCGGTTCGGCAGCGGTGTAATCAGAAGCCTCGCCGCCGGTCAGGATGAAGCCGACAGGCAGTCCTTGATTGTCGCAGCGGGCGTGGATTTTGCTCGTAAAGCCGCCGCGTGATCGACCAAGAGCGTTCGCACAAGCCCCCCTTTTCCGCCCGCTGCCGAAACATGGCCGCGAACGCTGGTGCTGTCGATCATATGTTGCCAGTCGTCGGTCAGACCCAGATCGACCAGCGTTTGCAGCAGGGCATCCCAGACACCCTGTTCGGCCCAGCGCCGGAAGCGGACATAGACCGAGTTCCACTTGCCGTAGCGCTCGTGCATGTCGCGCCAAGGGCAGCCGACCCGCAGCACGTGAAGCATGCCGTTGAGAAAGCGACGATTATCGCCCGACGGCCGCGCCCAGCGACCACGTTCAGGCGGCAGCAGCGGCCCAATCAGGTCCCACTCCGCATCCGACAAATCCCCGCGACCCATGACTGATCCTCAAAAAGCAGTCTTGAATCAGAAGGAGGAGGATTTGGGAATCCCTTTTGTCAACACGGCCTAATCAAGTTGGCGCGCGGTTGAAGCGCATTGAATCAGACGGGTTGGTTTCACCATTGGCTCGATCGTTACTCATCATTGACTGCCACTGCCAATTCGGTTGTTCGGTATTCTGTTAGGTCGTCAGTTGATAGGGCCCATAGGCTTCCTTCCGGGTCAGCACGACCCAGGCGATCCGGGCCAACTTGTTGGCAAGCGCCACGGAGACGACCCTGAACGGCTTTTTCTCCGAGAGTTTCCTGATCCAGTCGGCCATGGGCGTTGGCTTATCCTTGATGTGGCGCATGACGGCGGTGGCGCCGACGACGAGCAGTCGGCGCAGATATCGGTCTCCCTGCTTCGAGATGCCACCCAACCTGGTCTTGCCGCCGGTGGAGTGCTGCTGCGGAGTTAGGCCGAGCCAGGCGGCGAATTGCCTTCCCGACCGGAACTGATCGGGATCGGTGACGATAGCAGCGATCGCGGTTTGATCTGCCCCCTTCTGAGTGGTCCAAAATTGATGATATTTTGGACGACGAAGGAGATATAGAATGCCGAGCAAGAAGCATCGCCCGGAAGAGATTATCGGCAAGCTACGTGAGGCGGAGGTTGTGCTTGCGCAGGGCGCTACGACCGCCGAGGCGTGTCGTCGGATCGCGATCAGCGAGCAGACCTATTATCGGTGGCGCAAGGAATATGGCGGCCTGAAGACCGATCAGGCGCGTCGGATGAAGGATCTGGAGAAGGAGAATGCGCGGCTTCGTCGTGCGATCTCGGACCTGACGCTGGACAAGCTGATCCTGCAGGAGGCTGCCCGGGGAAACTTCTGAGCCCCGCACGCCGCAGGCGCTGTATCGACCACATCAGAATGATGATGCCGGTGTCCGAGCGGCGGCTGTGCCGCGTGCTCGGGCAGCACCGATCGACGCAGCGCAAGGCGCCACGCGGGGCGGATGACGAAGCGGCCCTCACTGAGGATATCATCGCACTGGCCCGGCAATATGGTCGTTATGGCTATCGCCGGGTGACGGCGTTGCTACGCGATGCGGGGTGGCATGTGAACCGCAAGCGGGTTGAGCGTATCTGGCGCCGCGAAGGGCTGAAGGTGCCACAAAGGCAGCCGAAGCGCGGGCGTCTGTGGCTGAACGACGGATCGTGCATCCGGCTGCGGCCAGAATATCCCGGCCATGTCTGGTCCTACGACTTCGTCGAGGGCCGGACGCACGATGGTCGCAAATACCGGATCCTGTCGATCATCGACGAGGCGAGCCGGGAGTGCCTGGCGTTGCCGGTGGCGCGTAAGCTCAAGAGCGACGACGTGCTCGCGGCACTGGCCGAGCTGTTCGTCACGCGTGGGCCGCCGGCGCATATCCGGTCGGACAACGGCCCGGAGTTTATCGCGACGGCGGTGCAGCAATGGCTCGCCCAGATCGGCGTGAAGACGCTGTATATCACGCCCGGATCGCCATGGGAGAATGGCTATTGTGAAAGCTTCAACGGATCCCTGCGCGATGAGCTGCTCAACGGCGAGATCTTCTACTCGCTCGCGGAGGCCCGGATCCTGATCGAGGCTTGGCGGCGGCATTACAACACCGTCCGGCCGCACAGCTCGCTGGGATATCGACCACCGGCGCCGGAGGCCGTTCCATCGCCAGTGTCGCCCGCCGGTTCCGCTTCGCTCCACCTGCGGCCAACACTGGCGATGGACGCGTCAATGCACTAACAATCCCAGCGGACCACTCGGTGGGGGCCGGTCACTTGCTTGCTTCTATCTCAGCTGATAACTTCGAAGGCTGTGCCGTATCCCACGTCGGCGGGGATAGTGAGGATGTTCTTGCCGTCTCGCTGGATGACTTCTGGAAGGACCGGCACGATTTCGCGAGCCTTGGCCCGCGCGACGCAATCGTCTGCGCTCGCAGCTTCGGCTAGCAGTTGCAGGTTCAATCGCGTGGGAAAGATGATCGTTCGTTCACCGCTGACACCCAGTTTCAGGGCTTTGCTTGGCGAAAGCCATTCCGCATCAACGGTTTCATATCCATCACATGCTGCGATCTGGCGCTCTGGGGCGCGAACGACGAAGAAATGAGTGTCGAAGCGCTTTTGCATAAAGCTGGGCGTGATCCACCGCGCGAACTCGCTCAGGCGATCAAGGCGCAGTTGCACATCGGCCTCGCGCACAATGTCGAAAAATTCGCGCTCGCCTCGCTCGACGGCTTTGCGGCTTTCAAGATCGCAAATATCCTCGAACTCGCTACCGTCGCGATGATCGGCCAGCAGGATGCCTGCTTCCTCAAAGGCTTCACGAATCGCGGCAATCCGAAGGGTGCGCTGCGTAGGATCTAGCGTTTTCCAGCCCCTGCAATAATCGGCCCATTCAGGCGCTTCATCGGCAGCAGAAGGCTTTCCACCGGGAAAGACCAGCGCGCCGGATGCAAAATCGATCTGGTGATGCCGCTTGACCATCAGCACCTGGAACTCCGGCTCGTCGCGAAGCAACAGCATGGTGGCTGCGGGGACCGGATCGACTGGCTTCTGCAGTGTCATCATAAACTCCAGTTCTCAGTTGGCCTGATATTGGACGCTGGCCCGTTCAAGCTGAGCAACGATCTTATCGCCATTTGCGCAGAAGAACCAACCCGGCAAGAGCCACTGCAACACTTGCAAGCACCCAGGATTGATTCGCAAGCAGCGCCGCGGAGACGATAAGTGCGGCCGCCACAGGACCTTTGACAGGCTGGCTCGCGCGGCGAATGGCTGCGAGCTTCTCAAAACTTGCCGGATCAATCTGGACAGGCACATGCCCGGACTTGGCTATAGCGGCGGCGTTATCGAGAAGGTCAGGCATGATCGCCGCTAGGGCGAGGAGTTGTCGGCGAACTTTTTTTAAATTGGCGCGATTCCTGCCAAGGGAGAATCTTTCTGCGAACAGCTCCAACATGATGGGGCGTGTTTCCTCCCCGATATTATAGTCAGGCGCAAAGGAACGCGCAAACCCTTCCGCCGTGAGCAATGTTCGAAGAAGGATCGCCAGATCAGGCGGAAGTGCGAGCTGATAGTCTCGCAGGAGATCGAACACGCGGCTGAAAATATGCGAGAACTCAATCCCCGAAAGGACCGTTCCCCTGAACTCACCGATCAGCTGGTCCAAATTCTGGGTGAGCCCATCACGGTCAACTTTCGGATCTCCAGCCCATTCGAGCAACACGTTCGCGACGTCTGCTGTGTCTTCGTCGGCTATAGCCATGACAAGTCGTACCAGTTCCTCGCGCCTCGCCTTTGTGAGAGTGCCGACCGATCCGAAGTCGATAAAGCCCACATCCTGTTCCCCGATAAGGAAAACATTGCCTGGATGCGGATCGCCATGAAATTCGCCATTCAGAATGATCATGCGCAGGACTGCATTCGCATATTGTCTCGCGAACGCCGCCACGCGTGGGTCGGTCGATTCGGCCTCGATCGCAGACGCGGGCGTTCCATACAGCCGCTCCTGGACGTTGACCCGTATCCCCGTCAGTTCCCAATGAATTGTTGGAGTCTTGATCCCAAGCGTATCAAGATAGCCACCGATACGCTCGCATGCACGAGCTTCTGCTGCCAGATCCATTTCCCAGGCAAGATTTCTGCCAAAGGTTCGCAGGAACTCTACGGGGCGATAGCGGGCGATTTCAGGGGATCGATCCTCGGCAACGGCGGCGAGGCGCGTCAGGAGCCGCACATCGGCCTCCATTCGCGCAGCAGTGCCCGGACGCCGCACCTTTATGATAACGTCGGCGCCGTCGAGCAGCGAAGCAGAGTAGGTCTGCGCTACCGAAGCCGAAGCCAGTGGTTGTTCATCGAATTGGGTGAATTCCCCTCGCCAGTCAGCTCCCCAGCTTGCGGCAAGGATGGGCTCGATTTCTTCGAATGGCACCGGAGAAACCTGATCGTGGAGCGTCGCGAAGGCAGCAATCCAGGACCTGGAAAACAGATCGCTGCGCGTCGCCAGCAGCTGTCCAAGCTTTATTCCGACCGGACCAATGTCGCGCAGGAGTGCGACGACCGCCGCCGGCCGCAATTCACCTGGATCGATTGACTTGGCCGGATGCGGAATGACTCCGAGAGCGCCCGCCAGGCTTTTGGCGCCGTGCCGGACAAGAATCTGTCCTATCTCGGCGGCGCGTGCGATGTCTCCTATCGGTTTATCTCGGAACCCAGGCATATGTCCTATTCCGCATCGGTCCGGCTCTGATCGAGATTCGACGCAATCCGCACAAGAATGTCCAGCAACGTCCGTTTTTCGTCGCGCGTGGCGTTCCGCCATAGGACCCTATGCAGCCCGTCCGCGGATTCTCTCAGTTGGGGCAACAACCTGTCGAGCTCCTGGGTCAGGATGAGCTGCCATGCCCGGCCGTCCGTTTTGGCTCGTCGCCTTTCCATCAATCCTTTCCCACAAAGGCCAGCGACGGCTTGACCGATCGTGGCGGATTCCAACTCTAGTCGCTTGGCAATTCCGGCCTGCGTCAACGATGGTTCGCGGAGAAGTTGTCCGATGATGCGCCACTGCGTCTGATTGAGGCCAATCTTGGCAATCCGTGCGTCATAAGCGCGCCTCGCCCCCCGACTAATCTCGTCCATCAAATATAGCATACGGTCGTCGTCGGTGAGGGCGCCTTCGCGAAGCCGTGGCGGCATTGTGTCGAGATTTGCGTTCATACCGCTGCCTAGTCCGTTTCGTGGGAATGCCAAAACGCAAATTACTAAACGATTTTACTAACCGGATGGAACGGTCTACGCCACGCCATGAAGCGACTTAGCACATGTCCAAAATCCTTCGAAAGAGGCAGATGACCGACGAACCAAATGAGCGGGAACAGGATCGCGCGCCCGCATCCCGCCTGAAATCGCAACCCAAATTTCGCCTCATCCTCATCATAGCCATCACTGCTGCGCTGATTGCAGGTGGTTGGTGGTATTACAGGCATGTCACCTATGGGCAGTACATGCAGTCGACCGACAACGCCTATGTCGCGGCCGACAGCGTTGTGGTTTCATCAAAAGTGGCCGGATACGTGGACGCGGTGCTCGTCTTTGAGAACGGGCGGGTCAGTCCCGGCGAGGCGCTCGTGCAACTGGATGTGCGAGATTATAGAGCCCAGGCGCAACAGGCGCGTGCGCAAATTGCGGCGACGCTGGCCGGCGCCGACACAATCCGCTCGCAAGTAACCGAACAGGACTCAGCGATTCGGCAGGCGCGGGCCCAACTCGCCGCCAAGCGCGCGGCGCTCGACCTCGCCAATGAGCAGGTAGCGAGGTATCGCCCCCTTGCCGCGACCGGTGCGGAGCCGCGAGAAAAGCTTCAACAATATGAGACACAGGCGCAGCAAGCGCACGCCGACTTTGTTGCTGCCCAGGCAGCAGTCTCTGCTGCCAACGGTCGGAGGGCCACCTTGTTCAAACAGATCGACCAGACCGAAGCCCAAGCTGACGCGGCCCGCGCGCAGCTGGAAGCGGCCGACCTAGATGTCACATCGACTCTGCTGCGAGCCAGCAAGGGAGGTCGCGTTGGCGATCTAACAGTAAGGGTCGGCCAATTCGTTCAGCCCGGTCAGCGATTGATGACGGTGGTTCCGGTAAACGAAATCTACGTCATCGCTAATTTCAAGGAGACGCAGGTCGGCCTTTTGCGGGCGGGGCAACCGGTCAGGCTCGAGGTCGATGCTCTTCCCGACTTTGAGATTGCTGGACGCGTTGAGAGCATCTCGCCCGGAACCGGAGCAGAATTTTCGATCCTGCCGCCCGAAAACGCCACAGGGAATTTCACCAAGATTGTTCAGCGGATAACGGTTCGTATCGCGATAATAGCCTCGCCCAAAGTGCGTCGTCTGCTCGTCCCGGGCATGTCGGTTGTGGCAGTTGTCGACACGCGAAACGCTGCCGGAGAGCTGAAAGAGATCTCGAGTACCGACAAATGACCGCCGAGTTGGCATCGAACAGCGCCTCTGGTACTCCGACTGCAGAAAGGCGGAATGCCGATATCACCGCGTGGATAGCGGTCGCAGCGGGTGCACTTGGCGCCATGCTCGCAACACTCGATATCTCTATCGTCAATTCCGCGCTTCCGGTGATCCAGGGCGAAATCGGAGCCAGCGGCACCGAGGGCACTTGGATTGCCACCGCATTTCTCGTTGCCGAAATTGTGGTAATTCCGCTTAGCGCCTGGCTTGAACGCCTTTTTGGACTGCGAAACCTGCTCATCATTGCGGTTTCCGCGTTCACCGGCTTCTCAATTCTTTGCGGTATGGCGACCGACCTCACGACCATGATCATCGGTCGCACGGGTCAGGGTTTCATGGGTGGTGCGCTGATACCAACTGCGATGACCATCGTGGCGAAAAGATTGCCGCCCCATCAACAGCCGATCGGCATGGCGCTGTTCGGCATGACAGTGATTCTGGGTCCGGTCATGGGGCCGCTGATCGGTGGCTGGCTGACCGAAAATTTGAGCTGGCACTATGCCTTCTTTGTCAATGTTCCAATCTGCGCCGTACTGCTGCTGCTGCTATTCGTCGGGCTTCCTCACGAAGAGCCGAAGTGGGAGTATCTGACCGATGCTGATTGGGCGGGCATTGCCGGCCTGATTCTGGGGTTGGGCGCTTTGACTGTGTTGCTTGAGGAGGGGCATCGCGAGGAATGGTTTGAATCCGCTCTTATTCGCTGGCTGGCACTCATTGCCGTTATCGGTTTCGCTTCACTCATATACGGGCAGCTGAACGCGTCGAAGCCCGTCCTGAAACTCCGCCTCCTTCTCAATCGCCAATTCGGAAGCGTTGCGGTGATGGCTCTCGCCCTGGGAATGGTCATGTATGGTTCGACCTACGTCATTCCCCAATTTCTTGCGATCATATCCGATTATAACGCTTTTCAAACCGGGCTCGTTATATTTTGGATGGGTATTCCGGCTTTTGTGCTTATGCCGATCCTGCCCTTCATGATCCGCAGACTCCACATTCGCATTGCCGTCGGTGTCGGAATGCTTCTGATGGCGGCCAGCTGTTTCGTCAGCATAAGCCTCACCGCGGAATCTGGGGGCGCCGTATTCATCGAAAGCCAGCTTATTCGGGGTGTTGGCATGATTCTGGCCATGATGTTCCTGAACCAGGCTACCGTAGCCTCGGTGGCAAAGACAGATGCTGGCGATGCCTCCGGTATTTTTAACGCCGCTCGAAATCTCGGAGGATCTTTCGCTTTGGCCGGACTGGCTTCGTTTCAGGACCAGCGGATCTGGCACCATAGCCGGCGCATGGAAGAGACGCTGAATGCCAACAGTGCTTCACTCCAGATTTATCTTGATGAACTCGCGAAAAGCTTCGGCGGGATGGAGGGTGCCATGTCGATGCTAGGCCGGACCATCCAGCGGGACGCGTTCGTAATGACCTACAATGATGTATTCTTGGTGATGGGCGTCCTGACCTTAATGACCGTTCCTTTGGTCATCTTTTTGAAGCCGCTTCCCAAGAATGTTTCCCTTTCGATGCACTGAGCCTGACATGATAAGAAAATCTGTAATATCGCTTCTCGCCTCGTTTCTGCTGGCCGGTTGTGTTGCGGGCCCAGACTACGCCGGGCCTCCAGAAGTATTCTCGGCGAACCGAAATGACGGCTTTGTCCGTGCCGGCGGTAACATCATCGATACCGAGCCCGAGCTGGCAGAGTGGTGGCTCCTTTTGAACGATCCGGAATTGACCAGGCTTATCGAGGCTGCGTTATCGGACAATCCTTCGCTTCAGGCTGCGCAAGCGCGGATTGCGCAGGCGCGGGCATCCGTGAGACAGGAGAAGGCCGGAAGATTTCCGACGCTTGGAACCCAGGCGACGGCTATTCAGGGCCGCTTGCCGGGCCTTGATATTCAGAACAGTGCCCCGCCTTCGGCGAGCGCGCCTGTTAGTCCGCAGGGACAGGCGGATGATAGCCTCAGTGTCTACAATCTCGGGCTCAACGCTAACTGGGAGCTGGATTTCGCAGGAGGAACGCAGCGACGGATCGAGGCCGGCAACGCTCAGGCCGCGGCAGCGGTTGCCAATGTGGAGGATGCCAAGGTCCAGCTGACCGCCGAAGTTGCCAATGCCTATGTCAACCTGCGCGAGGCCCAGTTTCGAGCCAAAGCGTACCGAACCGAGTGCGAGTTGCAGCAGCAAACCCTCTCGCTAACCTATCAACGGTATCAGCAAGGCGTGTTGCCCCTGTTCCCTCTCGGCAATGCAAATGCCGAGCTCGAGCTGCTCAAGTCTCAGCTCGCCGAGGCCGAAGCTGACACGGCGGTATTGCTCGATGCGCTTGCCATTCTAGCTGGACAGATCCCAGGGACAACGGACGAAGCGCTGAAACAGATCTTCGATGTTCCCCTCCCGCCGGAACAGGTCGCCGTGGGCGACCCCTCCAACCTTGTCGCACGTCGGCCCGACATCCGCGCGGCCGAACGCAGCCTGGCGGCAGCAACGGCTCGGATCGGTGTTGCGGAGGCTGCACGATTTCCGAAGCTGTCATTCATGGGAATCTTGGGACTTGGCGGAACGTCGCCAGACGATCTCTTTGATGTGAGCAATCCGTCAATTCTCGCCATTCCACAGTTGCAGTGGAACTTCCTCGATTTCGGAAGGGTCGATGCCTCGGTCGATCAGGCGAGCGCCGTCCGTGCCGAGGCAGTTGCCAACTATCGAAAGACGGTGCTTTCTGCACTTCAGGACGCCGAGCGCGCGTTGTCGCGCTTTAGCCAGCAGCGCTCTGCCCTGGTGGCGTTCGCGCAGATCAAGTCCCAGGCAGATGGCGCAGCCGATCTTGATCGACAACGATTTGCCGGCGGAGTGATCTCGCGCGCCGACCTAAATCGCACGCTTCGCAAACAGCAGCAGGCGGCAACCGACCTCGTCCGGGGAAAGGCGGCGCTCACGCTGTCATGGATCGCCCTGCAAAAATCACTCGGCCTGGGATGGCAAGTGCAAGCAAAGATTTAATGTCACCTACGAGTGTCGTTAATATGAACTCTAAGGTGCGATATCGGTTCAGAAAGAATCTCATAGGGATTTCAACTGACAATTTTATCTAACCTTAGCAAGAGTATCCTGTGCTTATTCAAACGATCTGTCGGCCGATTTGTGCGCAGCATACTCCTTGCAAGCGACCTGATATAACGCTACGGTGACGTTTACATAATGTCATTGAGGCAAGGCGCGATGTGTGGATCGGCATGGTTAAATGTGTGGGGTCAGTGGTCCCGCTTGCTGGCATGATCCGCTCGATGACGGGTTATGGGAGAGGGAGTTGCCACGGGCGATCCGCTCTCCCGACACCGGTTGGAGACTTGCTGCGATGAATGCGCGCACAGCACCGAACATCTTCGTTCGCGAAGGAGATGGCATTTCAACGTTGGTCGTTGAAGGTGACTGGACAGCGATGTCGATCGCAGGCCTTTCCGGGCATGTTCTGAGTCCCTCGAACCTCTCCTTCTCAAGCGACTTCGGAAACCTGGGAAGGATAGACAGCGCAGGCGCGCTCGCCATCCTGACTCTCGCACCCAATGCGGCATTTACCGCAGACCTGCCCGCCAATCTTGCTGATCTGTTCGCGCTGGTGGGCTCGGCCATGGCCGACCGCGATGTCCCGCCAATCAAAACTCCCCCATTTCACGTGCGTCTTGGCCAAAAAGTTTATCGAGCTGTCCAGGAAATCGGCGCAAGCGCTCGATTTCTCGGCCAACTTGAGGTGGCGCTCATGAAATCTCTTGCACATCCCAAAAGGATGCGATTGATCGCACTGGCGTCGTCAATTCAGAAGGCCGGCTTCGATGCGCTGCCACTCATAGCGATCATGACATTCTTTATCGGCGCAGTGGTGGCTCTCATAGGAAGCGATCTGCTCAAGACATTGGGTGCATCGGAACTGGTCGTCGAACTGGTTGGCATATCCGTCCTCCGCGAGTTCGGCGTCCTCATTCCCGCGATACTACTTGCCGGTCGGTCCGCTTCCACTTTCGCGGCCCAGATCGGCGCAATGCGAATGAATCAAGAGACGCAGGCAATGAAGGTGATGGGCATCGACCTGTTCGACGCGCTGGTTGTGCCACGCGTATTGGCATTGCTTGTAATTATGCCCCTCCTGGCGATTGTTGCCATGCTGGCTGGTTTGGCCGGCGGGCTTGTCGTCAGCTGGGGCATACTCGACGTGAGCCCGACATATTTCGCCGAACGACTCTCAGCTGCGGTCGATATCCGACACTTCTGGGTTGGAATGGCAAAAGTACCGGTGCTGGCCATTGTGATTGCGCTTGCCGGATGTCGCCACGGCCTTTCGGTACGCGGAGATGTTGAGGATCTGGGCGGGCGGGTGACCGTCGCCGTTGTCCAAGCGCTATTCGCAATCATCCTTCTGGATGCCGCCTTTGCAATTCTCTTCAACGTGCTCGAAATATGATTTGCGATCCGGACATCGTTATTCGGGTTGAGAAACTTAAAACCCGATTTGGCGATCACATTATCCACCAGGATTTGAACCTAGAAGTCCATCGTGGCGAGATTCTTGGTGTCGTCGGAGGGTCCGGTAGTGGAAAATCCGTCCTGATGAACACCATTTTGGGCCTGATTGCGCCTAGCCATGGGACAATCGAAATCTTTCAGAAAAAAATTGGGAGTCGCTTTGATCGTACGGAAATTGATCACCGAATTGGCGTCATGTTTCAAAATGGCGCGCTTTTTTCTTCTCTTAGTGTGCAAGAAAATGTCGAGGCTCCTCTCATCGAACATACCCGTCTTAGAGAGCCGTGGCTCGAGGCCGTGGCTCTGATGAAAATCGGCCTTGTCGGACTCGATGCCGAGGTGGGCCGGCAAATGCCCGCTGAACTTTCAGGCGGAATGCGAAAACGTGTAAGCGTAGCGAGGGCCTTGGCGCTCGATCCAGAATTGCTGTTCCTTGACGAACCCACTTCGGGCCTCGACCCGATCGCCGCCGCCGAATTTGACCAGCTGATACGGACGCTGAGCGACACGCTGGGGCTTACTGTCGTGATGGTGACCCATGATCTCGACAGCCTGTATTCCATCAGCGACCGCGTGGCCGTGGTTGCGGATCAGAAAATTGTCGAGGTTTCGCCAATCGCGGAACTTGAGAGGTCTGACCATCCTTGGATCAGGGCGTTTTTGGGAGGGCGGGCGGAGCGCGCCAAGGAAAGGAACCGTTAATGGAACGCGACGCGAACTACGGTCTGATTGGGGGCCTGACGCTGGCTCTGCTAGCGGCGGCTTTCGGCTTCATCCTCTGGCTCGGTCAATCCCAATTCGCCCGTAATTTCGACGAGTATCGGATCATTTTCGATGGTCCCGTCCGCGGTCTTAGCGAGGGAGGCGAGGTGCAGTTCAACGGAATTCCGGTGGGAGAAATCACGCGTATTAGTCTTGATCCCAGAAATCCAAACAGGGTGCTTGCAGGGGTGCGCCTGCGCGAGGATACGCCTGTGCGCGTCGATTCTACCGCCGCGACGGAGTCGCAAGGCATAACCGGCGGAAGCTACATCCAGATCAGTGCGGGGACGCCCTCTAAGCCGTTGTTGAAGGAGGTTTCCAAGGAAACGCTCCCAGTGATTAAGGCGGAAAAAAGTTCGCTACAATCCCTGATGGATGGAGGTGGCGCATTGTTGGCGGACGCTTCGCAGGCCCTGGAAAGGGTCAACCGGACCTTGTCCGACGAGAATATCGAAAATGTTTCGGCTGCTATTGCGGATGTAAGAGCTACCACGGCGGAATTGCGATCTAGTCGCGGAATGTTCAGCAAGGCTGAACAAGCGTTTGCACGCCTGGACCGGGCGGCGGCCGATATCGAGGCCGCGGCCGCATCGGCGCGCACGGCGATCGATGGCGACGGTCGCAAGACGTTTGCCGATGTCTCGGCAGCTGCTCGAGATCTTCGAGAGGGGATCGCCGAGGCGAGGGTGGTCATTCACAGGCTTGATGACGCCGCGAGTGGATTGGCGGCGCCCGACGGCTCCGGGATTGCTGCAACTTTGAAATCGCTCGATAGCGCGGCGCAGGAAATCGAGCAGCTCGCCGGCCAGCTACGACGGACCCCTCGTGAAAGGAAGCTCCCCCAATGAAAACGATCTCTGCAAGAATGTTTTTGCTGACGGGCGCGCTAATTTGCCTTTCTGGTTGCGGGAATATTCTGGGAACTGGCGGCAAATCGACGTTGTACCGGATCAGCAGCACGCCCGTACCGGAGCGTGAAATTGCACGACAGTGGATTCCGGTGTATATTACGCGACCGACGCTTCCGCCTGGGGCCGATGGAGACAGGATCCTCACGATCGAGAATCGCGAAGTCACGTATCTGGCCAAAGCACGGTGGATGAGGCCTGCGCCCGAGATGATCCGCGAGGCTATTGCCGGAAGCGTAGCGCGCAAAATCGATCACGCATATATCCCTGTCCAGAGCGTGGCTTCCGATCATTACGTCCTATCCGCACGGCTTTCTTCTTTTGCAGCCTATTACGAGCAGGGGCCCGACGCGGCCCCGATCATTCGCATCGCCGCGCAAGTGGAACTAAGCCGATCCAAAGAATCGGAACCACTGGCAGTCACGCGCATCGTCCTTGATAGGACAGCAAGCGCAAACAGCGTTTCGAGTATCGTCGAAGCCTTTGATCGCGCGAGCCTTGAAATGGCCGACAAAATCGCGAGTTGGACGGCTGCGGTGATCAATTAGCGGGTAGCCAATGGAAACTTAGGTGTTTAGTCCCAGCATGTGATGGTGTGGCTCCATATTGAAGATATCCGGCTTGGATTTCCAGAGTTCTTCGATGGCCTCATAGGGTGTCTTGAAGCGCAGTGCCTTCAACTGCTTGGCAAAGTTGTAAGCGACCAACCAGTCGCGGACATGGCGGCGCAGCTCGTTGATCGACGTGTAATGGAAAGATTTGACGGTGGCCTCCTTGATGGTGCGCACCATCCTTTCGGCCTGACCGTTGGTCCATGGGTGATAGGGTTTGGTGAGGCGTAACCGGTGTTTTCAGGCTACGACGGTCCATGGCATGAGATCACCGACGCTGTTGGCGGGATAACCGTTGGCGAGGCTGGTGAGGGTTTCGGTCAGCCATTGGTGGGGGTTGATGGTGCTGAGCTTGCAACATTCGATGAGCGTGGCGATCACCGCCCAGTTGTCGCCGCCCTCGTCGGAACCGGCAAACAGGGCATTTTTGCGATTGCGAGCCAGCGGCCTGATCGATCGTTCGACGGTATTGGAGTCGAGGTCGATGCGACCGTCATCGATGAAGCGTGAGAGGCCGTCCCAGCGGGTGAGTGCGTAGCGGATCGCTTCGCCGAGCTTGCTCTTGGCGCTGACCTGGCGGCCACGGGCGGCAAGATATTGGTGAAGATCGTCGATGATGACGCGGCTGCGTCCGGCCCGAGCGGCACGACGCTGCTCGGCCGAGAGGCCGCGCACATCGTCCTCGAAGGCGTAAAGCAAGGCGATGCGGCGCAGCACCTCGGTAGCGACCGGGGATGTATCAGCCAGTTCGTAGAATTTGCGACGCACATGCGCCCAGCAGAAAGCGAGCCTGATCTGCTGGCGCCGCCGGGGGAGCGCGGCGTAGCCGCCATAGCCATCGACCTGTAGGATGCCCGCAAAATCACCAAGATGGAACTGGGGACGCTCGGCCTTGCGATCTGGCGCATAGACATAGGCGACGATCGGCGGATCGCAGCCGCCCCATGGTCGGTCGTCGCGGGCATAGGCCCAGAGCTGGCCGGTCTTGGTCCGCCCGCGTCCGGGATCGAGCACCGGGGCGGTCGTCTCGTCGGCGAACAGCCGCTCGGATCGTCGTAGCTCGTCGAGAATGTGGTCACGCAAGGGGCGCAGATACCAGGCCGCTCGCCCGACCCAGTCGGCCAAAGTGGATCGGTCGAGCCGGATGCCCTGCCGGGCGTATATCGGGGCCTGCCGGTAAAGCGGCAGGTGATCGGCATACTTGGATACCAGCACCTGGGCGATCAGTGCCTCGGTCGGAATGCCGCCCTCAATGATCCGCGCCGGCGCCGGCGGCTGCACGATCGCGCTCTCGCACGAACGGCAGCCATAACGCGGCCGCCGGGTGACCACGACGCGGAAGGTGGTCGGCACCACATCGAGGCGCTCGGCGACATCCTCGCCGACCTGGTGGAGGGCGCCGCCGCAGCAGGGGCAAGCATTGCTCTCGACGTCAACGATCTGTTCGATCCGCTCGAGATGCGCGGGCAGCGAACCGCGGTTGGTCTTGCGCACAGGATCACTGCGAGGCCGTCCGGCCTTCGCTTCGCTGGCGGCCTCGGCTTCCGCGAGCGCCGTCTCGGCATCCTCAAGGCCCAGCTGCAACTGATCCTGATCGAGCTGCTCGGAACGGCGGCCGAACCGATGACGCCGAAAAGCCTCGATGATCGCCCTCAGGCGTTCGGCTTCCGCGTCGGCACTCTCGAGCTTGCGGGCCTGTTCGAGGACGAGCGCGCGTAACGCGTCAACATCGTCCGGCAGGTCCGCTTCCATGAGCATGGGAGCAGTGAATCAGTCTGGGAACGCCCCGTCAACAGGCAATCTGCGGGGCCTGCGGGCGGCGCCCGCCATGCACCCGGCGCCAATCCAGACCCTCCAGAAGCGCGCCGAGTTGCGCTGAGGTCACACGCATCACGCCGTCCTGGATGCCCGGCCACCGGAAGCCGCCGGACTCCAGCTTCTTGGCCATCAGGCACAGGCCAGTGCCGTCCCACCAGACCAGCTTGATCCGGTCAGCACGCTTTGCCCGGAACACGTAGATCACGCCTGAATATGGGTCGCCGCCATACTCGGCGCCGACCAGCGCGGCCAGGGCGTCAGGTCCCTTGCGAAAATCCACCGGACGCGTCGCCACCATCACGCGCGCGCCAGCGCCAGGTCCGATCATCGCGTTGCCTTGAGTGCTTCAATCACCGCTGCGATCACAGCCGCATCGGCCCCGCGTCCGATCTTCACCGCCACGCCGTCAATCTCCAGCTCGACAGCACTGACTGTGGGACGCCGACGGCGACGGCCGCGCCTGGCGACAGGGGCTGGATCACCCGAAGGGAGCGGTTCGATCACCGCCGGCACGAACGCAGGCGTCGCTGGAAGCGTCAGCCCTTGGTCCTCCAGCTTCTTGCGCAGATCCCGGCGCCAAGCGAATAGTTGCGACGGAGCAAGCCCATGACGGCGCGCCACCGCGCAGGCCGTCTCCTGACCCGAATAGCTCTCCGCGACGATCGACGCCTTTACCTCAGGCGACCACTCCCGACGCTGGCCCGCACCTGTGAAAACCTCAAAACGCCGAACCACGCTGGTGCCAGCATCATCACATGTCATCATCATAGCATCAGCATCCTCCAGCCTGATCGGGCTAGCGAAAATCGACGCCACGCTTCACTCCCGCAAGGTGGCAGGGAAACACCGGTTACGGTGAGGCGATGCTCGATGCCGTTCTGCTCGCAGACACGGCCGAAGATATGGCCGATCCATCCCAGTGTGCCGCCCTGGTCACGCTGCACGAACTGCACGCCGTTGTCGGTCAGGATGGTGTGGATCCTGTAGGGAACCGTCTTGATCAGCACGCGCAGGAAGGCTGCCGCGGCGAGCTTGGTCGCCCGTCGATAGATGCGGGCGAACACCAGCTTCGAGGTGCGGTCCACCGCGACATAGAGGAATCCTTTGCCGCCTTCGTAGCGCAGTTCGGCGATATCGATGTGGAAATAGCCGATCTCGTACTTCTTGAACTTCTTCGGCTTCTCGCGATCCGCCTTCGGCAATCGGCTGATCCCGTGCCGCTGCAGGCAGCGGTGAAGCGACGAGCGCGTCAGGTTCGGGATCACGTCCTTCAACGCGATGAAGACGTCATCGAGCGGCAGCCGGGCCTGCACCCTGAGCGCCACGATCGCGGCTTCTTCCATCGGCGACAGCACGGTGCTGCGCCGTTCCTTCGGCCCCACCGGCATGTCCTCGACCGACGGCCGGCTGCGCCACTTGATCACCGTCTTCTCGTTGATCCCGTACCGCTTCGCGAGCTGCGCGACCGGAGCTTGCGATCGCTGTAGCTCCGCTCGAACGGCGTGCGTGGTCTTGGCGCTGCCGTGTAGAAGCTGGCCCATAATCCCTCCCGCTGTGACGATGACAAGCTTACACCATCACATGCTGGGACTAAACACCTAGTCGTGACAACTGCCCAGCCCGAGATGAAGCGGGAATGTTATGGATGGCTCCCCTTCTGGGAGGGGCGGCAGCCGTACACAAATAGATCCACAGCTTGCCTCATTCGGGCTGAAGAGGTTTCATTGTGACTGGTCACTCCCACTCCAAGAGCGGCCCGACGAAAAGGTGACAAAATGACGCTGGATATAAACTGCTCCGCAGCAAAATTCGCGTCTGACACCCTGATTTCTCCCCTCTCCTCGGCTTTGCGCAAAACCTCTGCCACCAATCTCGTCGTGCGTCCTACGCCGAATTCGTAAAGGTTTCGCGCTAAAGCGGGAAAACGTGCAGCCTCAGCCATTACAACGCGTTCCAACGCGACATGAATGTCGGTAAGCATCCAGGATAGCAGTTCATCGGACAGCTCTTCAAGCTCGGGCCGAACGTCGCCATGTTCGGGAACGTGCTGTTCGAGGAAGGAGAGCCGATCCTCGATTTCCCTGAGTATTACCGCCTCGAAAAGCAGCTTTTTGCTCCCGTAACGGGCGTACAAAGTGCGCTTGGAGATGCCTGCTTTTGCAGCAATCCGTTCCGCCGTTGAACGACCGAATCCGTCGGCAAAGAAGACATCGCGGGCGACACGGAGAATTTTCCTCGAAAGTGCTTGCGAGGCTTGTCGAGTAGGCCTCCCTGTTCGTCCGGAAGCTTGTTCTTTGGTTTTTTGGGTCGACGTCATGCCTCATCTTGGCCATACCTTGTCCGCGCTGCAAGCGTAGAGCGCTTTGCATTGTATAGCCCGCCCCCGCGAGATTGCCCGGGCTTATGCAAGACCCACGAGGCCCGCTGAACTTTGCCTGCCTGAAAGGATCGCTGCCGTTCGCAGGGAATGGACGCAGTGTGATCTCATCTAGGCGAGTTGGTTACGATACGCTTCGCGTAAGGCCTTTTTGTCGATCTTTCCCGTTGCAGTGAGCGGTACTGTCGCGAACAGGATGTCGTCCGGCAGCCACCAACGAACAACCTTCGTCTCCAGATGCGCGCGAATTGCGTCGGCTGTGACGGCTTGACCTTCATGCGTTTCAATCACGAGAAGGGGTCGCTCTTCCCATTTTGGATGATATACGCCAACGACCGCGGCGACCCGGACGCCGGGGTACCCAACCGCCGCATTCTCGATATCAATCGAGCTGATCCATTCGCCCCCGGACTTGATCACGTCTTTCGCGCGGTCGGTCAGCCGGAGAAAGCCGAAGCGATCGATCGTACCTATGTCCCCGGTGTCGAACCAGCCATCGCTCCCGGCGCCCTCAAAATCGGGGAAATAGCGATCGACGACCCACGGTCCGCGGACCTGGAGCGCACCCGCCTGCTCACCGTCCCAGGGGAGCGGCGTGCCATCGCCGTCGATAATGCGCAGTTCGATGCCAAATTGCATGCGACCCTGCTTCGTCAGCAGGAGATCGTTCGCGAAATCCTCGCCTTCGGCCATCAGGAGCGGGGAGGGCGTCGAAATCACGCCGAGAGGATTGGTTTCGGTCATGCCCCAGAGCTGGAGCACAGTGACACCATATTTGGCGCGGAATGTCTCGGCCATCGCCCGCGGGACGGCCGAGCCGCCAATCACGAGGCGCTTGAGATTGCCGACCCCCGTCCCCGTGGTGTCGAGATGAGCGAGGTACATGGTCCAGATCGTGGGCACACCGCCCGAAAAGGTGACGCCCTCTTCGTTGATCAGATCGGCGAGACTGGCACCGTCCATCCTGTCGCAAGGAAGCACTAGCTTGCAGCCGTTAATCGCTGCCGTGAACGGAAGTCCCCATGCCGTCGCATGATACATGGACGAGCAGGGCATGATGACATCAAAAGCGCTGAACCCGAAGGCACTGCTCAGACCGGCCGCCATCCCGTGGAGAACGATTGATCGGTGGCTGTATAGGACGCCCTTGGGGTCGCCCGTCGTCCCCGAAGTGTAGCAAAGAAATGCGGCTGCCTTTTCATCGAAGCTCGGCCAGGTGAGGGCCCCGTCCTGGCGTGCCAGCAACGCTTCATAGTTCAACGCGTCAGCAACATCTGGCGCGGTCGCTCCGCGATCCGCGAGAAGGACATAACGCTCGATACCTGGAAGGAGAGGGCGCAGCCGTGCGACGAGCTCGGCTAGATTGGGCTCGAAGAAGAGAATGCGGCTGCCTGCATGAGCGATAGTAAAGGCGATTTGCTCGTCGCTGAGACGCGGGTTGGCAGTGTGCAATACAGCGCCCATGCCCGGCGCCGCATAGAAGAGTTCGAGGTGGCGGTGCGTGTTCCAGGCGAGCGACGAGACGCGGTCGCCCGTTGCAATCCCGAGGACACCAAGGGCCTGCGCAGCCTGACGCGCACGCTGATCGCAGCGGTGCCAGTCATACCGCCAAACCGGCTCATCGACAGCCTTCGAGACGATCTCCCTCTCGCCGTGCGCGCGCGCGGCATATTCCAATATTCCGCTGATCAGCAGCGGCGCGTCCTGCATCAATCCCCGTAACATGCTGCATCCTTCTTCGCCCCACTGCGGCGTCGCGTGCAAGGTTCCGCCCCTCGGGTATGATTGCCGCGCGGGCTGTCAATAACCGTCATCATTTTGGTCCAGCGGCAAACTCCACGTGCCGCGTTTCCATTCGGCCAGCAATTCTCAATGATCATATTGCAGCGGCACGGCCTAGGTTCGATCGGCCCCGACATGTTTTCGGCCGCGTTTCAAATTAGTCACTCGCCGCTTTCAGCAACAGTGACAGGAACCGCCAATCGGACCAATCGCCTTTTTCCCCCGCCGCCAAAGCCGCCAGATCGAGTTTCGCCTGCCTAACGATTGTAAGCCGAAGCGACGGAATGATATAGAGGCGTTGATCGCCCGCGCCGGCGGCGACGACCATATCCGCCGGGAGTTCGTTGGCATGACTGGTGATATCGGTGGACCGGGTAACAATATCGACAGCCGGCGTGCTACGGGGCAACCACCAGGTGAGACCGTAGGCCGGATTGGCCTGGCTACCCTTGAACAGCTCGGCGAACGCCAGTTCATCGACAAGCGGCTTGCCGTCGAGCTTCCCACCGCCGCGGACGAACTCGCCGATCTTCGCCCACTCGGACGCTGCCAGCACGAGGCCCTGCGGCATGAGCGGTGCGCCATCGGGGCCGCTGCGCCAACTGCCTATGGTAACCCCAAGCGGAGTGAGAATGCGCCGCTCCACATAATGGCGAGCGTTGCCGTCTTGGCCCTTGGCAACGAGCTTGCGCCGCATGATCTCTCCAAAGATTTGCATCGGGGCGGGACCATATTGGAATTTGCTGCCCGGCGCCGCCGTGAGCGGTGCCTTCACCGAGTCCAGATACCCTTGGGCCCTGCCGACGGTCGATGCCTGGCCGCCCGTCATCGACAGCAATTGCCGAAGCGTGATCTGTTCCTTTTTGGGGTCGCCCCTCCATTCAGCGAGTGTCTCCGATGCCCGCTCGTCGAGGGTTAGAAGTCCATCCTGTGCGCCCGCCGCCGCCATCAGCCCGACAAGGCTCTTGGTGCCCGACCAGAGTTCCTGCGGCGTCGCGATGTCTGCCGATCGGCAGCGCACTTTGCCATCTTCAAGTATCAGCAGCGCAACGCCGGAATTAGCCTCAGAATAGGCGATCGCTTCGGCACAGCCGGGAAGAGGGGCGGGTTCGCCTGCCGCGGCTGGCTGTGCCGCAACCGCGGCTGCGAAAAAGAGGATGGTGCGCTTCAAGATCCGACTCCGATTTTCCGATGCTTGTCATTCTCCATATTATCGATAATAAATTCATTCGCAATCATCGATTGCTCGTGTGCGCTGCCCGATTAGGATGGCGCCGCGAGCAGGGAAAGCCGAACGGAGAGACATGGCCGCGACGAAGACCGACGACGACAGCGCGCCGACGCAGGACCGCGTGATCGCGCGCCTTTTGACCGACGACATCGTCGAATGGCGGATTCCGCCCGGATCGTGGCTGCGCGAGCGCGAAATCGCCGCGCGCTTCGGAGTGAGCCATGCGCCGGTGCGCGAGGCGTTCCGGCATCTCGCGCGGATCGGGCTTGTCAAGGTCGTGCCGTGGCGCGGCACCTATGTGATCGATATCGACGAGCATGCTGCGAACGAGGTCTATGAACTGTGGAAATCGCTGTTCGGCGTCGTTTGTCGCCTTGCGGCCGCCGAAATGACCGACCGCGACGGGCGCGAACTGATGCACCGGCTTGTCGAATATAAGGATGTCACCCAGCGCACCGACAATACGTTCGAGCATATCAAGGTCTCGAACCGCATCGGTCGCTTTATCGCCAAACGCAGCAATGCGCCGCTCGCGCTCGAGCTCCTCGATCGGGTCGCGCTGCTCGCGCGCTGGCAGCACAATGTCTATACTGACAGCTATATCGAGACGCATGGCAACGAGGCGGCGAAGCGATCGGCCATCCTCTACGACGCGCTTTGCCGCCATATCGTCGCGCGCGATGGCGATGCCGCCGATGCGGTGGCGCGCGATCTGATCGGGGTTACTCAGAATAGTTTTGGGCGCGCACTCGAGGAATATAAGGCCCGCCACGCAAAGCCTAAGCCCAGCCGCCGCCGCGCAAAAGTGACATGAGCCGTCTCCCGACCGACCGCCGCACCTTGCTTAAGGCGGGCCTCGCGGCGCCGATCGCATTGCAGGTTGACTCCGCTGCCGCTGTATCCCTGGATTTGACCATGTTCGGCCCCGGACGCCTCTTCGCCGACGTCCAAAGCTATGCCGAGGCCGGCAACAAGCAGTCGGGCGGCGCGGGCGATCGCTGGACCGCCGACTGGACAGCGAAGCGGCTGTTCAGTGCCGGATTCGAAGTGGATCGCCAGACGTTTGACGTGCCTTGGTTCGAGGCGTCGCATTGCGAACTTACGCTCGGCGACCACACGATACCGCTCGTCGCACAGCCGCTCGCCGTCGAAACCGGCGAGGCCGGTCTCGCTGCGCCGCTGCGCCTCGCAGAAATCCCTGAACGCCTCGACGGCGCGATCGCCGTCGTGCGCCTGCCTTTCCGCCGCTGGTCGAGCCTCGTAGATCGTGCAGTGCGCGAGCCGCTCGCCGATGCGCTTGCGCGCGGTGCGAACGGGGTCATTCTCATTACGACTGGGCCGACGGGCGAGGCCTTGCTCCTCAATGTCCCGGCCGGTCATCCTGTATCGGACAAGCCACTTGCCTTGCTCGCGCCGCGACTCGCCGCCCCGGTGATTGAAGCCGCGCGCCACGGTGCCGCGGCGAAATTAGCGCTTCGCGGGCGCGGTGGGATTCGGGCAGCGCAGAATATAATCGGGCGACGCGTTCGCTCCGGTCGCCCTTGGCTCGTCGTCTCTACGCCGCGTTCAGGCTGGACCGATTGCGCCGGCGAGCGGGGGCCGGGTATCGCGATGTGGCTCGCGCTTGCCGGCTGGATGCCCCGAGCGTTTCCGCAACACAGCCTGCTCTTCCTGTGCAACAGCGGGCATGAATATGAGAATCTCGGTGCGAGCCATATCGCCGACAAGGTGGGTCCAGCCCCCGGCGAGACCGCTTTCTGGTTTCATCTCGGCGCCAATGCGGCAGCACGTGACTATCAGGAAATGCCGGGGCGCTTGCTGCCGCTGCCAAGCGCCGATCCCTATCGTTTTCTCATGACATCGCCCGAATTCGTGACGTGTGCGCGCGAGATATTCAAAGGCCAGCCGGGGTTGGAAATGGCCTATCCTTCGGCGGAAGGCACAGCGGGCGAACTCTCGGAAGTGATAAAGGCCGGCTACGTGCGTCATGCCGGCATCTTTGGCGCACACCGTCATCACCACGCTGTGACCGACGATTTATCGACGGTCACACCTGACCCCCTTGCCGCTACGGCGCGGGGCGTCCGCGACCTGCTGAGCGCCGTCGTCTCTTAGACCAGCGAACCACCTGCAAAGACATTGCGCTTTCCGGCTTGACTTGCCGACGGTTTTGCACAAAATTATCGATAATAATTGCGATAACAAGATGGGGAGAGTGACCATGGGACGCAGAGCGAACCTTCTTTTCTGCACGGCCGCGATTTGGGTAGCCGTCGCTCCGCCTGCTTTCGCTCAAGACGCACCGTCCGAAGCTCTTCCGGACGCGGCTGAAGCGGATGATGACGGCGCCATAGTCGTAACGGCGCGCCGCCGCGAAGAGCGGCTGGCCGATGTGCCGACCGCGGCGTCGGTCATCGATATCACGTCGCTCACCGATCGCGGCGGCGCCACGGGCAGCGGCGAACTCCTCGCCGATCAGCCAAGCGTTCGCTTCAACAATCTGAACTCGTCCGTCACGTCGGAGATCTCGATCCGCGCTTCGTCGACCGCGCGTGCCACCAATGGCGACCCGAGCGTCGGGCTCTATCGCAACGGTGCCTATATCGCCGGCGGTCCGGTGGGCGGTCGCAACTTCACGCGGCTCGACCTGCTCGACATCGGCCGCGTCGAGGTTCTGCGCGGGACGCAGGGCGCGCTGTACGGCCGCAACGCGGTCGGCGGCGCGATCAATATCATCTCGGCCGAGCCCGAATTCGATCTCTCGGGCTGGGCGAGCGCGCGCTATGGCTTCGAGAACAACAGCTTCCAGACGCAGGGCGCGATCAATGTCCCGCTCGCCGATGGCCTGGCGATCCGCATCAGCGGCGATCTCGTCGAGCAGGACAAGGGCTTCTTCTACAATCCCGACAACGACGTCTATTTCGACCAGCAGAAGGGCCACGGACTGCGCGGCCAGATCCGGCTGAAGCGCGGGCCGGTCGACGCGATCATCACGGCCGAGACCCAGCGGCTGACCACGCCGACGATCCATTACCAGATATCCATTCCCGCGGGCACGCCAGGCTTTCCCGGCGGTTATACGCAGGATCGCTTTCGCTACCCCTGGAACACCGCGCCGCGCGCCAGCCAGGACGTGGACGGCCTTCAGGCGCTCGTCCGCGTGGATCTGGGCGGTGCCGACCTGACGTCGACAACCTCCTTTCGCAAGCGCACGTCCGAATATGATCTCGACAATGACGCGATCAGCCCCGCCGAGCTGGCGCGTGCGCGCGCCGCGGGGCAGATCGGCGCTCTCACGCCGCTCGATGCCAGCACCGCGTCCTACGTCGTCGACACGACCGACAATTTTTCGCAGGATATTCATGTCAGCGGGGCGAGCGATCGCTTCACATGGCTGGTCGGCGCCGAAATGCTGTTGCTCGACAGCGATTTCTCGGTGGCGACGACGCGCACGCCGACGCTCGCCAATCCGTCGCCGGGCAATATCGCGCCCGCGCGGCTGCATTTCGAAAGCTATGCGGCCTATGGCTCGCTCGGTTTCGACATCACCGACAGCCTCAACCTGACCGGCGAACTGCGCTATACCCGCGACAGCCGGAGCATCTCGGCGCGGCTTTACGATTTGGGGACTGGCCTGCCCACCGGCGGGCCATCGCGGATCATCGACGACAGCATCAACGCCGACAATCTCTCCTACAATGCGACCCTCTCGTACAAGCTCACGTCGAACATCCTCGCCTATGGCAAGGTCGGCAGCAGCTATCGGGCCGGCGGGTTCAACACGCGCCTCTCCGATCCGCGCGCGCCGAGTCCTGTGCAGGTGCTGTTCGGCAACGAAAACAGCACGTCTTACGAAGTCGGCATCAAGGGCAGTCCGATCCGCCGCGGCTATTTCGCAATCGCGGGCTATTACACCGAGCTTGAAGACCTGATCGCGCAGGTCGACGATGGCTGCGCGCTCACCAATCCGGCGTGCCCGATCGCCGCGGTCGCCTATCTAACCAACGCAGGCGATGCGAAAAGCTGGGGTATCGAGGCCGAATATAGCCAGGGCTTCGATCTCGGCGAAGGCAATGGCCGCCTCGCCTTGAGTGGCTCGCGGCAAGAGGGCAAGGTCAAGAGCGGCCGCTATGACGGGCTGGACCTTGCGCAGGTTCCCGACTGGCTCGCCTCGGCCAACCTCAATCTGCGCTACCCGGTCACCAAGGATGTCGCGCTGACCAGCAATGTCCTGATCAGTGGTCAATGGGGCGGCAAACAGGAGCTGACAGCGACCTCGGTCGACCTCGATGATTATGTCCTCGTCAATCTTCGGGTCGGCGTCGACTTCGGCAAGATCAGCGTCAGCGCGTTCGCGAACAACGTCTTCGACAAGGTTTATTTCGTCGCGCAGGCGCCGACGATCAACCGGTACAGCCAGCCTCGCGTCGTCGGCGTCGAAGGACGCATTTCTTTCTAGGTCGCGCTCCCGTCCGCGGCCTCCAGCCGCTGGTCGGGAAGGGTAGGAGGGCGCAATGCGGCATTTGGTGATGGCAGCACTGTTCGGTGCCGCGATGCTGACCGGATCGGTGTCTGTCGCGGCGGCGGAGACGGCCCCCGCGGCGACAATCGCGCAGGGGCGCCTTGCGGGCGCGCGCACGGGGGACGTCGAGCGCTTCCTTGATATTCCTTTCGCCGCCGCACCGGTCGGCGCTCTTCGCTGGCGGGCGCCGCAGGCACCGCCGCGCTGGCGGGGCGTCCGCGATGCCGCAAAACTCGGCCCGGCTTGTCCGCAGACGGTGCGCCCCGCACTTGTCGCGGGCGGGGTAGCCGAGCATCAGTCTGAGGATTGCCTCCAGCTGAACATCTGGCGCCCGGCGGGGGCGCGAAAGCTGCCAGTGATGGTCTGGATCCATGGCGGCGCCCATGTGGTCGGTTCGGGCACCTTCCCGGTTTTCGACGGCACCGCCTTCGCGCGGCAAGGTGTGGTTTTGGTGACGATCAACTATCGGTTGGGCGCGCTCGGTTATTTCGCCCATCCCGCGCTCAGCGCGGCCAAGCCGCGCGGCGAGGCGCTCGCCAATTACGGCCTGATGGACCAATTGGCCGCCCTGCGGTGGGTGAAGAAAAATATCGCCGCATTTGGTGGCGATCCGCGCCAGATCACCTTGTTCGGCGAATCCGCCGGGGCGATCGGAGTGACGACGATCCTTGCCCAGCCCGAAGCCAAAGGCCTGTTCGCCAAGGCGATCGTTCAGTCGGGCGTTGGTCTCCTCGATCCGCGCCCGCTTGGCGAGCAAGAAGCGCTAGGCGCGGCGTTGGCAGCGCGCGCAGGTGCGCCGCCTTCAGCATCGCTCGACGCGCTTCGCGCGCTGCCCGCCGCCGCGCTCGTTGCCGCTGGCGAGGTCCGGACGCCGGGCGCGATGACCGGCCCCATCCTCGACGGCGACCTGGTACGCGAAGCGCCTTGGCGCGTCTTTGCGCGTAGCGAGCCGATCGACGTTCCGCTCCTCGTCGGCGCGAACAGCAACGAGGCGAGCGTCATCCTTGCCATGGGCGTGCCGCCATCCGCCGCGCTCGCCTATCTAGGGCGCGACCAGGCGGCGGGCCGGGCCGCCTATGGCATGGGGCTGGCCGATGATGAACTGGCGCGCCAGGTGTTGGGCGACGCCTGGTTCGTCGCCCCGGCGCGCTGGCTCGCGGCCCGGACGGCGGGAGGGGCGCCTTCGTATCTCTATCATTTCGACTATGTCGCAGCGGCGCGGCGCGACCGCGCCAAGGGCGCCGCGCACGGGTCTGAAATCCCCTATCTGTTCGGGACGCTCGACTATTTCGCGTCGGTCGCCGGCGCCGTCGGTGACGAGGATCGCCGCTTCGGCGAAGGCATCGCCGCCTGCTGGGTTGGCTTCGCCAAGACGGGCGTTCCTGGCTGCGCACTCGTTCGCGACTGGCCGCGTTACGATGCGGCAAGCGACCGTCTCGCAAAATTTGCGCCCGAGTCTGGCGTCGTCGCCGGCTTTCGCAAGGCGCAGCTCGACCATCTGCTCAATGTTCACTTCGGGAACGGCCAGCCCAGGCCCTAGCCCGTCCGGCCGCGCTAGGCCCTCCGTTTCGACGATGTGCAACGAAGCTGGGAGAGAGAAAATGGCTGGAAGAACGAAATGGATGTGGCTTGCCGCTGGTGCGGCGATGGCTGGGGCTGCGGCCTTTGCGGCGCAGGGCGGGTTCGGGGGCAACGGCGGCGGCGAGGCGCGTCCCATGGTGCAGCTTCCGCCTGCGGCGCCCGCTGCTAAAGCGTCGACGTCGGCGGCATCGGCGCCCGCGGCCGCCAGCCTTTCGGCCACCGTCGGCGGTTATACCTATGACTGGACCGCGTTACAGTCGGCAATCGACGCTGATACCGAGGTCGATAACGGCTATTTCATCGTCGGGAATGCTTCGGATCCCGACTATCTCTTCGCTTACGAGAAGGGCAGCTTTGGTATCGATCGGGTGACCCCGCTTGCGTCGGCCTCCAAATGGTTCGCCGGCGCGCTGGGGATGCGCATGGTGCAGGCTGGCATCGCGACGCTCGACGATCCGATGCGGCCGCCGCTTGCCTTCTGGACCACGATCGGAACGAAGAAGGATGTCCAACTCAAGCATGCGCTGTCGATGACGTCGGGCTTCAATGCGAGCCCGCTCGTTGGCGGCTGTCAGCTGCTTCCGGCCATGACGCTCTACAATTGCGCGAAGAGCATCCACGATTTGCGCTATGATATTTTGCGCCCGGGCAACGCGCCCGGCGCGCAATATAGCTATGGACCGCACGGCCTTCAGGTCGCCGCTGCCTATCTGGAGGCAAAGGATATAAGCATTGCGCCCGGCACGTCACCGGCACGCCAGCGCAATTTTCACGAACTGTTCGCGCAGCATGTGACGACCCCGCTCGGGATGACGAGCACGACCTGGTATGACCCTGCGGGAAGCGCTCCCACCAACCCGTGGGTCGCGGGCGGCGCCTATTCGACGCCGCGCGACTATGCGAAACTTCTGCGTGCCTTCCTTGGCGGCAGCTTTATTACCGATATGACAAGCTTCACCCAGCAACGTACCGCAGGCTTGCCGCGCGTTTTCGTGCCGGCGAGCGCGGGCAATTGGGAATATGCGCTCGGCTCCTTTGTCGAATGCGACACGCCTTCGGCCTGCGCGACGTCCAAGATCAATTCCTCACCGGGTGCCTATGGTTGGACCGGCTGGATCGATCGCGAGACCGGCTATTACGCTTTGATCGCCACCGAAATATCGAGCGGAGGCGACCGGAAAGGCGTCGAGCTCGAACAGGTCATGCAGGATCTGATCGAGGATGCGATCGCGAATCGCACCCCGGCGCCCTGACCTGACCCAGCAGTCTAGTCACGCAGCACAGGAGAACTTGATCTCCATGCGCTGCGTGGCTGGCCTGTCGGACTAGGCAAAGTCGACGGCTCAAAGGCGAGCGGCCAAACCCGCGTGTGACCGGCAGGGAGCCGATTTGACTGAATGGCCGATGCGCGGCCGTCCGGTCGTGGGTTCGGCCTAGGGACACGTCGCCAAAAAGCGTGTCGCTGCCGCCACTGCCTCGGCTCCGAAAGCTGCTGGGCATGCATCTGGCCGCGCAGATTGGCTCGCCTCGGGCGGTTATCAGGCGACGTAGGCCCCTCTACCACTCGCCACCAAGGTTCCGTCTGCGGCTAGGATCCGGGTAGCCGCGACGCTTATCTGCCGCCCTAATTTCACCGGGCTGCCGATCGCGCGAAGCGGCCCCAGCTTGGCCGGTCGGTGAAAATCCACATGGAGGTCCGCCGTCGCCCGCGCAGCACCCCCCATCGCGATGATCGTATAGAGGCCGGTCAGATCGATCAAAGCCGATACGATGCCACCATGCGCCGCGCCGACCGTCGGATTTGAGATGATTTCGTCTCGCCAAGGCATGGAGATCACCAACTCGTTGGCGCCGACCTCAGCGATGCTGAGCCCGAGCCAGCGGTGAAAAGGGGCCAGCGCCAATAGGTCACGTAATTCCTCAAGCCCCGGGACGGCGGGGGCATTCATGATTTCATTTCCGCTTCATGGATGCCGAGCAAAAACTCTAGGATCGATTGCCCGAAAGCGTCGTTCTCGTCCCCCACCACCATATGAGTCGCATTCGCAATGTCGCTATACGCCATATGAGGGACAAGGCCCTGGAAATGCTTGACGGCTTCCAGCGAGACGAGATCGCTTGACCCGCCGCGGATCAGATGCACCGGCAAGGTCAAGCAGGCAGCGGCCGCGCTGAGCTCGGTGCGGCCATGGTCGCTGGAAACGCCGCCGCCCTGCTGCGTCACTCTTTCGATGAAGGCGGGGTCCCAGTGCCAATAGAAGCGTTCATCGTCCTTGCGGCGCAGATAGTGTGCTAGCCCGGCCGAAGCCTTCCGGCTGGGGCGATGGGGCAGATAGTCGGCAATGACCTGTGCGGCCTCTTCCACCGACGCAAAACCATCGCGCGCATGCGCCGCCATGAAACCGACCACGCGGGCGACGCCGCTCGGTTCCATCTGAGGTGTGACGTCGACCAGCGTCAGCGATCCGAAACTTCCCGGTGCGCATTTTCCCTCGGCGATGATCCCGGCCAGGCCACCAAGAGACGCGCCAATCAGCGCCGGTTTGCTCGCCGTCGCCGCAGCGATCTCGACGAGATCGGCCGCAAAATCGGAGATATCATAGGCTCCGTCGCTGGCCCATGCACTCTCGCCGTGCCCGCGCATATCGACTGCGATGGTCCGGAAACCATGGCTCGCGAGCCGGTGGGCTACCGCCCTCCATGCCCTTCGGGTCTGTCCGCCGCCGTGCGCGAGGATTACCGGTAATCCGAGTTCCGGGCCATCAACCGACGCTGCGATTTCATGGCCCGCTTTCCCGGCAAGCGTGATCGACTGATCAATCATTCCACGATCATACTATATCATATCTTACAGTAAAGGGTTTTCAGAATATGATGTTGGCTCTACAGTCCATGACGATGGTTGAACCTCGCAATACAAGCGGCATCTCTCCCGCGAAAAGTCTTCTGACGGCCTCAGACGAGTTTGTCTTTCTCATCGAGGAAGTGCCCCGCAAACTGCGTCGGAAGTTTGATGCCTCAACGGCGCGCTTCGGATTGACGCGAACCCAGTGGCGCGCGCTCGTCTATATCTATCGGACCCCGGGCATGACCCAAACCGACCTCTCCAAATGCCTCGAACTGGAGCGTGCCAGCGTTGGCCATGTTGTCGACCAGCTGGAAAGAATGGTGCTCGCGGAACGGCGCGCTGCCAAGGGCGATCGGCGCGTCTGGGAACTTCATCTTTTGCCCCGAGCGATCGAAATCCTGCCTCAGCTGCGCGCCGAAGCCGACATGATCTACGCGCGACTGCTCCATATGATTTCCCCAACTGAGATACGCGCGATGCGCTCATTGCTGACGAAAATGTCCGGCAATCTCGAAAGCGGATCGGAAGACATGCCTCCTCGATAGGAGCCGTGGAAGATTTGAAATGGCCGACGCCATTCATCGTCAGCAAGCCGATATCCCCAACTGGCACCGCTCGCGTCTGAGGCGGCGCGCCGCGGCCGTTCTGCCCCCGCTGCATCAGGTTGCCAGCACTGACGGCTAACTAATTGCGAATATCGCGGCACGGAGCCCTACCTGCCTCCCGCCGTGTTGCAGAATAGTCCGATCGAGCCGGCAATCGTTCGGCGGTGAGCGCCCTCCCGCGAGGCGGGCCGCTCTTGGCTTCGCGTGCCAGCGCCAATTGACCGACGAGCTATTTCGTGCAACGAGTTGTCTACCAAGAAACGAACCTCTGCGTGGAGACCGACATGGCTCAACCCGAGCGCTTCATGTGAGGGCGGATTGCCGGTGCTGTCCGCCGTCAGCACCAATGGCACAGATTTGAGGTTGTGATTTAAGGAGGATTTGGGCTTCGTCGTAGTGACTAAGGAACGAGGATGAAGCCCAATCCTCCTTGAAAAAATCGGCGCCGAAGGCCCCTGCTGAGCGGCTGGTGAAGGACATACGGCGTGCGACGCGCCGGCACTTCTCTGCAGAGGACAAAATCAGGATCGTGCTGGAAGGCCTGCGCGGCGAGGACAGCATCGCCGAGCTGTGCTGCAAGGATGTCATCGCCCAGAGCTTGTATTACACGTGGTCGAAGGAGTTCATGGAGGCGGGCAAGCGGCGCTTGGCGGGCGACACCGCCCGTGCCGCGACCACCGGCGAGGTGCACGACCTGCGCCGCGAAGCCCGTGCCCTTAAGGAATGCGTGGCCAATCTGACGCTGGAAAACCGGTTGCTCAAAAAAAGCATGATCGCGGATAGGGCCGACGACGAATGAGGTAACCCGCATCCGAGAAGCTGGAGATCATTCGGATCGTCGAGCAGTCGCACCTGCCGGCCAAGCGCACGCTGGAGCAGTTGGGCATCCCGCGCCGGACCTTCTAACGCTGGTACGACCGCTACCTCGAGCGCGGGCCGGAGGCGCTGGAGGATCGGCCATCGGCCCCGAGGCGGGTGTGGAACCGCATCTGCGATGATATCCAGCAGCAGATCATCGACATGGCGTTGGATACAACCGACCTGTCACCCCGCGAGCTCGCGGTGCGCTTCACCGACGAGAAGCGCTACTTCGTGTCGGAAGCCACGGTTTACCGTATGTTGAAAGCCCATGACCTGATCGCCAGTCCGGCCTTCATCGTGATCAAGGCCGCCGACGGGTTCCACACCAAGACGACGCGGTCGAACGAGATGTGGCAGACCGACTTCACCTACTTCAAGATCATCGGCTGGGGCTTGGTGTACCTGTCGACCGTGCTCGACGACTTCTCCCGTTATGTCATCCTTTGGAAGCTGTGTACCACCATGCGGGCCGGGGATGTCACCGACACGCTGGAGCTGTCCCTCGAAGCTTCCGGATGCGCGTCGGCCAGGATGATCCACAAGCCGAAGCTGCCAATGGGCCCGGCCAGCATATTGCCCGCGCCCCTTAATTCGTCAGGGAAATGGGCGGCGAGGAATTGCCGCATTTCGGTGCGAAATGCGTCTTCGCTCGTCTAGACATCAGGTTCTAGCTGAGTTGGCACTGAAACCTCCGTTCAAAACTGAATTTGCGACGCCGCACGCGCACGACAGGGCTGCGCTCTGTCTGGTCAGTATTGCTGCTCGGGAACGTGCAAAATCAAACCTTCCACTCCTTCCACCATGGGTATCTGGCAGGCGAGGCGACTGTATTCGTTGGCACCTTCGGCAAATTGCAGAAGCTCTGCCTCCGCTGCCCCTTCGACCAGGCGACCAACCCTGTCGATCCAGGCCGGATCGACATGGACATGGCAGGTCGCACAGGCGCAGACACCGCCGCAATCGCCGTCGATGCCCGGTACATCATTGAAGAGCGCCGCCTCGCGTGCGGTTTCGCCCTCGGCAATTTCGACTTCCCGCCGCGTTCCATCGCTGGATACGAACGTCACTTTGACCATCATACACTCCGTATTTCTGCTTCAGCAAATCAGCGCGCGTGCAGCCGCACCGGCAGATTGGTGATCCCGCGCACAAGGTTTGAGAAAAGGCGCTCGGGCTCGCCGGTCACTTCGACCTTGGCGAACCGCTTGTGAATTTCTTCCCAGATGATCCGCAACTGCAGTTCTGCCAGCCTGTTACCCATGCATCGATGGATGCCATAACCGAATGACAGGTGATGGCGCGGATTCTTGCGGTCGATGATGAACCGGTCAGCCCGGTCGATGACCGTTTCGTCGCGGTTGCCCGACAGGTACCACATCACGACCTTGTCGCCCTTCTTGATCTGCTTGCCGCCAATCTCCCAGTCCTGCAGCGCAGTGCGGCGCATGTGAGTCAGCGGCGTCTGCCAGCGGATGATTTCCGGCACCATGCTGGCGATCAACGAAGGGTCGTCATTCAGTTTGCGATATTCATCGGGGTTCTGATTGAGCGCCAGCACACCGCCGCTTATCGAATTGCGCGTGGTGTCGTTGCCGCCCACGATCAGCAGCAGCAGGTTACCCAGAAATTCGAGGAAGGGCATATCCCGTGTCGCCGGGGAATGCGCCATTATGGAAATCAGATCGTTCTTCGGTTCTTCGTTGATGCGCTGCTCCCACAGTCCTTTGAAATACATCGCGCACTCGATGAGTTCTTCACGCCTCGCTTCGTACGATTCGACGATGCCGGTTTCAGGGGCGGCCGTTGTGACGTCGGACCAGCGCGTGAGCTTGCGGCGTTCCTCCCACGGGAAATCGAATAGGGTAGCAAGGGTCATCGTGGTCAATTCAACTGAGACCTTGTCAACCCAATCAAATTCCTCGCCTATCGGCAGATCATCGAGAATCTGACACGCTCGTTCGCGGATTGTCGGTTCGAGCAACAGCAAGTTGGACGGCGCTACAGCGGGGGTGACGGCCTTGCGTTGCTGGTCGTGCTTTGGAGGATCCATAGCGATGAACATTTCAAGTTCGAGCGCGCCTTCCACCGAATGCATGTCCTGAATGGCGATACCGCCGAGCTTTGCCTCCGACGAAAAGACTTTGTGGTTGGTGTCGACAGCCATGATATCGTCGAACTTGGTGATCGACCAGTAAGGCCCAACATAGCTTTCGCGGCAATAGTGGACCGGCTCCTCTTTGCGCAGCCGGTCGAAATACAGGCCGATCGTGTCCTGCTGAAAAAGACTCGGCCGTGCGACATCAATTTCGTCGATCGGAATGGCTGCAACTTTTCCGGCAGTATCCAGCTCCATCGTGTCGATGCTCATGTCTCGTCCTCCATCCCAGGCAAGCAGACTCACCTTGCTATCAAACAGGTAGATGTTTCGCAGGGTGTGGTCAATAAAGCTTATAAGGATTGTTGCGACATTTGACCGCACTGCAAACTTCATAGACTGATGCTGGACATGCCATCCGATAAACTCTTATAAGGTTTTATCAGAGGAGCGATTCCCAGTGATGCAACCGAAGGTCGATGATTCGAGGAAGGCCAAGCGTGCGCTCACGCTTGCGCAGGACATCGTACGCGATATCGAAGCCGGGGCGCATGTTGCGGGCGACAGGTTGGCGCGCGAGGACGAAATGCTTGCGCGATACGATGTCGCCCGAGCGACCTTGCGCGAAGCGCTTCGCTTCCTTGAACTCCAAGGCGTTATCCATCTTCAACTAGGTCGCGGTGGCGGGCCGGTGGTCGCTCGCCCGCAGACTGGCGATTTCGCAAACAGCCTCTCGCTGATCCTGCATTTCATGGAGGCGGACTTGAGGGGCTTGCTCGAATTGCGCGAAGCGATTGCGGCGGATGTTGCAGCCTATGCCGCCCAGCGCGCGACCACGGGTGATCTGAGCGCACTTGCCGATTGCCTCAAAGAGCTGGAGCGAAACGAAGCGAGCAGCCAGTTCGAGGAACTGAATCGCCGTTTTCACGATATGCTCGGCTGGGCCAGCGGCAATCCGCTTTTCGGCCTTCTGACTTCCGCGTTGCATATGCTTACCCGCGAATTCTCGCTCTCGCTGGGGTATTCGGCGCAAGAGCGTGCGGTCCAGTTGCGTTTCTTGCGCCGCGTCCTTGAAGCTGTGCGCAAGGGCGATGCCGAAGGAGCGCGGCAGGCTATGGCGCGTCTCGTGGCGGGCTCCGCCTCCTATCTCGCACAGAGAAGCCCTGAGCTTGTGTCCCAGAAGGTCAGGTGGGGACAGACGTAAAAAACGGGCGCCGGTGGGTGGCGCTGGATGGAGAGGGTATTACGATGGCACTCAAGAGCCGCATATGCGAAATTCTCGGGATCGAATACCCGATCCTTCTGGCCGGAATGGGCGGGGCGAGTGTCCCCGCGCTCGCGGCCGCAGTATCGAATGCCGGGGGACTTGGCGTTCTTGGCGCTGCGGCCTGCTCGCCAGACCAGTTGCGCAGCTGGATCCGCCAGACCCGCGAACTGACCGATAAGCCATTTGGGGTCGACACCCTTCTGCCTGCCTCCGTCAGGCGCGGTTCGGCACCGCAGAGCGGCGCCTCGCTCGAAAACCCGATGGCACTGCTTGGCGAATATCAGCAGTTCACCCGCGATTTCATGGAACGCGAGGATCTGCCCGAAGTGGATGCCGCAATGGCCATGCGCGCGGCTGGCGCGCCGGAAATGGGCAAGGGCGGTCCGCAGCTGTTCACGCGGGAGTTTTTCGAGGCGCAGATGGAAGTGGTAATCGAGGAAAAGGTGCCAGTCTATGCCGCCGGCCTCGGCAATCCCGGACCGTGGATGGACCGCCTTCATTCCAATGGCACCAGGGTCATGGCGGTGATCGGCAAGGTCAAGCACGCCCAGCAGGTGGTCGATTCCGGCATCGACATGATTGTGGCGCAGGGCCACGATGGCGGCGGGCACAACTCCCCGATCGGAACCTTCTCGCTGATTCCGCAGGTAGTCGACGCGGTGGGCGATCGGGTTCCCGTGATCGGAGCAGGTGGAATCTCCGATGGCCGCGGAGTCGCCGCAGCGATGATGCTGGGCGCTCTGGGCGCGTGGGTCGGAACGGCGTTCCTGGCAACCGAAGAGGCAGGGATTGAACGGTTCCAAAAGGAAGCAATAACCGACGGCGGCGATGCAGATACCGTCGTTAGCCGTTCGTTGACCGGCAAGCCTGCGCGCATGATCCGCAACAAATGGGCCGATGCTTGGGTTGCGGCGGGCAAGGAGCCGCTTCCGATGCCTTACCAGTCGATGATTTCAGGGCCGGTCATGGCTTCGGGCATAAAGGCTCAGCGCAAGGATATCATGCCCGGCTTCGCGGGGCAGGGAATTGGATTGATCCATTCGATCCGTCCAGCGGCAGAGGTCATGCGCGATCTTGTCGAAGGGGCCGAAAGGGCGCTGGCCGATGCCAGATTCTATTCCTGAATTGCGGCAAGACGGGTACGCTGTATGAACGCTTCGCAGACCTTATCCTTTGCCGACAAGGCCGCCATAACCGGTGTGGGCGAAACCGCATTCGTCAAGGGCACCGAACGGACCGCGGTGGACATGATGCTGGAAGCCTCGCGCCGCGCAATCTCAGATGCCGGGCTGAAACCTTGCGACATCGACGGCATGGTGCCGCCGCCGATCTATACGACCTCGGAGGAAATGGCCGCCAATCTCGGCATTGATGTGCTGCGCTATGCGGCCACCGTTCACATGGGCGGCGCCAGCCCGACGACGGCGCTGCAGAACGCGGCAATGGCGATCGCCAGCGGGCTTTGCGATCACGTGCTGGTGACGCTCGGTTGGAACGGCTATTCCGCCCTCAGGCCCAAGCCGGGTGCCCCGCCCACTCGGGCGATGAACATGAACACGCTGACCAATACTATCCAGGGCTATTACATCCCCTATGGTGTGTTCCTGCCGGTGCAGATGTATGCTTGGCTGGCGACCCGTCACTCGAAGCTTTACGGCGTGGGCGCGGATGCGATGGCAGCGGTAGCGCTAGCCTGCCGGCGTCACGCGCAGTTGAATCCGCGCGCCTTTACCTATGGGCGCGAACTCGACGCGGAAACCTATCATTCGGCGCGCTGGATATCCGAGCCCTTCCGCCTTTACGATTGCTGCCTTGAAACCGATGGCGCCTGCGCGGTAGTCATATCGCGAATGGATCGGGCCAGGGATATGCCGCATGTGCCCGTCAGCATCGCCGGTGCCGCGGAAGGCCACCCCTATCCCGCCGACGACATCCCCTCGCGGCCCGATCCCTTCAAGATTGGCCTCAGCTATGCTGCCCCGCGCGCTTTCGACATGGCGGGCGTCAAGCGCGAGGACATGGATTTCCTGCAGATTTACGACTGCTTTACCTATGTCGTTCTGCTGCAACTGGAAGCGATGGGCTATTGCGAACCGGGTGCACAGTTCGAATTCGTCGCCAATGGCCAGATTGAGCTGGGTGGCCGCTATCCGATCAACACCCATGGCGGCTTGCTCAGTGAGGCGCATGTCTGGGGACTCAACCACGTGGTCGAGGCAGTGCGCCAGCTTCGTCACGACTGCGGCGAGCGCCAGGTGCTGGGAGCCCAAACTGGTCTTGTGACCGGCTGGGGTGACCTTGGCGATGGAAGCATTGCCATTCTCAGGAGGTTTGCATGAGCAGCGAGAGCGATCTGCCTCCCAAAATGCGGCCCTCCGCGCAGGTTGCGCCGCCCAAACCGCGACCTCGCCCGCAAGACCCGGTTGAGCAGGAATTCTGGAAGCGGTGCCAAGACGGCAATCTCTATTTCCAGCGCTGCGGCGGCTGCGGCTGCTTCCGCCACCTACCGCGCTATATGTGCGCAAAGTGCGGCTCGCCGGAATTCTCCTGGGAACGCAGCAGTGGCAAGGGCACGCTGTTTTCCTGGACCGTTACCCACCAGGCCCTCCACCCGGCTTTTGCCGACGAAATTCCCTTCGTGGCGGCGGTGGTGGAATTGGAAGAGGGCGTACGCATGGCCACGCGCCTGATTGGTTGCGATCACGAGCGCCTAGCGCTCGACCTTCCGGTGGAAGTGGAATTCGAATTGATCGGTGAGGACTTCCGCCTTCCTGTTTTCCGCCTGCGTGAAAGTTAGAAGCGTCATGGATCTTGATTACGGGCCCGAATACGATGTCTTCCGCAAGCAAGTGCGGGCTTTCATCGAAGCGCACCGCCATCTCGCGCCGCCTTCTGCTGACCGGGCGGCCCGACCTTCGTCCAAGGCAGTCGAATGGCAGAAGCTGTTGATCGAGCATGGGTATACCGCGCGAACGATCCCGCAGGAGTATGGAGGCTATGGAGCGGAGCCGGACATTCTCCAATCGCGCATCATCGCAGAGGAATTTGCGCGGGCCAGGGTGCCGGGCGGGCTTTCTAATCAGGGAATCTCGATGTTCGTGCCGACCCTGCTTGAACTCGGCACCGAGGAACAGAAACGGCGCTGGATCGAACCCACGTTGAAAGGCGATATCGTATGGTGCCAGGGCTATTCCGAACCCGGTGCCGGGTCGGACCTAGCCAACCTCAAGACCAGCGCGCACATCGAAAACGGCGAATTTGTTATCAATGGCCAGAAGATCTGGACCAGCACCGCCAAGCAGGCCGACATGATCTTTTGCCTGGTCAGGACCGAACCTGACGCACCCAAACATGGCGGCATTTCCTACCTGATCTTTTCGATGGACACGCAGGGCATCGAGGTTCGCCCCTTGAAGACGATGACCGGTCACGCCGAGTTCAACGAGACGTTCTTCACCGATGTGCGCGTCCCCATGCACCAGATCGTCGGCCAGCGGGGCCAGGGCTGGTTCGTCGCGAACGCAACCCTAGGCCATGAGCGCGGAATGCTGGGCGATCCCGACGCGCTCGAAAACCGGCTGCAGGCGCTGATCGCACTGATGCAGGAAGAGCGTTTGGGCCAGGGTCGCGCGATCGACAATCCGGTACTGCGCGACCGGCTAGTGGCACTTCAGGCCGAAGTAGCGGCGATGAAATACAATGGGATGCGCATCCTTTCGAACAGCCTTAGGGGAGAGCCGGGCGGCATGGCGAAGCTGATCGTCAAGTTGCAAAGCTGTGAACTCGCTCACCAGATATCCGCGCTGGCAATCGACGCCATGGGCGAACTGGGCATACTCTATCACCACAGCCCGCGTGAGCGGGACGGCGGGGCGTGGCAATGGAACTATATGTTCCAACTCGGTCTCATCATCGGCGGCGGGACCGCTCAGATCCAGAAGAACATCATCGCCGAACGCGGCCTTGAAATGCCACGTGAGCCGAACCCCGCGGACATGGCGCGACAGAAGCAGGGAGCAGACTGATGGACTTTGGACTTTCGCAGGACCAGCAGATGTTGCGCGACGCCGTTTCGCGGTGCCTCGCCGATACCAGCCCGCTCAGTCACGTCCGCGAATGTGCGGAGCGGGACAATCCGTTGAGCGACCAGGTGTTGCGCGCCCTCCACGATCTGGGCGTTGCCGGAATGCTCGTCCCCGAAGAGCATGGCGGGCTCGGCATGACCTTGCTCGACGCGGCGGTGGTGGCGGAACAGCTTGGCTATGCGGTCGCACCGGTGCCGTTTCTCGCCAGTCAGGTTCTCGCACCGATCGCCTTGCGCGAAGCTGGCAACGAGGAGCAAAAGGCCCACTGGCTGCCAAAGATAGCGAGCGGCGAGGCGCGTGTCGGTGTCGCGATTTCCGAGACGATCGAGGTGCGCGACGGCGCGGGAGTTTCCTCTGCCGGCGGGAAGCTCAACGGCACCGCCCTGTTCGCGCTCGATTTCGAAGGAGCTGATGCCTACGTCGTCGCCGATTCCGGTGGCAGGCTGCACCTTGTCGGTGCCAAGGCGTCCGGGCTGGAAGCTATCGCGTTGACGACCATCGATCGCACCCGTAGCGTCGGGGAATTGCGGTTTGACGGGGACGAAGCGGAACCACTGGCTGACGATGGCGGAGCTACAGTGGCCCGGCTGCGCGATGCGGGCCGCGTGATCCTCGCCGCAGACAGCCTTGGCGCAGGTCAGGCCATGATCGAAAGGGCTGTCGATTATGCTGGTCAGCGCGAACAGTTCGGCCGCCTGATCGGTAGTTTCCAGGCCGTAAAGCATATGTGCGCCGAGATGGCCGCGCGGCATGAACCGTGCCGTTCGCTCGTCTGGTACGCCGCCCACGCCTTCGACGCGGTGCCGAATGAGGCATCACTGCTTGCCTGCCATGCCAAATCGCACACGGCCGAGGTCTATCGATTTGTCGCACGCACTTCCACCGAAGTGCACGGCGGAATGGGATTCACCGACCTGCTTGGCCTGCATTACTGGTTCAAACGGATCGGATTCGACCGGCAGGTTCTGGGTGGGCCAGAAGCGGTCCGGGCGGAGGCTGCGGCACTTCAGGGCTGGACCAAAGCTGCGTGATGTTTCTTCCAAGGGAAGTGCGCCAAAGCCGCCACCCCGTTCGGAGAGGGGAACTAATGTGATCGACTGGAATCTCGGCGACATTCTCGACGCTATCGAGCCCGTCATGCCAAAGGATGCGCCGGCCCTGATACACGGCGACCGGATCATCACCTGGCCCGAAATGTCGGGACGTTCGAACAATGTTGCCCGCGCGCTCCGGCAGCGCGGAGCCGGCAATGGGGCCAAGGTTGCCTTTTATATGCGCAACCGACCCGAATATGGCGAGTTGATGGCAGCCTGCTTCAAGGGGCGCCTGATCCATGTGAACATCAATTACCGCTATGTCGCCGAGGAGGTCTTCTATATCTTCGACGATTCCGATAGCGAAGTGATCGTCTACAGCTCGGAATTCCGCGACTGTATCGTCGAGCTCAAGGATCGGCTCGAGAAGGTTCACACCTTTGTGGAAATTGGCGAGGCTTCGCAAATCGCGCCTTTTGCGATCCCTTACGAAACACTCGCGCAAGAAGGCGACGGATCGGCGCTCGGCATAGTGCGCTCTCCCGAAGATCAGCTCTTCATCTATACCGGCGGCACGACGGGCATGCCCAAGGGCGTGATGTGGCATCACGACCAAATGCGCAAAGCACAGCTCGAGGCCCAGAAGCTGCTCGCCCCCGTTCCTCAGACACTCGAAGAACACGTCGCGTTGATCACAAGTCAAGGGCCCGGCAACCGCACCCTGCCATCCTGCCCGATGATGCACGGGACCGGCTTCATCACCGCGATCGGCACACTTATGTCGGGCGGCGCCATCGTTACACTCGCAGACTCGTCCTTCGATGCGACGGAGTTGTGGGAAACAGTTGATAAGCATAAGGTGCAAAGCATCGCAATTGTGGGCGATGCCTTTGCCAAGCCAATGCTGCAGGCGCTGGACCGGAATCCCGGCCGCTGGGATACCAGCAGCCTCGTCACCATCGTTTCATCCGGCGTGATGTGGAGCAAGGAAGTCAAGGCTGGGCTGTGCAAGCATATCCCCCAGGTGGTGCTGATGGACAGCTTCGGCGCTTCCGAAGGGCTCGGCTTCGGCCGCTCCATCACAACCGCGCAAGGGGGCACCAACACCGCGAAATTTGCGATTGGCGAATTCTGTCATGTCTTTGATGAAAACGACCAGAAAGTGACGCCGGGAAGCGGCGTACCGGGATTTATCGCCCTCATGGGTGCGATCCCAGCGGGTTATTACAAGGATCCCGAGAAATCCGCCAAGACCTTCCGCACAATCGATGGGGTCCGCTATTCGATTCCGGGCGACTGGTGCACGGTCGAGGCCGATGGCAGCCTGACCTTGCTGGGCCGTGGCAGCGTTTGCATCAACACTGCTGGCGAGAAAGTTTACCCCGAGGAAGTCGAGGAGATTCTCAAGACCCATCCCGCGATTGGTGACGCGCTGGTCGTGGACGTGCCAAACGAAAAATGGGGTCAGGCCGTCACCGCCGTCGTCCACCTCAGCGGCGACGTTGCGTTCGACGAGCAAGCCGTCAAGGATCATGTGCGGGGGCAGTTGGCAGGCTACAAAACACCGAAGGCCATATATCCAACGAAGATCCCCCTGCGCGCATCGAACGGCAAGGCCGACTATGCAACGGCGAAGGCAATTGCCGAGAGCCTGACTGCCGCTTCATGACGAATCAGACTTCGCCCGATTATGACGCTGTGATCATCGGTGCTGGCTTCAGCGGGATCTACTTGCTCCACAAGTTGCGGGACGCCGGGTTCAACGTGCTGCTGGTCGATGCTGCGACCGATCCGGGCGGCATCTGGCACTGGAATTGCTATCCCGGCGCACGCGTGGATTCGCAGATTCCGCTCTATGAATTCTCGATCCCCGAAGTGTGGCGGACATGGACTTGGAGTGAGCGCTTTCCCGGCTGGGAAGAACTCAGGGCCTATTTCCGCCATGTCTGCGATACGCTGAACCTTTGGCCGCTGATGCGGATGGGATCGAGGGTCGAAAGCGCCGATTTTGATGCAGGGCGGGGACTATGGAATCTACAGCTTGAGGGCGGGCAATCCGTATCGACACGCTTCTTGCTCCCAGCCCTCGGTTTTGCGTCGAAGCCGTATATCCCCGACATTCCGGGCATTGAGGATTTCGAGGGCGAATGGTGCCACACGGCGCGCTGGTCGCAGGAGGGTATTGATCTCGATGGGCGCAAAGTTGCCCTGATCGGAACCGGAGCGAGCGGTGTGCAGGTCGCCCAAGAAGCAGCCAAGCGGGCTGAAGCGCTGATCCTGTTCCAAAGAACCCCGATCCTGGCCCTGCCGATGCGGCAGGAGCGGCTGACGCGGGAGGATCAGGAACGCGAAAAGCACAGCTATCCTGCCCTTTTCGAACAGCGCAGGCAGACGAGCGGAGGATTTGAAAGCCAGTCACTTGAAGTCTCGGCGCTCGAAGTCGACGAGATTGAGCGCAATGCCCACTTCGAAGATTTATGGCAGCGAGGCGGATTGAGGTTCTGGTACCACAACTTCGCCGACTTGCTTACCAATCGCGCAGCCAATCGCCACGCCTACGATTTCTGGCGCGACAAGGTTCGCGCGCGGATCGCCGATCCCGATCTGGCCGAGAAACTCGCCCCATCCGAACCGCCGCATCCGTTCGGCACGAAGCGACCTTCGCTGGAACAGGGATATTACGAGATTTTCGCGCAGGACAATGTTGCGCTGGTTGATCTGAAGGCAAACCCGATCACCCGTGTCGGGCCGCACGCAATCACAACCGCAGACGGCGAGGTCGAATGCGATCTCATCGTTTTCGCCACCGGCTTCGACGCGGGGCGGGGCGGGTTGATCGACATGAACATCACCGGCAGGGGCGGCCTGTTACTGTCGCAAGCTTGGGACAACGGGCTGCGCGCCTATCTGGGAATGGCGGTATCGGGTTTCCCCAACATGCTGTTCGCTTACGGACCCCTGAGCCCCTCGGGTTTTTCCAACGGCCCGACAAGCGCGGAAATGCAGGGCGACTGGATCTGCGATTTCATGGTCTGGCTGCGAAACAACGGTTACGATCTTTTCGACGCCGATCCGCAAGCAGAGGCGGACTGGACCGAAATGGTCGCTCAGGTTGGCGCTATGACGCTCTTTCCCGAAGCGGACTCCTGGTACATGGGCGCAAACATCCCGGGTAAGAAGCGCCAACTCATCAATTTTCCAAGCGTGTCGACCTATGCTGCGATTTGCGGCGATGTGGCACGCGATGCCTACCGCGGCTTTGCCGCCAGCACACCAGCGAACAAGGACAGCGCAACCTGATGAATGAGATGTTCAGAATAAGTGACTTTCCAGTGGACATTGATCCTGTTTGGGCTGGCGACGGCTCACATCTGCCCGAATGGTTCGTGTCGGCGCTCAAGGTGCCCCGCGAAGAAGGTTATGTGGAAATAGATGGGGCCAAGGCGCACTATTTCCGCTGGGGTGACCCCAGCAAGCCCAAGGTATTGATGACCCATGGCTTTCTGGCACATGCGCGCTGCTTTGCCTTCATTGCACCGTTTCTGGCAGAAGATTATGACGTGGTGGCGTTTGATCTGGCCGGCATGGGCGACAGCGACATGCGTGGTCGCGCCGACCTCTTGGCGAGAGGGGGCGAGTTTCGCGAGATTGCCGAGGCGCTGAATATGTTTGCGGATGGCCAAAAGCCGACAATCATCGCGCACAGCTTCGGGTCGGGCGCAGCCCTGACAGCCGTGACCCAGTGGCCCGAGGCCTTTGCCGGAGTGGTGGTTTGCGATCTCATGATCATGCGGCCCGCTCTCCTGGAAGAGTACTGGAACCTCAGGCGGTCAAGCCCTGGTTCCGGCGATCCGGACAAGCCCAGCAAGCGTTATCCTTGCTATGAAACGGCACGTAAGCGGTACATCCTTTCCCCGCCCCAGCCGGTCGGCGAGCCATTCCTTCTGGACTACATGGCCTATCATTCCCTGCGACAGGATGGAGACGAGTGGACGTGGAAGTTTTCAACCGAGGTCTTTCGGAGGAGCAACAAGCCCAACGAATGGCTCACCATGGGCGAGCGTCTGGTGCAGGCACCGGGCCGGAAGGCCATCGTGCACGGCGGTATGAGCCAACTCTTCACCCCGGAATCGGCCGAATACGTCCGCGAGCTGGGTGGAGGTGACATTCCGATCATCGCGGTGCCTGAAGCCCGTCACCATCTGATGCTCGATCAGCCTTTGGCCTTTGTAACCGCACTCCGCAGCATTCTTGCCCTTTGGGATACGCACACTGCACCGCCACTTGCAGCCTGATCCTGGTTGTCCTTCGCCCCGGGTTCCCGCAGGTGCGGTGCTTGCCAGACCTTGCCTGCCGGGAAAGGGAGCTGCCACTCAGCGTTCGCCGGCCATGCCGTTGCGGCGTTCAAGCCATCGTTCGCGCCGCACCAGATAGAACGGGAAGGCGAAACAGTGCCAAGCAGCGAAAGCATGTAACCGGTGTTTTCAGGCCACGGTGGACCATGGCATGAGTTGGGCGAGATTGTTGGCGGGATGACCGTTGGCAAGTTTCACGAGGGTCTGGGTCATCCACCCGTGCGGGTTGACGCCGCTGATCTTGCAGTTTTCGATGAGCGTGGCGATCACCGCCCAGTTGTCGCCGCCTTCGTCGGAACCGGCAAACAGGGCATCTTTGCGATTCAATGCGAGGGGGCGGATCGAGCGTTCGACGGTATTGGAGTCGAGCTCGATGCGGCCGTCGTCGATGAACCGGGACAGTCCATCCCAGCGGGTGAGCGCATAGCGGATCGCCTCGCCGAGCTTGCTCTTGGCGCTGACTTGGCGGCCAGGGGCGGCAAGATATTGATGAAGATCACCGACGATGACGCGGCTGCGTTCGGTCCGAGCGGCACAGCGTTGCTCGGCGGGTGAACCGCGCACCTCGTCCTCGACACCATAGAGCAAGGCAATGCGGCGCAGCACTTCGGTGGCGACCGGCGACGTGTCGGCCAGTTCGTAGAACTTGCGGCGGACGTGCGCCCAGCAGAAAGCGAGCCGGATCTGCTGGCGCCGCCGGGCGAGCGCGGCGTAGCCGCCATAGCCATCGACCTGCAGGATGCCCGCGAAATCACCAAGGTGCGTGTGAGGGCGTTTTGCCTTGCGATCTGGCGCATAGACATAGGCAACGATCGGCGGATCGCAGCCGCCCCATGGTCGATCATCGCGAGCATAGGCCCAGAGCTGTCCTGTCTTGGTCGGCCCGCGCCCGGATCGAGGACCGGGGCGGTTATCTCGTCGGCGAACAACCGCTCGGATCGTCGTAGCTCGTCGAGAATGTGGTCACGCAAGGGGCGCAGATACCAGGCCGCTCGCCCGACCCAGTCGGCCAAAGTGGATCGGTCGAGCCGGATGCCCTGCCGGGCGTATATCTGGGCCTGCCGGTAAAGCGGCAGGTGATCGGCATACTTGGATACCAGCACCTGGGCGATCAGTGCCTCGGTGGGAGTACCGCCCTCGATGATCCGCGCTGGCGCCGGAGCCTGCACGATCGCGCTCTCGCACGAACGGCAGCCATAACGCGGCCGCCGGGTGACCAGGACGCGGAAGGTGGTCGGCACCACATCGAGGCGCTCGGCCACATCCTCGCCGATCTTCCGAATGTGCCGATGGCAGGATCACACCCTCGGCCTCAAGCTGTTTACGCAAATCCCGCCGCCAGGCGTATAGCTGCGAGGGATCCAGCCCATGCCGGCGCGCCACAGGACTGACGCCCTTGCGGCCCGAATAGCACTCCGCGACAATCGAGGCCTCCACCTCGGGCGGCCACTCCCGCCGCTTGCCCGCGCCGATGAACACCTCAAGGCGGCGCGCCAAGCTGGCCGCCGGACGCCCACCCAGCGCCAGCCTAAGGTGATGTACGATAGAATCCAGGCGGGCCGTACGCCGGGCAAATGTTGCAGTCACATCTGGAGGAAAGCGTTCAACGAAGATCCGCGTGGTGCAGCGGGATGTGGCGCAGCGAAAACGCCGGGCGACAAGAGTAATCCGAACCGGTCGGCCATGAGAGAGTAGATCGGCGAGTGTACAGTGATATCGACTGTGGACACGCGCAGATGGGCGGCAGCAGTTCGGGTAAATCGAAACTCGAAATCGGGATCGCCGGGTGATCCGTATCTGATCGGCGGCATACTCGACCTTGTCGATCACCAATCCTGTTGGCGCAATGGCTTCGCGAAAACCTCTCCCATGCATGGCGATCTCCTCCTTCGGGGAAAAACTCGCCACTATCAACGCACTTGCACCAAAAGTGAGTCAGAGCCCCATTCTGGCGCTAATCCACATCCTAACGCGAAGGGCTCGGGCGCTTTAGCGTACGAAAGCCTCTGATGGGGGAACCCGCGTGGGCTCTGGGATTGAGCTATGGGATTTGTTTTGGCCTGGTCGGAAGGGCACCGTACATAGTTGCAAGACGACCCGGGCGACAGCGCGAGGCGCGAACTCGACCGTTATGATCGACGCTCAAAGCCTCCATTTGTCGTCCTTTGGCGGATGTGCGGCAACTCTCTGAGGCGATCGGCGCAAGGCGGCCCGTTGGCCAGCGCCGGGCGCGCGCGGTCGTTCTTGGGAATGGGGGCAATTGCCGCACTGGCCGAACTCGAACGCGTGGTCTCGACCTTATTGGCCTCGTCAACAGGACTGGGCCGCAATAGCTAGCAAGTTGCCAGCTCGAATTCGACGCTCATAAAATGATTACTCGGTCGGCGATTTTTCTGCCGGCGAGCTTGAAAAGCTGCGACTGCGATCGCGAGCGAATTTGCAACCAAAAATCGGCTTCCGATATCGTCCAGCCCTTGCCAAATTTTGTGATGGTTTCTATGATGGTTTCAGCGGTATCTCGTTGTTGATTGCATCGGATTTCCGCCGCTTTGATGCCCAGTTCAGTTCCTCTTCTGGGCACCATTTGTTCTTCCGGGGGCGTCCGAGAACGTCCGAAAAACGGGAGATTTCCGCCGTTTTTTGTGCTATAGCCGTCCGGTCAAATCCGGGCGGATACGGCACCAATCGGGAACAAATAGGGCATCCTGATGGGTATCGATTTCGCCTTTTCGAGAAGGCGATACCCCTATGAGCACGCTCTTTGCCACCACCATTGCGAACGCGAAACCCCGCGAGCGTCCCTACAAGATGTTCGACGGCGGAGGGCTGTACCTCTTCGTCAAGCCGAACGGCTCGAAGCTCTGGCGCCTGAATTACAGCTGGCTCGGCAAGCAGAAGACACAGTCTCTCGGGCAATGGCCGGACCTGGGCCTCGCGGATGCGAGGACGAAGCGCGATGAAGCGCGACGCTTGCTGGCCTTGGGCACTGACCCCGCGCATCAGCGGAAAGTCGATTTGGCGAAAGCCCGTATCGAAGAGGACAACAGCTTCAAATCGGTCGCCCTTGAATGGATCGCCAAGAACGAGCGCGAAGGCATGGCCGAGATCACGCTGAGCAAGATCCGCTGGCTGCTCGACAAGGCATATCCAAAAATTGGCGATCGCCCGATCGCCAAAATCACTGCCCACGAGGTGCTCGTCGTCTTACGGTCGGTCGAAGCGACCGGCCGATACGAGAGTGCGCGCCGCATGCGCAGCGTCCTCGGCCGGGTGTTCCGCTATGCCGTCGCAACAACACGGGCCGAGCGTGATCCCACGAGCGACCTGCGCGGCGCTCTCACGGTGCCCAAGCCCAAGCACCTCGCGGCGATTACGACCGCGAACCGCGCCGGCGAGTTGATGCGCGCGATCGAAGGCTATACCGGCCACGCAATCACCCTCTTCGGGCTGCGGCTATCGGCGCACCTATTTGTTCGGCCGGGCGAACTGCGCCAGGCCGAATGGAGCGAGTTCGACTTCGACCGATCCGTCTGGAACATCCCCGCGGAGAAAATGAAGATGCGGCGTGCCCACCGGGTACCACTTTCAACTCAGGTTACCGGCCTCTTCGAAGAACTCTGGGAGTTGACCGGGACGGGGCGCTACTGCTTCCCCTCGTTCCGCACCGATCGTCGGCCGATGTCGGAAAACACGGTCAACGCGGCCCTGCGCGCGCTCGGGTTCGGGCCGGAGGAAATGACCGCCCACGGCTTTCGCGCCATGGCGGCAACGCTGCTGAACGAGAGCGGGCGGTTCAATCCCGACGCCATCGAGCGGCAACTGGCGCACATGGAGAATGACGGTGTTCGGCGTGCTTACACTCGGGGTGAATATTGGGATGAGCGTGTTACGATGATGCAATTCTGGTCGGACGAACTCGACCGGCTTCGCGACGGCGCCAAGGTCCTCAAGCCGAATTTCGGCGGTCAGCGTTCAGCATGAGGCGCACTCAATCGAGGCGCTTCGCGTCATAGATGTAGACGTCGTCATCCATCAGCTTGAGATCTGCGATGCGCTCGGCAATCGCGGTCGGCGCTATCTTGGCCTCCAACCAATTCTGATAGAGGCGCGCGAACTCTACCAGCTCGGCAAACTTGGGATCGACACCTTCTGCCTTTTGCCAGTTGACGAGGAGGCTCGAGAGGCCGTCGATCTCTCTTTGTCGCTCGACCTGGCGCTGAAGAAACGTGATTCGGTAGCCCTCCACCCGGACCTGTCTTTCGCGGTCCGCTCTCCGCCTTTCCTGTTCGGCCCATTCCTTCTTCTGTTGCGCGATTTCTTCGCGGCGGGCCTTCACGGCAGCCGCCCATCGTGTGAGCGCATCGATCATGGACGGAACAAGGTTTTCGAGGCGCTGGCGCTTCCCATCCGAGAAGATTCGCCGGGTGCCGCCCGCGGCATAATCGTGATCGAACTTCAGAACGAGGTCTCCACTCGGGACATAGTCATGGTCGGGAATCGATCGCGCGCGCCATGGGCGATAGCTTATGCCGCGATCGGCCAGCGCGCGCTTGCGCTCATATTCGGCCTGTTCCTTAAGCTCGGCGGCGGTGATTACGTGCGGCACGCGGTCGAGCTTCTCTTCGATCATAAACCCGACGGTCTCGCCATCTGCGATGATCGCATATCCCTGGTCGGTACTTTCGAGCCGCCAACCTTGTGTTTCGGCGGCCGTGACGAGGTGGTCAAGAACCTCGCACGCGCGTTTGCCGCTGTTCGGTGACACCAGGAGCCTGAACTTCCCCCGGCCCCGGATCGAAACGCGGTCGGCCGATTGGCTTTTCAGGATCGCGTTTCGCGTGCTCGAAACGCGCTGATGCGCGCAGACGTCAATTTTCTAAGCGCCCACAGGGTCATTCGCGACAGGCGCGTCCTCCACCTCTTGGTCAGCAACGTGGATTGTCGGCGGCCGAACAGAACGTCCCCTTGGAGAGGCAGGAATTGTGTAAAACTTGTCGTCGAGCGTGGGCTCCGCTGGTTATTCTGGTGTGAGCGCTTCCTTGCCTCGCTCCTTTTTCATCCAGTGGCCAGCACGGGGCAGGGGTAGTCCAAGTTGGCGCGCCAACGCAGTGAGCGCTGGTGCCGAGGTGCAGAGTTCGGCTGCATTGGTGGTCATCGGTCTCGACCAGGCGCGATCAAACAATGCACGCCGACTAATCTGCCTTGTCTTCATCTGCTTACTACTCGCTTAAAATTGTCGTTCCGACCAACATAGCCTTGTTGCTCCCGGGCGGGGGAGTTCACCCTTGGCCGGGTCGTTGCTCCAGCTAGGAAACCCAGGCGACTATAGGCGCCATTATGAAAGGCAAAGCGGTGGTCACTGGGGCGCAGTTAACTCGTTGCAAAGCGCCACGAAAGTTTAGCTTGTCTCGCCCGCTGTATCTCTTGTTTCCGTAACGGCAAAGGCCAATCTATTAGGCGCTCAGCGACGCGGAGGGCTCCCGTCGGCGGGGCTATCCCCGGTCTTTTGCCAGCCGAGCAGCGACCCGTTCGGTTGGCATCTCGGCGGCATCACGCTAACAGACACCTCGGTTCTGTGCGCGGTGCCGCCACTTCTCGTAGCGATTGGCCTAGAGGCGGAGGCCTAGGGGACGCTTTCCCTCGGTAACCTCGGCATGGCACGTGTCGCGCCTATGTTCACGTCACCCGGCATCTCCCACAAGCGCGGGTCGGACTAAGCTGCGCGTGGGCTTTTGTATCGAACCGACAGCCGCGATCGACGTTCCGCCTTGGCGGCGCGTGCGGTCCGATCCGATCGCACCGCGGCGTTTCGGTTTCGCAGTCCTGGGCAAGCACTTTGCCATTGCCAGGAATCCACGCGGATTAGTCCATGAGCGAGGCGAGGGGTTGGTAGTGGGTGTCGAGACCAAACTCCTCAGGCCCGACGACCGCCAGTGCCGCCGGCGTTACAAGTTGAGCCGGCGCTGCGCAGACGATCACCGAAACGCGCTGACCATAGGCTAGTCGCTCGGTAGGAATGGCATGCCCCGACTCCGTGTCGACGATGGTTACGAGATCCGGCACGATGCAGCGCAATTCCCCGTCGACACGCACGCTGAGATTTTCGTTTTGGAAATCGATCGACGCGGCGCTTTTTCCTTCGAGCGCCTTGACCGTGCAGGTACCGAACACCCAACCGTCACGCGTATCGCGTTCGATCGATACGATCTTCCCCTCGAACGCGCAGCGCCCGTCGCCGTAAAGTGGCAATTCGCACAAGGCCGCGATCAAGCGATCGACCGGAGCGCGGTCGGCGTGGGATTTGCCGTTGATCGCTCGTCCGATCGAGATTGCACCCGATAGCGTCTGCGGAACGACCGCAGTGCGCGATTGCGCCCCTGTCATCGAATAGCAGGACAGGCACGCGGCTGCACCCATCGCCGCCACGACGGGGCGGGCCAACTCTTCCGCTTTCTGTCCATCGTCGGTCTCGAACATGACCACGTTACCATGTTCGTCTCCCAGCGCCATCGGCGCGCACCGGATGCCATTGATGTTCATGCTGGTCATCTGCAGCTTTGGAAACGCGCGTCCCATGCCGTCGCCATCGACAATCGGGAGTCCGCGCATTGCGGCATAGGCCACCGGCATCATTGAATTGCAGCCACCAATCTCGAGCGCGATCACGGCGGTTGCGGTCCGGCCAAGATAACGTTCGAGTGCACGCACGGCGCGATCTTGGTCGTCGATGGATAACAGCTTCTCGATCATCACCGTCGGCGCGCCCATCGCCGCTGCGACGAACACGGCGTCGTCGTCGGCCAGCTTGGCAGGGTCGAGAAGGGGCACGGGCCCATGCTGCGTAATCGCTTCGTGGCACAGCAGGGAACCGAGATAGGGATCTCCACCGCCCCCTGTGCCGAGAAAGGTTGAACCTGCGGCAAGGTCTTCGATATCTTCGAGCCCGATTTGCGAAATCATGCCTGTGCCTCCGTTGCCGCCAAGTCGCTAACCGCCCGACAGATCACCCGGGTTGCTCCTCCTGACATATATTGAACCGGGATCGCCTCTAGATCGACGATCTCTACGCCCTCCTTCGTCCCGCCAGCTTCGATGACTCGCTGAGTGGCCAATTCCTGGGCTTCGACAAGCGCCGCCTCTTTGTCCGCCGGCGTGGCGATCATGTAGAGGCGGTCGATCTCCCCGCTCACTTGCCCGATCGCTGCCCCGATAGCATTCGCGACACCCGCATGTTCCGGGCGATGCAGCTGTGAAACGCCAGGCGGTGCGTCGCGCAGGAGAATGCTACCCCCGCCCACCAGAATAGCGGGCGTCGCGTCGGGCGTCGTCTTGATCCGATCCACAGCGTCGGCAATGATCCGTTTCATCTCCTCGCGAGACGAGTCCAGCAACGCGTCGTCGAGATCGCCGACCAGCGACTTGTCGCCGAAATCAGCCCAGCCCGATGCGACCGCGATGTCACTTGCGGTGAGAATGTCGCCGCCAAATATCTTCGCGTTCTCGCGGAGCGCGAAACCGACCGATTGCGGTCCGACGCTTACCGATCCACCCTGATCGCGGACGAGGCTACCGCCGCCGAGGCCCACCGACAGAATGTCGGGCATGCGAAAATTCGTCCGGACCCCGCCGACGTCGACATGGACCGATGACTGGCGAGGGAAACCCTTCGCCAGAACGCCAACGTCGGTGGTGGTCCCGCCGATATCGATCACGACCGCGTCGGTCTGCCCCGTCAGCCAGGCGGCGCCTCGCAGGCTATTTGTCGGGCCGGCCGCAAAGGTCATGACCGGATGTCGGCGAAGTTGGTCGGCGCTCATCAGCGTCCCGTCGTTCTGGCTGACAAACCAAGAACAGGTCAGTTTCAGCTGATGGAGGGCATCACCGAAGGCCTTGGCCACGATGGCGGCAAGTGGGCGAAGGCTCGCGTTCATGATAGCGGCGTTCTCGCGCTCGAGCATCCCGGCGCGGCCGAGCTCGGAGGAAAGCGACACCTCGAGACCCGGCGCATTCTCTTGAATGATCGCAGCAGCCTGGACTTCCTGTTCGGGGTTCATGTGGCTGAAGATGCAGGAGACGGCGACTTGCGTAATGCCGGCGGCTTTCGCGCGCCGGGCGGCGCCCGCTATTTCTTCGGCATCGAACGGGGCAATCGGCTGCCCGTCGAAATTGAATCCCCCACCGACCAGCACGCTGTCGCCGAACACGGCATCGCGAACATCTTGGGGCCACCCAGAAAATGGCGGAATTCCGCGAGACGCGGGTGCGCCGATCCTGATCGCCAGGACTTTTGCCAGGCTACGGCGTTGGACGAACGCATTGGTGAAATGCGTCGTGCCGATCATCACCGCGCGTATCGCTTCGGGACCGACTTTCGCTTCGTCGATGAGCGTTTGCACCGCGTCGATGATGCCGCTCACGACGTCCGCGCTCGTGGGACGCTTTATCGCGGCGATGACGTTGCGCCCTGAAATCAAGGCCGCATCGGTATTCGTGCCGCCGACATCTACTCCGATTCTCATCGCTTTTCATGCCCCTCCTTGGATGCGTCCGGGTTGCACGCTCCACGTGGCGGGGTTCAATCGCGATGCTTGGGAGGCGGATGTTCTACTTAGGAGTTATATAATGCTAGCGATTTACTCATACTACTCGATCGGGTAGTTCAGATCGCGTGCAGTTCCTTTGCCCTGTGCACCGCCGACAGGCGGTCATGCACATTGAGCTTCCGATAGATGCTCTTGAGGTGAAACCGCACCCCGTGTTCGCTCATGTCCAGCATCCGACCGATAACCTTATCGCTGCCGCCCTCGCTAAGTGCCTGGAGAACCTCGATCTCGCGCGTCGACAGGAGAACATGTTGGCTGCCTGCGACCATCTTGCTGGGCGCGCGGAGAGCACCGATGAACCGCTTTCGGCCCGAGCTGGCGCTCTCTGGTTCCGCAGCGAGTCTCGCCAACGCCAGGGCGAACGCTGGGCTCATCGTATGAAGGAAGACCTGCCGGGCGCCCAGCCGGATCCCAAGCTGCACCGCCCTTCGCAGCTCGGCTTCGGCACTTTCCTGACCGCCATCGAGCAGAAGGGTCGCGAGGAGTATACGGTAGCGGAGGCTCGACCGCGCCAGCTTTAACCGATCACTTGTTTTCAATGCATCGTGAAGTCCGTTCTCGGCGTCGGTCCGACGACCTTGTCTTGCTGCCAGGTAGGCGCTGGCGAGATGGAACGTCTCCTGTTCCTGCCACGTACCGGCGGCATCGACTGGTGCCAGAGGTTCCCAAGGATCGTTCCCACCGGTGCCATCCCGGATCCATTGTTCCCCGGCCAGCACGATCGCGAGATTTTGCAGCATGGCTGCTACGCGCGGTAGCCCCTGTGCGGCCAATTTGCGTCGCTGGTCGGCCAAGGCCTCTTGCGCCGGACCGAGCCCATGATCGGCGGCGATAATCCGCGCCATCGGCTCATAGGCCGCGGCATAAATGTCGAACCACGCTTCGGAGTCGGGCATTCGATACGCGGACTTGCGGACGGAACCGCGCGCGCTCGTTAGCTGCCCGAGTTCATATTCCAAAGATGCCATGAGTGCGGACATCACGGTCTCAGCGCCTCGGTCGTTCGCGAACTCCTGCCGCCAGCGTTTGCGCGCGTCGCCAAGTGCGCCGCGCGCTTTCTTGAGATCTCCTTGGGCCAAGAGAATGTTTGCCTCGTGGAGCGAAAGAAACAGCAGGTTGTACCGCGAGTCCGCGCTGCGCGCGTGGACGCGCGCATCGATGAGATTTGCAAGGGCGGCATCGAACTGTGCGCGTTGCGCGTGGAGAATGCAGGACAGCGTCGATAGAAGCGATTTCCAATCGGGTTCGTCGGCGCCCCTCGCCACGATCGAGCGAAAGCGTTCGAGGTCGGCCTCCCTTTGCAGGCCGCAGCCATAGACGAGTAACGTCACCCGCACGACTTCGCGATCACGCTCGAAGTCAGGCGTTTGCGGTAGGTTGCTCGCGTCCAGGGCATCGAATGTTTCCTGCGCTTCGGTGATCCGGCCCGCCTTCATCAGCACGATGCAGCGCATGAGCTGGAGGATAGGCGATCGGGCGACGATCGTATCTCCGGCCTGCTCGACGACTTCGCGAATGGCGGGAAACCCGTGCGTCATCCAGATCAGCAGTGACCCGCGATCGACGACCGCGCGTTCGATTTCTGCTTCGAGGCCAGCGCTTCGATACAGCCGCGCGGCTACGACAAGATCGCCGCGGGCCGCGAACTCCTCCGCGGCGCGGGCCAGCGATTCGACTTGGTTCGCTTGCGGGAGGGCCTCGAACTGCGCGGCGAGCCATTGGCGTAAAATGGGATGGAGCGACAACTGGTTCCCGTGTCGCTCGATCAGACCAGCAATTTTGACGCTGGTCCTCGTGATGGCCTGTAGCGCGTGCGATCTCGCAATTCCGCGCTTCTCAGGCTCAACTTCGATCGTTTCCGCAATGCTGGCATGGATGAGGGTTTCCAGTTCCTCGCGCGTCAGCACGGGCACGACCTCCTGTTCGATATATTCGTCGAGACCAGAGGCCGCGAGGATGGCCGTCGTCTCCCAATCGGACTCTTCGGGCAAGGCCTGTTCCGCCCACCGGCACAAGAGAGTGCAAGCCGCAGGCCAGTTTCGAGCGAGGTCGATGACGCGTTTGCGAAATCGAGGGGGAATACGGTCTGTCCGCGAACGAACCTCCGCATCGAGCATTCTCAGGTTGCGCCAATCTACGATCTGCGCCGTCCCATCGACCGTGAGGCGGGCCAGCGTAAGCTGCTTCAGGTGATGCAGCGCGATCCAGGCCTGCGGCGCGTCGGGAGCAGGGAAGCGGACGTTGAGCGCCTCCGACAGCATTCCCACATCCGCGCCCCTCAAACTGTCTACGATGATAATGTCGCCGGTGCCCGCACCGAGAAGAGCACCTGCGGCGGCCCGTGGATCCGCGCGGTGGCTGGTAACATCGAAGCGCTGGACACGGCCACGACCCTCGCGGTGCGCCAATTCTTCGGCCGAGCGCAGCAGGGCGGATTTTCCGAATCCGGGAGGCGCGCAGACGATTACGACGTTGGAAGAGGCTAGCAGCCGCTCGGCGAGCGCCAACGATCGAATATCGGCATTTCCGGTTTGACCGACAACCATCGCGTTGCTCCCGTTGCTCGACGTCGCGTGGCGCCGACCTCTAGTTGCAAGTCGACGTCGCTCGACTCCGTAGCATGGAGTCGCGGAATATAAAATCCTGGGCGCTACTAGAGTTGGTAGTCACAAACCAAAGCTGACAATCCGTTTCTACTAGGCAGGGGGTATGCTCTCCCTATCGCCAGACTTGTTACCCAGCCTCCTTTCGAGACAGGTTTTCGTAGCGAACCGCAGCCGTGAGACGAACCCCTAGCAACAGGAAAGGTGAAACGACGATGACGACGATCCACCTCATTACCCCGGTTACCACCCGTGACATTCGTAACCTCGACGAGATCGCCCATCTGGCGAGTCCCACTCTTTCGTTCACGCATTCATTCCTGGACCGCGGCCCCCCGTCAATCGAGTCCGAATATGACGAGGCCCTGGCCGTGCCCGACACGATCGTGCGGGCCATAGAAGCCGAACGTAATGGGGCAGACGCGATCATCATCGATTGCATGGGTGATCCGGGGCTGAAACCCGCGCGCGAAGTCGTTCGCATCCCGGTCCTCGGTCCCGGTGAAACCTCGATGCACCTGGCCGCCATGTTGGGACAGAAGTTCAGCATCGTGACGGTGCTGGAGTCGGTCAGACCGATGCTGGTGAATGCGGCCAAGGTCTACGGCGTTTACGAAAAACTGGCCTCGGTCCTCGTCGTGGACATTCCCGTGCTCGAACTCGAGCAACGGTTGGCCGAGGTGCAGCAAGCGCTGGCAAAGAAGGCCCAGGACGCCATCGAACGCGATGGTGCCGACGTGATCGTTCTCGGCTGTACCGGGTTCCTCGGTTGCGCGGCGGCCATCGAACAGCATCTTTTAGCCGCGGGACACGACGTGCCTGTCATCGACCCGATCCCGGCAACGGTGTGCGTCGCGGAAGCCATCGCCAAGAGCGGCCTTCGGCATAGCAAGCGGACCTACTCGGTTCCGCGCGCCAAGACCATCATCGGCTTCGATATTCCAAGTTTCCTGTAACGATAAGAGGAGGGGGCTTTCATGAGCAATTTCAGAATCAGGACGCGCTGCACGTTGATGGCGAGCGCGGTAATGCTTTGGCCGGTCGGGGCGGCCGCCCAATCGGCGAGCGGGGAAGGGGCGACAACTGCGCAGCCCCAGATCTCTGCGGCGGACAGCACCGATATCGGCGACATCGTCGTGACCGCGCAGCGCCGCGAGCAGCGCGGCAACGATGTCGGGATCGGAATGAACGTGCTCACGGGTGCCGAGCTGGCATCCGGTGGGGTCAAACAGGTCACCGACCTCACGAGCCTGACCACGAACGTCAACATCAAGAATACGCTTGGTAACAGCGTCCCGAACATCTCGATCCGCGGCATCGGTCTCAATGACTATGCTTCGAACAACAATCCCGCGGCCGGCGTCTACGTGGACAATGTGTACCTGGTCTCGCCGGCGATGCTCTCGTTCGGTCTGTTCGACGTCGACCGGGTCGAGGTGCTCAAGGGACCGCAGGGCGACCTTTACGGCCGCAATACGACCGCCGGCGCAATCAACGTTATCAGTCGGCGGCCCTCGGCGACGCCGAGCGCCGATTTCGAAATCGGTTATGGCAGCTACGATAGCTGGCACGTCAACGGCGCCGTCGGCGGTGAACTCACTTCGACCTTGAACGGGCGATTTGCCTTCGTGACGGATCAGCAGGATTCGGGCTGGCAGACGAATTACGTGACAGGCAAGCGCAACGGCAAGATCGACCGAACCGCCGCACGGCTGCAGTTGGAGTGGACGCCTTCACAGGCGTTCAACGCGCGTCTTAGCGCCCATGCCGGCTATGATCGTTCCGACGAAGCCTTGTACAAGGCCGACGATAATCTGACGACGACCGAGGACGATCCGTACCTCGGCCAGCCGCGTACCGCGGGCTCTGCCAATGATCCCCACCTTGACAACAAGTCGATCGGTATTTCCCTCACCATGGATTGGAACCTCGACGACAGCCTGACGCTGACGTCGATCTCGGCTTATGAGCATTTCCGGCGCGTCAACGTGGCCGATCAAGATGGCACGGGCCTTCGCCAACTCGACAGCACCTTTGCCAATACGATCAATCAGGAGACGCAGGAACTCCGGCTGTCCTACTCAAGCGACGAGCTGACGCTGATCGGTGGCGTCTATTATTCGCATGACAAGGTCAGCGCCCGCGACTCCTACCTGATTTCGGACTTGTTCCCGAACTTTGGGGACACCTTGGGCAACACGTATCGTCAAAAAACAGAGGCCTATGCGGGCTTCGTTCATGGCGAGTGGACATTCCTGCCGCAGCTGACCGTAATCGCGGGCCTGCGTTACACCCACGAGAGCAAGGACTTCGATAACGTCACCACCTTCTTCGGCGCCAATGGCGCGTACGCCAACGCCTTTCCTCCCGCGAGCAGCACATTCACCACGTCGCGGGTCTCTGGAAAAATTGGCCTGAATTACAAGCCGGCAGATGACACCTTGATATACGGAACCATAAGCCGCGGCGTGAAATCGGGCGGTTTCCAAGGACAGTTGACGTTCGACCCAGCGGCTATTCAGCCATTCGATGACGAGACGGTCACAGCTTATGAAGTCGGTATCAAAAGCCGGGTTCTCTCCAACCTCCAGGTCAACGCCGCGGCGTTTAGCTATGAGTATAAGGACGCCCAATTTTACGGCCCTCTTTTCGATTCCCCGCTCGGCACGCTGTTCGGCATCGCCAATGTCGGCAATGCGCGTGTTCGCGGCCTCGAGGGCGATATTCGCTGGCGCCCGGCCCTCGGCCTGGACCTGCGTGGCGGGATCGGTTTCGTCGACACGAAAATCACCAAGTCGATCGTTCCTGGCGTGGCAGAAGGAAGCCGGCTTCCCAATGCGCCAAAGCTGACGCTCAACGGTTCGATCAAATATGGCTGGGCGCTTTCCGACCAACACCGTGCCGATATCACCCTGACGGGTGTCTATCAGAGCCGCGTTGCGTTCGACATTGTTCGCAATCCGGCCGAGGCAATCGAGGGTGGATATTTCCTGGGCAACGCCGAGATTGGCGTCGATCTCGGCGATCATTTTCGGGTGTCGGTATTCGGAAAAAACCTGTTTGATAATCTCTATCGCACGCAGGCGCTCTTCACGAGTATCGGCTGGACCTACCAGTACGGGGCTCCGCAGACGTTCGGCGTCAACCTTTCGTACAAGTTGTAAGCGGGGAGATCGGGAGGGGCGCGTGTCCCCTCCCGATCGACGGCAACGAGATCGCCACGACTATCTTCGGTCACAGCGGACGAGCGTGAAATGACCAACCAGCCCGTCGTGGAAAATTGCCCCTTTGTCGCCAAGTGTCCGCGCGATCGACTTTCCCTCCTTTGTGCCGAGGCATTGCCATGTCCCGACGTGGTCAAGCGGCTCCTTGCGCTTGTCAGCGGTGAGGCTGCCCTGCCGGTCGATCTCATCGTCGACCAAGGCGCGATGTCGCAATGGATCGGTATTTTCTTCGACCGCGATATTTTCACGCCGTCATCGAGATTAATCGGGCGAATCGAAAATATTCCCTCCGTCATTTTCGCGGGATGGCTCGAAGACCTGACCTCGTCCTTGAGCATGCCGGACGCCAATCTAGCGCACGGCTTCGTTACGTTCCGGGCGCTGATAGACATTTCACGGCGGCGGCGGCTGCGGCAGATCATGGGCCTGCCTGAGCGATAGTGACCCCCGGATACCATCGCTTCGCGTTCGTCGGTACCGGCGCACGACATCGCGGGTGTATCGTCGAGACTTCGCCATGACGAGGCGAATTTTGGATGCCGCCGGGCGGCGGGCACGCGCTTGATGCTGAACGTCGAACCTACCGCCGCGCGCGAATGTTCAGGACAGTCAATCGAGCTTGCAGAAAAGTCGTGATTCGAACACCTTGAATGACCGGGTGGCCGAAGCGAATGTCCAGGCCCTATCGGCGCTAAAGGCTTCGGCACATGCTCAAGCATGTTTCCGTCACCCGGTATCTTCGTTTCCGGCGCGGCTTGCATTGTCGCTGCGGAGATTTATGCTGATCAAGCGCGCCTGTTATCCAGGTCGCGCGAGGCAAGATTGCCGCGCATACGGGAAATTGGGCCGGAGCATCTAGTTTCCGGGCCGCAGCCGCGAATGTCCAGGCCGCGCAGGCGGTTAAAGGCGGCAGCGCATGTTCCGGGCGGGCGTCTGACAACCGGCATTGCCGGCTGGCCTCCCTGCCGGAGAACAGCCCATGGCCCTGGGCTTTCCGATCGTACGCGCGGCGTGCGGTCGACGCGCGCTGGACACCTGGTCTCGCGGGGTGCCGCGGTGCACCTGAAATCCGTACCCGACCATGCGACGGTCGCCGAAGCCGACCCGCTGCCGCCCGACGACGCGCGCCCGCGATCGCGCGGCGTCTGCATCGAGACGCTTTACCGCGCGCACCATGACGGTCTCGTCCGCTTCATTCGCCGCCGGGTGCAGGGCGAACGCGCCCACGACATCGTGCAGCGGGTCTTTTGCCGACTTGCCGGCCTGGCTGAGCGCGAGCAGCAGCGGATCGTCGCGCCCGCGGCCTATCTGCGCCGCGCCGCCGACAACATGCTGCGCGACGATGCGCGGCAGGACGCGCGACGCTCGGCGACGCTTCACCTCGGCGACGACGAGGTCGCGCTACGCTCTGCCGACCAATTGGCGGCGCTCGAGGCGCGGGACCGGTTGCGGCGCATCGAGAAGGCCTTGCTCCGTCTCAAGCCGCGCACCCGCGAAATATTCCTCGCGCACCGGCTCGACGGTTATAGCTATGCCGAAATCGCCGCCCGGACGGGCCTCAGCATCAAGACGGTCGAAATGCACATGACGCGCGCTATCGCTCACCTGGCCCGATCGGGCGAGACTATATGACCGACCGGGGAGCGCCGGGCGGAAGCACGCGCAGTGCTGCAGAATGGTTTGCCGTGATGCGCGGCCCGGACGCCGACGCCGAGCGCGCCGCGTTCGAGGATTGGCGGCAAAATGCCGCCAACGCCGATGCCTATGCCCGGATCGAGGCAAGCTGGGAGGATAGCCGTTTCCTCGCGAACCGTCCGGTCGGGCGGAACCGCGACCTGTCGCGGGCCCGCCGCAGGACGCCGCCCGCCGCGCTGCTGGCGGCCGGCATCGCCGCGCTGACCTTGCTTTCGGCCAGCCTGCTCGCGCAGCAGATGGGATGGCTGGGAACGCCCGGGGACGAGCCGGTCGCGTCGACGCCGCTCGCCGCGGGAGATTTCGTCACCAACGCCCGGCTCGCCGATGGCTCGCGGGTGACGCTCGATCGCGGCACCGAACTTCGTGATCTCAGCACCGTCGACGAACGGCGGTTCCTGCTCGTACGCGGGCGCGCGCGCTTCGACGTGGCGCACGACGCCGCGCGGCCCTTTTTCGTCGATAGCGGCGCGAGCCGCGTCGTCGCGCACGGGACGGTCTTCGACGTCGGGATCGAGGCGGGTACCGTCCGCGTCACCCTGATCGAGGGGTCGGTCGAGGTGCGCGGACGGACGACCGGCGCGCCAGCCAAGGGCGCGGCGCGCTTTCTTGCCCCGGGCGAAGAATTGTTGGTTCGGTCGGGCGCCGTGGGTACGCCCGCGCGCGCGTCCGCGGCGAGCCTCGCCTGGGCCGAGCCGATGATCAGCTTCGACGCGGAGCCGATCGCCGAGGCGGTCGCCGCTTTCAATCGCGGCAGCGGCCGGGCGGTGCGGCTCGAAGGCGAGGGGCTTGCCGCGCTGCGCGTATCGGGGGCGTTCCGGCGCGACGATCCACAAGGGTTCGCCGATGCGCTCGCCGCGAGCTTCGGGCTCGCGGTCGAACCCGCGAAGGATGGAAGCCTCGTGCTGCGCGCGCGCCCATTGAAGGCGCCGGTCAGGGGCGAAGCGGGCGCGCAATGAAAAAGTCACAGGGTTAATTCGCGGATCGGCGTCTCGGGGGTCGAAGGGGGCACAAAAGGTGCCCGCTCGATCGGGAGACGATGATGCGAAACGGGGATTTACTGCTTTTCTTGATGGGCTCGGCAGCGGTGCTGGCGCCGGCCCCGGCGATTGCGAGCCAGGATGCGCGGCAGGTCGTGCGCTTGCCCGAGCAGCCGCTCGGCGCGTCGCTGCGGGCGATCGCGGCGCAATTCGGGCGCAATGTTAGCGCGTCATCCGAGCTCGTGGCAGGCCGGAATGCGCCCGCGATCGGAGGCAGCTACAGCTTCGAGGAAGCGGTCGCGCAGCTCCTGCGCGGCAGCGGCCTCACTGCCGTGCCTGCCGGGCGGGGCGTGGCGATCCGCCGCGTGCAGGCGACCGAAGCCGATGGCAGCATGCCGGTCGCCGACGCGGACATCGTCGTCACGGGCAGCCGCATCCGCGGCGCGCCGCCTGCCGGCGCGCGCGTGGTGACGATTGACCGCGACGATATCGAGCGCAGTGGCTATGCGACGACGCAGCAGCTCATCCAGGCGCTGCCGCAGAATTTCGGCGGTGGTCCCAACGAGGGGACGATCGGCTTCACGATCCGGGGCAACAGCAACGCCAATCTCGGCTATGGGTCGAGCGTCAACCTGCGCGGGCTCGGCGCGACCTCGACGCTGACCTTGATCGACGGCAATCGCGTCGCGCTTGGCGGCGTATCGGGCATGTTCGTCGACCTGTCGCTGATCCCGGCCTCGGCGATCGACCGCGTCGAGATCCTCGCCGACGGCGCGTCGGCGATCTACGGGTCCGACGCCGTCGCCGGGGTCGTGAATGTCCGCCTTCGCAACGACTTCGAAGGGGCGGAGACGCGCGCGCGCTTCGGCGCGGCGGACGGTTTCAAGGAGTGGCAGGTCAGCCAGCTCGCCGGTGCCGGATGGTCGAGCGGCAAACTGGTGCTCGGCTATGAATTTTACCGGCGCGGTAATCTCGCGGCGTCGGACCGCGATTATGTCACCGAGGACCTGCGCCCGTTTGGCAGCCCCGATTACCGCAAGAATTTCTCCAACCCCGGGACGATCCTGGCCACGGACGGCTCGGTCTACGGGATCCCGCGCGGGCAGGATGGGTCCGGTCTCACGCCAGGCCAGCTACTCGCGGGGCAGTCCAATCTCGCCGACGGGCGCGCGAACAGCGACATCTTGCCGCGCCAGGAGCGCCACGCCGCCTTTGGCTCGCTGACGCAGGAGCTTACGCCCTGGCTGAGCTTTAGCGCGCAAGGCTTTTACGCGGTGCGCGACGGCGACGTGCGCACCACCCCCGATAATTATGGCAATATCGTCGTTCCCGTCAGCAACCCCTTTTATGTCGATCCGATCGGGACGGGCCAGCCGGTCGTCGTCAACTATGACTTCACCGATGACCTCGGGCCGCAGACGCGGCGCGTCCGCGTCCGGGCGTGGAGCGCCAACGCCGGCCTCGAGGCGCGGTTCGGGCGCTGGCGCGCCGAACTGCGCGGTTCCTACGCGATCCAGCGCGAACGCGACCGGTCGGTCAATATCCCCAACTATGTTCGTCTCGCGCAGGCGCTTGCCGACCCCGACCCGGCGACCGCCTATAATTTGTTCGGCGACGGATCCCACACGCCGCGCGCGACGATCAAGCGCGTCCGGGGCTTTCGGGAAAACAACGGGACGTCGCGCGTCCGGGCAGCTGCTCTCAAGCTCGATGGACCGCTGTTCGCGCTGCCCGGCGGACCCGCGCGCCTCGCGATCGGTGGCGAAATCCGCTCGGAGCGCTATAACGCGCGTTCGGTCACCTTCGACTTTTCGCCCGAGCCGGTCGATGGCGGGTCGGCGGGATTCCCGATCGCGCGGCGGATGACGGCCGCTTATGCCGAGCTGTCGCTCCCGCTCGTCGGCGCGGGCCAGGCGATACCGCTGGTCGAGGCGCTCGACCTTTCGCTAGCAGGGCGGCTCGAGCGCTACAGCGACTTCGGCACCACCGCCAATCCCAAGATCGGCGCGACCTGGAAGATCGGCGGAGGCCTTGCGCTGCGCGGCAGCTGGGGCACCTCGTTCCGCGCGCCGGGCTTTGCCGATATCCGCACCGGGCGCGGGACCGCCACTTATATCCCGCTGCCGGTTCCCGATCCCGCCTCGCCGACAGGCACGACCAACGTCCTCGCGCTGATCGGCTCGAACCCCGACGTCGGCCCCGAAAAGGCCGATACCTGGACGCTCGGCGCGGTCTATGCGCCGCCGGCGTTGCCGGGACTCAGGCTCGACATCGGCTATTTCGATATCCGCTATCGCAACCGGATCGCCAATCTCGGCACCGACTATATGTCGTTTCTGAGCAATCGCGACCTCTATGGATCGCTGATCACCGACGCTCCGCCCGCCGACCTTCTCGCGCGCTATTATGGCGACGAGAATTTCCGCAATCCCTTCGGCATCCCGGCAGGCGCGATCGGCGCGATCGTCGACGGGCGAACGCTCAACCTCTCCTCGGTGCACATGAACGGGCTCGATTTCGATCTCGGTTACGCCTTCACCGCGGGGACGACCGACATCGCGGCAGGCGTCAGCGGGGCATGGATTTTCCGCCAGCGCCAGCGGATCACCCCGACCGCGCCAACCGAGGATGTCGTCGCGACGACCGGCAACCCCGTCGACCTGCGGCTGCGCGGACGCTTCAACCTGTCGAACGGCCCTTGGAATCTCGCCGCTTTCGTCAACTATGTGAACGATTACCGCAACACCGCGGTCATACCCGCAGCCCAAGTATCGAGCTGGACCACCGTCGACGTCCAGATCGGCCGCGATCTCGGCAAAATCCTGCCGGGTACGCGGCTCGCGCTCAGCGTGTCGAACCTCTTCGATCGCGAACCGCCCTATGTCGAGAACGCCAATATCTTCTCGGCGTCGGGATACGACCCCGACAATGCGAGCCCGGTCGGCCGCCTCGTCGCGCTGCAGCTGGTGAAGACATGGTAGGCGGCCTGCTTCCCGCGATCAGCCTCCTCGTCGCCGCGCCGATCGGCGAGGGAAGGGACGATATCGGGCAGATCGATCCGGCCTCGCTCGCGACCAGGGCAATCGAGGCCGGGCCGTCGCTGCGCGAGATCATCGAGCTTGCCGACATGTCGAGCATCGCGGTCTCGCCCGACGGTGGGCAGCTCGCCTTCCGCATCGAGCGTGCGTCGGTCGCTACAAACGATTTCGCGCTGGGCTGGTATGTCGTGCCGGCCGACGGCTCGGCGTCGCCGCGCTGGATCGCCGACGCCGGCGAGGGCGAACGGCGCGACGGCGAGCTGGCATCCGAGCCGCCCGTCTGGACGCGCGACGGGCGCGCCATTCTGTTCCGCAAGGTGGCAGGGGGCGAGGTGCAGCTATGGCGCGCCGCGGCCGACGGTTCGAAAAGTGAGGCGCTAACCCGCGACGCCGCCAATGTCCGGCGGTTCGCGCTCGGCCCGGCGCCGGGGACGATCGTCTACGCCGTCGGGGCGACGCGCGCGGCGGTCGAGGAGGCCGAGCAGCGCGAATATGACGAAGGCGTGTTGATCGACGCGACGGTCGATCCCGCGCGGCCGCTTTATCGGGGGGCGTTGATCGCGGGACGCAAGGCGAGCGACCGGTTGTCGGGTCGCTGGTTCAGCTTCGGCACCCTGCTCGCCGGTACGCCGTCGCGCTTCCGCAGGCTCGACCTTGCGAGGCGCGACGTGCGCGAGGCCAGCGCGCGGGAGGCGGAGCTCGTCGCCGATCCGGCGCCTCCGCCTGGCGTCGGGGAGGCGCGCGCGGTGACCGCGGAAGCGAAATCGGGCGACCGGCGCGGCGATGCGTTTGTGGTCGCCGACGGCATGGTTTCGCGCCTCGCGGTGCGCCGACCCGGCGGGAGGTCGATCGCCTGCGATCGGCCCGCTTGCCGGCTGCGCATCGGCAAGATTGCCTGGCAAGGCCAGCGCGACGGCATCATCTTCGTCACCACCGATGCCGCGGCGGGGCAGTCGCTCCGCCTGTGGAAACCTGCGAGCGGCGACGTGCGACAGATCGGCGAGCCGGGCGGCCGCTGGAACGGCGGGCGCGACGAACGCGGCTGCACCATCACCGATAGCGCGGCCTATTGCATCGCCGCCCGGGCGAACGACCCGCCGCGCCTTGTCCGGCTCGATTTCGAGACGGGGGGCATGACGACGCTCGCCGATCCGAACCGCTCGCTCGTGCGACCCGGCACGCTGCGGTTTGCGCCGATGCAGTGGACGGGGTCATCGGGCCAGGCCTTCACCGGCCAGTTGCTGCTGCCGACGGGAAAGCAACGCGATCTGCCGCTGTTCGTGACCTATTATTATTGTGACGGATATTTGCGCGGCGGGGTCGGCGACGAATATCCGCTGCGCCAGCTCGCCGCGGCGGGAATCGCGGTCCTCTGCATCAACCGTGTCCCGACGTCGCCGGGGCTCGGCGACCAGGTCGAACAATATCGCGTCGGGCAGGAGGGCGTCGCCGCGGCGATCGACCGGCTCGCGGGCGAGGGGATCGTCGATCGCGCGCGCGTCGGAATGGGCGGGGTCAGTTTCGGCGGCGAGACCACGATGTGGATCGCGCTGAACAGCGAGATGCTCGCGGCGATCGCGATCGCCAACACCCTGCTGTCGCCAACCTATTATTGGTTCAACGCGCTTCCGGACAGCCCGATCCCACCCGTTCTAAAGCAGGTTTGGGGTATCGGGCGACCCGAGGACGATCCTGAACGCTGGAAGCGGCTTTCCCCCGTTTTTGCGACCGAGAGGATCCGTGCGCCCCTGCTGATGCAGCTTCCCGAACGCGAGTTTCGCTTCAACGTCGAACTCGCGGCGCGGTTGGCACAGGAAGGAAAGCCGGTCGAGCTCTGGGCCTTTCCCGAGGAAACGCATCTCAAATACCAGCCGCGCCACAAGTTCGCGGTCTATGAACGCAATCTCGACTGGTTTCGCTTCTGGCTCCAGGACCATGTCGATCCCGAACCCGCCAAGGCCGAGCAATATCGCCGCTGGCAGGCGATGAAGGCGGCGCGCTCAGCGCCCACTGGCGAGGAGCGCGCGCGCCCATAGCTCGGTGTCGATGATCGGCAGCAGCCGGTAGAAATCGCGGTCGCGGTTGGCGAAGGGGCGGGCGAGATAGGTGTCGATCGCGTCACGGTCGAGCAGGCCCGCGCTGGCGATCAGTCCGTCGAGCAGGAAGGGGCGCAGCCGCGCGCGGTTGGTCTCGAAGGTGCGTGCGCAGAAGGCATCCATTGCCCCTTTCGAGCGCCGCTCGGCGACGATCGCCGGCAGCTCGCGCCGAAACGCCGCGCGCGCGACCGCCCGGTCGCGGCCGCCCGCGACCCACAGCCAGCTCGGGATCGAGAGGCAGGCTTCGACGACCGGCTGCGCGAGCAGCGGAAAGAGCGAGGGCGCGACAATGTGCCGACCATAGCCGTCGAGGTGGGCATAGGAGGCGAGGATCGCGTGGACATGCGCGCGCGATCCGTCGAGCGTGCCCGGCGGTTCGTCGAGCCAGGGATGGGACGCCGGAGCGCGGGGTAGGCGATGCTCGGCGAGGAAAAGGCTGCCGCGCGGCCAGGCCGGCGACGCGCGGGCGCGCCGCACCCGGCGCATCGTCATGCGTGCCACCTTCCAGATATGGCTGTCATGAACGCGCGCGACATCGGCGATCGTTCGCGCGAGGCCGGCGCCGAGGCCGTGCGCGCGGAACCGGTCTGCCGCCGGCGCCGACGATCCCAGCGAGCAGAAAACACAGTCGCCGCCGGTACCATTGACGAATGCGCTCACCCTCTCCGCGGCGCCGATCGCGGCGATGCTGCGATCGGCGAGGCGAAGCATGGCGAGCATTCCCGGGCGCGCTTCGAGGCGCGGCTCGACTTCGGTCAAGTCGATGTCGCCCGCGATCGGCGCCTCGATCAGCCGGATCCCGGTCTTCTTGCTGACGGCCCGCGCATAGCTCCGTTCATCGCCGTCGCCGCCCGGGGTCATCAGGTTGATGCCGACCGCCGAGCGGCCCGCCGAGACAAGCGCTGCCGCGACGATCGACGAATCGAGCCCGCCCGAAAGTTCGAGCGCGACCCGCGCGCCGGGCTCGACCAGCCCGGAGACGGCGCGGCCGACGGCGTAATGCACCTGCCGCGCCGCTTCTTCGCGATCATCGAGGCGCCGTTCGGGGGTGGTGAAGGACCAGGGCGACCAAAGGACGTGCCGTTTGTTTTCGGCGCCCGTGTCGATCACCATCTCGCCCGGCAAGACCTCGGAGATCCCGGCGATCCCCGTCGCGCGCCCGTGCAGGTGCGAAAAGGCAAGGTGGTGCGCCACGAATTCCCAGTCGATCGCCGGCGCGACGATTTCGAGGTCGCGGAGGAGTTCGACATGCGAAGCGAGGAACAGGACTTCGCCGACCCGCGTGCGAAATACATGGACGCCGCCCGAGGGTGCGCGAAAAGTGGCCAGCCGGGCGCCGCCCGCATCGCCCGCGATCGCGACATAATCGCCCCAATAGCGTTCGGCGAACATGCCGTTCGTGCCGTTCGTGCCGTGCGCGTCGAGCGGCGCGCTGGGGAGCTCTTCGACCCGCGTCGCGCTCCCCGACCCGAAAAGCTTGCCGATGACCGCGCCCGTCGGCGCCAGCGGAAGCCAGGCGGTGCCGGGCGACACGAAGATGGCGAGCGCCGCCGTGTCGATAATTGGAACGAGGGCCGTTCGGTGCCGGGCGCGCTGCCGCCAGGCTGCCGCAGCGTCCGACTGCCGCGGATCGTAGATCGCGAGGAAGACCGGCGGGTTCACAGGACCAGGATCGGCGCAAAGGAGCGCGCGTGATGCAGCGCGTCGGTCAGCACGATATCGTCGGCTTGCGCCCAGCAGTGCGCGGCGAACGGCCACGCCTCGACCCCGAAAACGAGCCGCGGAAAGCAGCCGCGGCGCGCGGCGAAGCGCAGGAAGGCGATCGCGTCGGGGAGGCAGAGCGGAGCGAGCGGCACGAGACGGCGATAGCGCGCGAAGCGGCGCGCGAGCGCCGCCGCGTCGGCTGATGCATCCCGCCTTTCGTCATCGCGCCACCCGTCGATCGCGGCAAGGACCGAGCGCAGCGAGCGGCGCCGAACCCGGCGGCGCGCGGCCACCGCGAGCCAAGCGATTTCGACCGCCTCGGCGAGCCGGAAGCGCCCGGTCGGCACCTCTTCCTCGATGGCGCTCGCAGCGGGAGCGGGGAGCGAAATGAGGGAAGGCGACGGGCCATCGCCGCCGGCGCTCTCGACGAGCCCGAGATTTTCGAGGCAGGCGCGATCGGCGGGCGTCAGCGCGCCTGCCTCGCCCCTCGCGAGCCGGTCGAGCAGCCGCGCGACGTGCCCCGACACTTGCCAGTAACGGTCGCGATCGACATCGAGAATGATCGCGCAGTCGCGGAAACTGCGATGCGCGATACCGGGACGGAGGCGGATATTGGTCATGCGGCCGCGCGCGCCTTGGCGGGCGGGCCGGCGACCCGCCCGCCGCCTGCATCAGTCTTCGTCGCTGATGCCGAGGGGGCGCGTGAAGGCGCTGAGCTCGACCCCGATGTCGGGCGGGCCGAGCGTCTCGACGCTCGCCGCGCCGAGGTCGATCAGTTCTTCATGTTCACGATCCATGAGACTTCTCCTTGCTGCCGCGGGATTGCGGCAGCGAGAAGAGTAGGAAGGCCGGGCGGCTATCCGAAATTTATACGCGGAATATTTGCCGAATATTACCGCGCGATGCGCGGCCGCGTCAGCCGTGGCGGTATATCGCCTCGACGATCGCCGGGATGCGCGAAAGGCGCCGCCGGTGATAGGCGGCGACACGGCGCGCGACGGCCCGCGCCTCGCCGCCCGCGATCGCGGCCCCCAGGTCGGTGAGTTCGTCGGCGATTCCGGGAATCACGTCGCGCTCGGCGACGCGCGCGGTCGCGAGCCGGTCGCTCGCCGCCTCGACCTGGCGCATGAGTTCGGCCGAGCCCGACCGTTCGGCGATCGCACCGAAGAGCGCGCGGTCGCTACCGGCGTCATTGCCGTCCGGCACCGTTTCGAGCGGCGCAGGCATGCCCGCGGGCCAGCGCTGCAGCGCGAGGCGAAGCAGCGCGTGGTTCCAGCCGAGGAGATCGCGCAGGCCCGGCTCGGTGACGAGCGGGAACTGGAATCCTTCGGCCGCGCGCATCTCGACGATCTGTTCGCCCGCGAGGCGGTGCAGCGCATCGCGCACCGGGGTCACGCTGCTGGCGAGCAGGCTCGCGAGCTTCTTGGGCTCGAGCCGCTCGCCGGGCAGGACGTCGCCGCCGAGCAGGCGCGCCTTGAGCGCGTCGTAAACGCGCTCGGAGGTCACCCCCGCGTTCATGAAGGGCGCGTCACGGCGAGGCCCGCTGGCCGGCGACATAGGCTTCGACCAATTGCTGCTGGTCGGGCCGCAGCGCGTCGATCGCGCCGATCCGTTCGGGAAGCTGGTCGCCGAGCAGGATCGACGGGCATTGCCCCTCGAAATTGCCGAGGTTGGGGCGGTGCTGGCGATAGCCGACGAGCGCGGCGAGCTCGGGATCGAAATGGCGCGCGACTTGCGGCGGGTAGGCGAGCCACTGGTTTTCATAGGGCTTGAGCCAGCCGAGACAGTAGCTCACGATCATGCCGCGGCGGATGTCGTTGCTTATGTTGCCTCCCGCGCCGTGGAGCGTCGAGCCGAGGAAGAGCAGCGCCGACCCGGGCGACATTTCGGCGACGACGGGATCGCCTGCCGGCTCGGGCGCCAGCGCGGCCGCGCCATGGCTTTTCGGCCAGACGAGCGTCGCGCCATTGTCGGCGCGATAGTCGGTGAACGGCCACATCACGTTGACCAGGTACTCGGTCTCGCCAATTGCGCCGCGCCACATGTCCTGGTCGCGGTGCGGAAGCTGCGGCAGCGCACCGGGATGCAGCGCAATGGCCTGCGTCAGGTTGAGCTGGATGCGGTCGCACCATGGTCCGAGGACCGCCTCGGCGATACCGAGAATGAGCGGGTGGGCGACGAAGCGCGCGGCGAGCGGGGAGCGCGCCAGCAGGCGGCCGAAGCGCCTGGTCCGCTCGCCATAAAAGCCGCCTTCGCAAAAGGGCGTCGTCTCGAAATCGGCGCGCAGCGCCTCGTCGAGGCGGCTTATCTCGGCTTCAGGCATCGCGTCGGCGATGATGCAATAGCCGTCGCGAACCAGATCGGCCGACCATCGATCGAGGCTCGCTGCCGCCGACGCGAGGGTTTCAGAGCGCATGGTGCGGCTCCCGCGTGCGGGTCGCCGCCGCGCCGATCCCGGCATCGGCGAGCAATTGCGGCGTGTCGCGGTCGATCTCGATCGCGAGCGCGCCAAGGCGCATGCCGCCGATCCGCTGCGGCGTGCCGAGCGGATAGGCGCGCCAGCCGAACGCAAGTATCTGCTCGAGCCACCCGACCTCGGCAACGCCGGTGTAGAGGCTGATGCCCTCGGCGAGCCCAAACTCCGCGATCGCCAGCACGAGCTGGTCACGCGCCGCGCGCCGCGCCCGCGTGTCGATATGGCGGTCGAGGCAGAAGCGCGTCACCTCGACGATGCCCGGCCCTCGCGGCACCTTGCCGTCGCAGAGCGGCGCATAGAGATCGGCGAGGATATGCGGCCGCGTCGTCGGCAGCAGCCGCGCCGAGGCGCGATGCCCGCCATCGGGACCCGTCACGACGAGATAATTTGCGTGTTCGTCGTCGAACTGGTCGATCTCGAACCGCCCGCCGAGGACCGGGACGCTCCAGCCCAGCAGGTCGACAAAGACGTCTTTGCGCGCCGCGAACATCGCGCGCAGCACATCGTCTTCGCTCGCGCGGCAATCGGCTTCTACGAGGTGCAGCATGGTTCAGGCTCCCGTCTTGTATGTGCACGGGAGGGTCAGGCCATGGCCGCGATCGCGCTATTCCCAGAAATGGGCATATCAATGCCCGAAAATGTCGGAGAAGCTGATTATTCCATCGAACAGGGCGCGGATCAGCAATGATGTCTGCTTATCGACCCCATATCTTTCGCGGGCTTGCTTGAGATGGCGCACCGCCGTCGCTTCGCTGATCCCCAGGATGCGGCCGATTTCCCACGCGGTCTTGCCGCGCGCCGCCCAGACCAGGCAATCGCGCTGGCGATCGGTCAGCGTCGGGCGGGGAGGCAGCGGAGCGGCGCGCGCGAGCCAGATCCGCCGCGCGGCCTCGAACGCCGCTGTCCCGGCAAGCTGCGCCCAGGGCAGGGCATCGACCGGCAGGTCGTGGTGCGGTCCCGACGCAAAGCTGCACGAACCCGTCGCTTCGCCGACGATATTCGCCGGCACGGTAAAACCGTCGGCGAGGCCGTGGTCCTGCGCGAGCGCGAGCAGCCTGTGGTCGCCGGGCGTCATCGCGATCAGCTCGGCGATGCTGTCCCACCGAAAGCCTGCGCTCGTCTTGTGGCTCGCGCGGTGGACCGGGTCCGACAGGCCAAGCCGGTTGCGATCGAAATAATCGACCCACGCCTCGGGATAATTGTGCAGCCGGATGAGCTTGTTCGATGCGTCGGTCATATTGGCATGATGCGTCAGCGCGAAATGCGCGAACCCCATGCGATCGGTCATCTCGCCGAGGATCATCGCGAGCGTATCGACATCGCCCGCGACCGTGATCGCGTCGAGGAACCACTCGACCTCCGCACGCATGTCTCTCATGCGCGATCTCGGCCCCGGGCAGCGTCTCAAGCCGCCGCGACCCCCCGGGCCGTCCCTTCCTGCCTGGCCGGGCGCCCTTGCGGTTTTCCGTATCCGCCGCGCCCGCGTGCTGGAACCAGGGCCGATCATATCGATCGAACGACGAGACGCAACCCGTTGTTTGCAGGCCTTTTGTCCTATCGGACGCCTATCGGGCGCGCGAGCTGAATGGCGCCGCCGTCTCGTCCCGACTGGCGTGACCCGGCACCATATCGGCGGCTCAGCGGGATCGACCGTGCGGGAATGCGGTGGGAATGGCTGCGGCGCGACCCTGCCTATGTCGCCTGGTATACCTCGGCGAGCAAGGCGACGCGCGACCAGCCCGGCGCCGCCGATCGCTTGACGTGGGGCCTGCACTTTCGCCGAGGACCCGGCCCGGGCGTCACCCGACGCGCGCCTGGTTTGGCATGCGCGCGTCGATCCCGATATCCTGCGCGTCGATGCGCTGCCCGTCGATGCCGAGCATGTCGACCGGTTCGATCTTGGCCGGTTCGCGTCATGGCTCGATATCGTCGTCGATCCCGAGGGGCGCGAGCACGCCGTACTCTCGGACGGCTATCGGCGCATTCGGATCGACATCGAGCAAGGGCGTCTTGGCTGCGGTCGGCCCGTGCTTCTCCGTTACGCGATGCAAGGCTTCGTCGGCCAGCACACCGACGCGCGGCTCCTGCCGCTTCGCCGGCTGGTAGGGCTGCTGCGGACCGGGCGTTTCCTGCCCGCGCTTTTCCCGGCGGAGCGCCGCGTCGAAAGGCTGATCGATGTCCTGAGGGTCGCCGATGCGCTGAGCGCGGGGGCGTCGCAGCGCGAAATCGCGGTGGTCCTGTTCGGAGGCGAGAGGGTTTCGTCGGACTGGCGCACCGTTTCCGACTCGCTGCGTTCAAGGGTCAGGCGGCTGGTGCGCGAGGCTCGGCGGATGGTAGATGGCGGTTATCGCGGATTGATGCGACGCGATGGAGGGATGTGACGGCTTTGCGCCTCGCAACGGTCATTCAATGGGTGCTGGCATGATCCCGAAAGCAGACATCAGTCACCGACCTGTGAGTTGACAGATTCGAGAAGTTCTGAGTCGAAGAGAGGGCCCGTAGAGGGTTGTTGAACGCAGACCTTCAACGCACGCAATTCGTAACTGTCGGCTAGAATCCCCAAAGGCGATGAGGGCCGCCTGATCGATCGTGCGACGGCCCGTTGTTGGGTCCGATCTGGTGCGAACCCGTATTAAGCCTTGTAAGCGGCGACGAATTGCCCACACAATCGGTTGGCTTGGCGGCGCGCCCGAACACGAGGCCGGTCTGGCACAGGGGGGATGAGTTGACGAGTTTCAGGTTTCTGCACGCAGCCGACATCCACCTCGACAGCCCGCTGCACGGCCTGTCGAGGTACGAGGGCCTGCCCGTCAACGAGATCCGCTCGGCGACGCGCGCTGCCTTCGACAACCTCGTGCAATTCGCGATCGACCAGGCGGTCGACTTCGTCGTGATCGCGGGCGACCTCTTCGACGGCGACTGGCGTGACATGGCAACCGGCCTCTACTTCGCGAAGGCGATGGGGCGGCTCGATCAGGCGGGCATCCCGGCATTCGTGCTGGCCGGCAACCACGACGCGGCCTCGGTGGTTTCGCGCACTGTCCCTTGGCCAGCCAACGTCCATCTGTTTGGATCGAGGAGGCCCGAGCCGCACCGCCTCGTCCACCTCGCCGTAGCGATCCATGGCCAGAGCTTCTCGACGCCGGCGGTCACCGAGAACCTTGTCCTCGCTTATCCGCCGGCCGAGCCGCACTTCTTCAACATCGGCATGCTCCACACGGCTCTGGCCGGCCGGCAGGGGCACGCGGACTATGCCCCATGCAGCGTCGAGGACCTGCGGTCGCGCGGCTACGACTACTGGGCGCTCGGTCACGTTCACGAGTTCGAGGTCGTCAGCGTCGAGCCGTACGTCGTCTTCCCCGGTAACGTGCAGGGCCGGACCATTAGGGAGACCGGTGCGAAGGGCGCGGTCCTGGTTGATGTGGCCGACGGCGAGGTAGCGTTGGTGGAGCGGGTCGAGCTCGATGTGATCCGCTGGGCGCGTCTCGACGTGAACTGCGCCGGGGCGTGCATGGACGACGCGGAGGACCTGCTGCGGTCAGCGCTCGTATTCGTTACTCCGCGTCGGCGCGGTGCTCGAGGACGGCGGCACGACGCTCGCTTGCCGCCGGAAGAAGGGGACGGGCGGCACGCTGCTTGGTGCCGACGACGCCGCGATCGACGAGGGGCCGCTCGCCGCGATGCTACGCGGCCAGACCCGTGACACGTTCGGCCTTTCCTTCAGTCTGGATCAGGAGGCGCTCCGGTTGGGCGGACAAGCCATGGTCGAGGCGAAGAACGATGTCGGTCGCACGCTGTTCGCTGCGGGGTCTGGCCTGACCGGTGTATCCGACGAGCTGCGCCGCCTGGAGTTGGAGGCCGACGCTATCTGGGGCCCGACGACCCGCGGCAGTCGCACGTTCACGCAGGCCCGGCGCCAGCTTACCGCTTCGCGAGCTGCGCGACCGGAGCTTGCGATCGCTGTAGTTCCGCTCGAACGGCGTGCGTGGTCTTGGCGCTCCCATGTAAAAGCTGGCCCATAATCCCTCCCGCTGTGATGATGATAATCTTACACCATCACATGCTGGGACTAAACACCTAGCACTAATCCGCGCAGCGGTTCGTGCACCGGCCAGAACTGTCGGTTCGAGTTCACACTTGACGTGAAGCACCGGCCATCGAGACCGCGCGCCGCACCGTCCGGCATCTGACATAAAATTGCAGAAAAAATGTAACTGGCCGCTATCCCTCGGCGCCGGTGGTGCGTCCTGCCCCTTGGACGCAGATTCAAAAAGGGGCTTCCAATGACCGTGAACGCAAAGCATCTGTTCCGCATCTCACTCGCGGCAATCGCCGCTGCGCAAGCCCTGCCGGCGATGGCGCAACAGGCAACCCGCGCCGATGCACCCGCCGAGACGGCAGCTTCGGGAAGCTGGAACGATGAGATCGTTGTGACGGCGCGCAAGCGCGAGGAACGCGCGATCGACGTGCCGATCGCGTTGACCGCGATTAGCGGCGAGGCGCTCGAACAGCGAGGGGCCAAGAATCTTTCGGATTTTCTTCAGGAGGCACCGGGCGTCGGCGTATATGATCAAGGCTCGGGCAGCCAGAAGATCACGATCCGTGGGATTTCAACGTCGCTTGGCGCGAACGAGAATGGCTATTATCTCGACGATCTGCCGTTCACTGGGGTGACCGTTCCGATCGCGCCCGACGTGCGGGCATGGGACCTCGACCGCGTCGAAATTCTCCGCGGTCCGCAGGGAACCTTGTTCGGCGAAGGATCGATGGGCGGCACCGTCCGCATCCTGACCAAAGGCGCCGATCTCGACAATTGGGAAGCGAAGGGCTCGGCGTTCGTCTCGCAGACTGAGGATGGCGGCACCAATCGCGGCATCAAGGGAGCGTTCAACGCGCCGATCGTGCCCGGCATTCTCGCTGTCCGCGTCGCGGGCACCGGCGAGCGTTTCCCCGGCTGGATCGACAATGCCGCGGCCGGCGAAACCGATCTCAACGATCAGACCTTCACCACCTTCCGCGCCAAGGCACGCTTCGACCCCACCGGGCGGCTGTCGATCACCGGTAGTTACTGGTTCTACAAGGGCAGCTTCCCCGGTGGCGGATCGGATGCCAGCGACGAAGGCGAGCAGTCGCGCACGGCGGTGTTGGCAGGCGGGTTTAAATATCGCCTTTACGGCGCCACGGCGCGTTACGATCTGGGCGGTGCCGAGGCTTTCTACAGCTATTCGCACAACAAGGTCGACCTGCCGCAGTCGGGTAGCCTGCTCGGCGGAACGCTCGATGCCAATATCGGCATTACGGTCGACGCGCACGAGGCGCGGATCGCTTCGTCCGGCGACGGCCCGCTGCAATGGACGTTCGGCGGTTATGCCCGCGACGCGGTCCGCGCTGACGATTTCGTGTTCGCGCTGTTCGGCATCGACAACACGGGCGAGGTGACCAGCAAGGCGCGCGCGCTGTTCGGCGAAGGCACTTACACGCTGCCGTTCGCGCCGGTCGATATCACGGCAGGCCTGCGTTATTATCACGAGCGGCTCCGCGGCTTCGAGGCCAACGCCGGCGTGATCACGCCTCAACCGGGCGACACCTACGAAAGCTGGAATCCGCGCGTGTCGATCGCCTGGCATCCCACCGCCAATTCCACGATCTATGCGAGCGCGGCGAAGGGGTTCCGGGCGGGTCAGCTCCAGCCGACCGTTTCGCTCGCGCTGGCGGGTCCGCTTGGTATCGATCTCCCCGCCGCGCTCGGCCAGGATTCGATCTGGACCTACGAGATCGGCGGCAAGGCCGAGCTGTTCGACCGAAAGCTGACGCTCGAGGGCGCGCTCTACTATAGCGACTGGAAGGACGTCACCGTCCGCATCCCGATCGGCAACACCGGGTTTAACGGCCTCATCAATTCCAAGGGAACGACGACCAAAGGCGCCGAACTCAGCGTTGTCCTGCGTCCCGCGGGTGGCCTCACCCTGACCGCCAGCGGCGCCTATGTCGATGCGACCTATTCGGGCAGCGTGCCCGGCACCGGCATCGTCGACGGCGCGGTGGTCGACGATGTCGCGAAGTTCACGGCGAACGCGTCGGTCGACTATCGTACGACCCTCGCCGGCAGCGTCGACGGCTTTGCGCGCGTCGGATGGCAGCATTCGTCGCCGCGCCGGTTCGTGGCCTTCCCGGGCTATCTGCCGGGCGACACCATCGATCGCATCGATGCCCGCATCGGGGTCGATCTCGAGCAGCTTTCTATCGCACTCTTCGCCGACAATCTGACCGACGACCGCGGCGCCACCAGCTATCGCGGCGTCCAGGAAATCGCACCGGGNTCGATGCCCGCATCGGGGTCGATCTCGAGCAGCTTTCTATCGCACTCTTCGCCGACAATCTGACCGACGACCGCGGCGCCACCAGCTATCGCGGCGTCCAGGAAATCGCACCGGGGGTGAACGACATCACGTCCAACCGCCTGCGGCCGCGGACGTTCGGGATCGAACTGACCGCGCGCTTCGGCGGGCCGGTACGTTGATGCGCGCGCTTCTGGCCGCGGCATTGGCGACGAGCGCACTCGTCGCCAATGCCGGCATCGCGCAGGATGGGCTCGATCCCCGGCGACCCGGCGTTGCCGTGCTCAGCGGAACGCCCGAACGGCCCCTGACCGATCCGAAGTCGCTCGTCTCGGCGCCGCGCTCCGACGCCCAGCCGATCCCGATCGCCGATCTCTTCTTCCTGCGTTCCAGCTGGTTCGCGACCTGGACGCCGGCCGGCGATGTCGTGATGGCCACCGATCTGACCGGCCGTATGAACCTCTGGCGGGTGCCGGGGTCGGGCGGCTTTCCGCTGCAGCTGCAGCAAACCGAAGACAAGACCTTCTATCCCGCCGTCACGCCCGACGGCAAAACCGTCCTTTACGCATCCGACATCGGCGGACGCGAGATTTACGACATCTTCGCCATCCCGGCGAACGGCGGCGCGGCGATCAACCTCACCGCGACGCCCGATGCATCGGACACCGGTACATTGCGGCTGAGCCGGGACTCCAGGCTTCTGGCATTCAACCGGCGCGTTGCTACCGAGCCCAGCACGAACGTCGCCGTCATGACGCTCGCGGACCGTTCGGTGCGACTTCTGACGCAGGAGAAGGAGGCCGGCATTTACTGGGCGGTCGTCGGCTTCGATCCCGGCGCAACCCACGTTTATGCCAATCGCTCCAACGCCGGGCAGACCGAAAGCTCGATCTGGCGCATCGAGGTGGCAACCGGCGTCGCCACGAAGATCGCGGGCGGCCCCGGCGCACCCTATGAGGCGGCGATCGCGCTCTCTCCGGACGGCAAGAGCCTGTCGGTGACGAGCGAGAATGGTGCGGGCCTTCGGCAGGCGGTGCTGCTCGACCTCGCGACCGGCAAGCGCAACGCCATCCATCCCGGCGCCTGGCCACAGGAAGCCGGCGCCTTTTCGCCGGACGGCCGCCAGTTGCTTGCGATCGAGAATGTCGATGGCCGCGACGTCGTTTATCTCTACGACGTCGCCAACAAGCGCGTGCGGGCGTTGCCCTTGCCTCAGGGAAAATCCGCAGGCTATTTCGGGACTTTGCCGGCCTTTTCGCCAGATGGCAGCCGGCTCCTTTTTCCCTATTCGTCCGGAAGCGCGCCGTTCGACTACTGGACCTTCGACATCGCCGCCGGAAAAGCCACACGGCTGACCAGCCTGGGTCTCGCCAGCGTCGATGGCGAGACGCTGCCTCGCACTGAAATTGTGCGCTACAAGAGCGCCGATGGAACGGTGATCAGCGCTGTGCTCTGGATGCCGTGGAACCTGAAGCGCGACGGATCGGCCCCGGTCGTCGTCGTCGCGCACGGCGGGCCCACCGGCCAGACGACCGACCACTTCGATGCGACGGCCGCGGCGCTGGCGTCGCGCGGTTATATGGTCATCGCGCCCAATGTTCGCGGTTCGACCGGCTATGGCCGCGCCTTCGAGCAGGCCAATCGTCGCGACCTCGGCGGCCGCGATCTCGAGGACGAAGCCTGGGCCGCCAAGTTTCTCGTCGCATCGGGCTATGCCGATCCGAAAAAGATCGGGATTACCGGTGGGTCCTACGGCGGCTTCATGACGGTGATGGCGCTCGGACGGATGCCCGATTTCTGGGCCGCGGGCGTCGAAGCCTATGGCATCGTCAACTGGAATTCGATGTGGGAGCGCGGTTCGCCCGCACTTCGCGAATATCAGCGCGGGCTCATCGGCGACCCTGAGACCGATCGCGACGTCTATGCGCGCGTCAGCCCACTCACTTATCTTGGCAACACCAAGGCGCCGATGCTGGTGCTCCAGGGGCAGAACGACATTCGCGTCCCGGCCTATGAAGCCGAGCAGATTGTCGCGACGCTGAAGGCGGCGGGGAAGATCGTGGACGCCCGTTATTATGCCGAGGAAGGGCATGGCTTCGTCAAACGCGAAAACCAGATCGACGCCGCTGAGCGCACCGTCGCCTGGTTCGACAAATATCTGAAGGGGGTCACGAAATGAGGATGCTTTGGTTTGCAGCATGTTCGGCGGTCGCGCTTATGGCGCCGATGTCCGCCGCGGCGCAGGACCCCTATCAGTGGCTCGAGGCGCCGCAGGAAACGCGCGCCCTCGAGTGGGCGAAGAAGGAAACGCAGGACAGCCAGGCCCGTATTGGGAAGATGCCTGGCCACGATGAAATCGAGGCCGAGCTGAAGGCGCTGCTCGCGGCAGGGGATCCGCCGCCCGAATATCAACTGATGGGCTCTGTCGCGCTTCGCTTCCAGCGGTCGGTTGCCCACCCGCATGGCGTTCTGTCGGTCGGAAAACGGGGGGATGACGGCGTTCCCACGGACTGGCGCGATGTGCTCGACGTTGATGCGCTCCGCAAGGCAGAGGGAACGGCGTATGAGCTACATTTTGGCGGGACCCCCAATTGCGCGCCGCCGGACTATACGCGATGCATTTTTTCGCTGTCGCCGCAGGGCGGCGACGAAGTCGAGCTGCGCGAATTCGACCTGACTGCCGGGGCCTTTGTGCAAGACGGGTTCCGGACGCCGGCCAGCCGCTCCTTTGTCACCTGGCTCGACAGTGATCGACTGTTGATTGAGCACAGCATCGGCGATGCGCCGAAGCTGCCCACCGGTTGGCCAGCGAGTGTCGCGATCTGGACGCGCGGGACGCCGCTCGCGGATGCGAAGATCGTCTACAGTGCGCAGCCCACCGACGCGCTGATGTCGCTCAGCGCCGCCGGGGAGGGCCAGAACCGCGTCGGCATCATCACGCGTGTGATCGATTATTCGACGTTCGAGCATATTCTGGTTCGCGGCGACGGGCGCATCGAAAAGGCGGCAATTCCCTCCAAGCTCAAGATGAGCCTTGGAACCGTTGGCGGCGGCAAGCTGTTTGCACAGCTCGCCGAGCCCGCGACCATCAATGGCCGCGCATATCCGGCCGAAAGCGTCGTCGCTTATGATACGAACGCCGCGGTTCCTGGCGACAAGCGGCTGTCGCTCGTCTATACGCCGGGTGACGGAGATTTTCTGAGCGATCCCTATGGCGGCATGGCACCCGGCCGTTCGACGCTGAAGATGCTCCTGACAAAGCGCGGTGTTCAGCGCATCGCGACGGCCACCGCCACGGCGGATGGCTGGAAAATCGCCGAGGCAGTCCCCGAGCCTGTCGGAACTTCGGTGACGTTTGTTGGGGTCGATCCTGCCAGCGACGTGGCGATCATGAAGCGCGCGGGTTACCTCATGCCGAACCGGCTGGAACTGGTCGGTGGCCCAAAGGGCCCCGCAACGCTCTACAGCGAGAAGCCGGTGTTCGATGCGAGCCGCTTCGTCGTGGAACTGAAAACGGCCGCCTCCAAAGATGGAACGCTGGTCGACTATTATCTGCTGCGGCCGCGCGATCTGGCCAGCCCCGGCAAGACGCCGTTGCTGATGACCGGTTATGGCGCTTTCGGAATCAGCCTTTCGCCCGAGTATCTCGGTTATTCGGTCGGCGGGAAGTCGCTAGGCTTCGTGGACAAAGGGTATCCAGAGTTTAACTGAGGCGAGCGCGACGAAGCCGAGGTAGGATTCCTTGGTTTTGTCGTAGCGGGTGGCGACCCTGCGCCAATTCTTGAGTTTGTTGAA
>NZ_JCATIE010000014.1:0-104125 GCF_059693785.1 Sphingopyxis sp. CR5 | reverse complement strand
CATGATCGTCGTGCTCCATGTTGTTGGAGCGACGAGGATTATGCCGAATGGGGTTGGCGTGATCATACCGCCGACCGCGCCCTAACGAGCACATGCGGCATAATCCGGATCGCGGCATTATGGCCGTTATGCCGATATCGGCATAAGTCGCACGCCACCGGTCACGCCAAACGCCTAGGCCGCGACCTCACCAACAGTTTCGGGACCAAGGGCTACGCCCGTGAGGAAATGGTCGCCGAGATGGGTTCGGCGTTCCTCTGCGCTGCGCTCGGCATCGTCCCGACCGTGCGCCACGCCGACTATATCGGATCATGGCTTGAGGTGCTGCGCGAAGACAGCCGCGCCATCTTTCGCGCGGCAAGCGCCGCAAGCAAGGCCGCCGACTGGCTGCTCGCGCGCCATGCCGAGGCAGGCGAAGCGGCACAGGACGGGAGGCCAGAGAATCCGGACAGGCCAGATGAAGCTCCGTTGAGGAGGGCGGCATGATCCTGCTGCCTCCCCATATTCGCTTCGCGCTGCGCGCCAACGCGATCAACGCCAAGGCTGCGCGGGCCAATGGCAACCCCGAACCCGACCCGCTTCCGCTGCTCAAGCTGTTCAATCCGCTTAGCGCCGCGACATGGCTTGCGACCGAACTCGATGCCGATGGCGATTCGCTGTTCGGCTTGGCGGATCTGGGTTTTGGCAGTCCGGAACTGGGCTCCTATTCGCTCCGCGAAATCGCCGCGATCCGACTGCCGTTCGGTCTCACCATCGAACGCGACATCGCGTTCGCGACCACCCACCGCCTGACGACTTGGGCGGATTGGTCGCGCCGCGCCGGGTCGATCCTCATGGCCGAGACCCTGCTGCGCCGCGCCGCCAGCCCACCCGGCGACGCCGCCGACCCCGTTTCGGACCCCGACAGGGCCGAATGACGCGCGGGCGGCCGCTTGCCGCCCATGATTGGCTGGTCCGCTTGTCCAACCGTTCCGGACCGGCCCCGATGAAAAGGAGAAGACCCATGCAACTTGACTTCATTCCGCTCGCCAACCTTTCGGTCAGCAAGGCCAACATGCGCTATGCGAAGAAAGCGCCCGACGTGACCGACCTCCTGCCGACCGTGCGCCGACGCGGAGTCATCGTGCCGATCTTGGTCCGACCGAACGGCGAGGCCGATCATTATGAAATCGTCGCGGGCGCGCGGCGCTTCCATGCCGCCAGTCTTGTCGCTGCCGAGCGGCGCGAGGCGGGCGAACCCGAAGAGGCCATGCCGTGCGCGATCCTCGACGAAGGTGACGATGCCGCCGCCATCGAGGCCTCGATGATCGAGAACATGGCCCGGCTCGAAGCTGACGAGGTCAATCAATGGGAGAGCTTCGTGCGGCTGGTCAAGGAAGGCCGCAAGATCGACGACATCGCCGCGACCTTCGGCTTGCCCGAACTCACCGTCCGCCGCATCCTCGCGCTCGGTAACCTCCTGCCGCGCATCCGCGACATCTATCGCCGCGAAGCCATCGACGCGGTCACGGTGCGCCATCTCACCATGGCGAGCAAGGGCCAGCAGCGCGCATGGCTCGCGCTCTATGATGACAAGGAGGCCTATGCACCCCGCGGTCACCAGCTCAAACAATGGCTGTTCGGCGGCGCTTCGATCATCGAGAAGCACGCGCTGTTCGATGTCCCCGCATCGGGGCTTGCGATGATCGCCGACCTGTTCGGCGAGGATCGCTACTTTGCCGATCGCGATGCCTTCTGGGCTGCGCAGGAAGCCGAGATCGCTTCGCGCCGTGCCGCCTATCTGGACGATGGCTGGGCGGAGGTCGTGATACTGGCAACGAATGAGCACTTCCATAGCTGGGAATATGAACGCGCGGCCAAGCGCAAGGGCGGGCGCGTCTATGTCGATGTGCGCGCCACGGGCGAGGTCATCTTCCACGAGGGCTATCTGACCCGCACCGAAGCGCGGCGGCGCGAAGCAGGCGAAACAACCGAAACCGTACGCGCGGCGCGCCCCGAAGTGACGAGCACGCTCGACCGCTATGTCGCGCTGCATCGCCATGCCGCCGTGCGGCTGGCGCTCACCGGCGCGAGCGGCGTCGCATTGCGGTTGATGGTCGCCCATGCCATCGCGGGCGCGCAATTCTGGCGGGTCGAGGCCGACCCGCAAGGGTGTCGAAACGAGCAAGTCCGCGCGTCGCTCGATGAGAGCCCCGCCCAGATCGCGTTCGCGCAAAAGCGCCGCGCGGTGCTGAGCCTGCTCGGGTTCGACGCCGATGCGGGCTCGCTGGTCGGGTTCCACCGCGAAATCGAAGGCGATGCGGCAAGCGCGATATTCGCGCGTCTGCTCGACCTTCCCGATCCCGCGATCATGGAGGTCATCGCCATCGTGAGCGCCGAAACGCTCGCCTCCGGCAGCGCGATAATGGAAGCGGTCGGGCTGCACCTTGGCATCGAGATGGCGGTCAACTGGACCGCCGATGCGGCCTTTTTCGAATGCGTCCGTGACCGCGAAGTGCTGCGCGCCTTGGTCACCGAAGTGGCAGGACCGACCGTCGCCGAGGCCAATGAAAAGGAGAGCGGCAAGACCCTCAAACGCATCCTCGCCGACCATCTGGAAGGCGCGAACGGACGCGCACAAGTGACCGGATGGGTGCCGCGCTGGATGGCGTTCCCGCCTGCTGCCTATACCACGCGCGGCGGGGTCGGCAGCGTCGCGGCACATGCCGCGATGGGGCGGATCGTGCCCGAGGAACCNCCGCGCTGGATGGCGTTCCCGCCTGCTGCCTATACCACGCGCGGCGGGGTCGGCAGCGTCGCGGCACATGCCGCGATGGGGCGGATCGTGCCCGAGGAACCCGAGACCGAGCCGCTGCCGATGGCGGCATGACGACACGGACGCGGCGGCGACCAACGCCGTCGCGTCTGTTTGAGAGGCCCCTGAAAAAAATCGCGCCGCGCGCCTCGGCCTGATCGGCCTCGGCGCGCGGCGTCATGTATTTTTTGGACGGCGCAGCTTCGCCTCCGCGCGCTCAAGGTCTTCCTCTCCGGGCAGCTTTGGGATCGCCATCCAGTGTGTCGGCTCGCCCGGCAGACGCCCTGGCGGCGCGAAAGGATCGGAGAGACCATTGTCGGCAAGATCGATGTCGAGAAGCGGCGGTCGCTCACCATCAAGCGCCACAACCAGCAGGCCGGTCATTCCTTCATATGCCGCCCATGCATCTGTCGATGTCGGATGCGCGCCACTGTGATGCAAATCGTTACGCGCCTTGCGCGCCGCTGTCAGCGCCTTTGCAATATCCAATCCGATCGATCCTTTCTGGACCAACATCTCGATACGCGCCGATGCTGTCCATGTTCGCGTATCGGACAACTGGCTGCGCCGGGTTTTGCTTCTATCTGTGGCCAATGTCGGTGCGATAATATGTCGCTCCCACAGGAATGAGACCAACTGCTCGACCACGATCCAGAGGTTTGCGAGTGCCGCGCCCCAGTCGAGCCGTGCGAGCCCGGTCGTTCCCTTGAGCAGATATTCACCACGTACGGGCGGCAATGCTGCCAGCATCCGCAGCCCCGCGCGCATGGCCTGATCAAGTTCCGTCAGTGAGACTTTGCGCGGGTTCGACAGCGCGATTGCTTCCAGCGGACTCGCCTGCAGGCGCCTGACATGATCATGGAAAAGGTTAGGTGCAGCCAGCCCCGGCCGCTGGCTGCGAATATATGCCCAGTCAATTATCGAACCAAGATCGAGTCCGTCGGGCGTGATCGCCTCACAATAGATGCCGCCAAGTAGCAGTGCCGCGAGATAGCGGTTGAAGGCCTCGACTGCAGCTTGTGGAGTGCGCAGGCCATCGAGCGGCGGCAGAGCCAGTGCTCCGTCACGCCCGATCACAAGATGATAGGGTCGTTCGAGTCCTACATCAATTCCACCGACCAGTCGGTGAAGGGTCGCATAATCCCAACTCTGGGCATTGATCTGCTCGATCGTCGGGTCCCAAGCTGGCTCGTTGTCGGCTTCAACAAGACGGAATGGATGAAGATAAGCGATCATGCACCGCACGCGTCGCCTGCGCAGCGCGTCATCTTCATTCGTCAAGCTCGCCTCCCATGGTAAGCACGGCCCAGTCCGGGAAGCGCCCGAGTGCGGCGATCGCGCGGAGCACACGCGCGACCAGCGCGTCGGCGTCCTGAAGATCGAGCTTGGATTTTGAGCTCAATGACCCGGTATGCACTGCGCTCGACCGGGCATCGTAAAGATCGCGCATGGCCCGGAAAACCGCCGCCCGTTCGGCGGGGTCCTTGCCCAGCAGCCAGGCGGCGCGGTGACCGACCTTGTAGCGGATCTCGGTGTTCGAACTGCCATGATCGTGCATCAGCGCGATTTCCGCCGCCATGCCAAGCTCGAGCGCCTTGTCTACATCGGACGCCGCGAGCCGCGCGCGCCCAAGCCGGTCGACCGCGCGCGCCAGACTGTCCAATTCCCGAAACCCGCCAAGCTGCGCATAGACCTCCGCAACGACGCTCGCGGCAACCGGAAACGATACCAGCGGATGCGACTGAAAGGGCCGCCCCGCGCTGTTGCCTTTGCCAGCGACGAGGCAGGCCTCACGCGCTGGTTCCAGCACCGACAGCGGCAGCTCGACCGCTCCAATGCTCGCTAGCAGGCAGGCCAGCCGCACGCGTCGGCGCACGATCTCGCGTTCGCCGTTAGGTGGCTGTGTCGCGCTCGCGTCCTGCGCGCCGAACCCTTCGGCCTGTTGCCGGAACGCCGGGGTGACCGTGAACGACTGCCGCAGCATCGCCGCGCCGGTCGGCACGGGCATGCCCTGGAAGGGATGCGCCTGCATCATCCGCGCAAACATTTCTTCGCGTTCGGGCTCGATCACGACCCCTTCGGCGAGAACACATTCGGCATCGATCTCGACGCCGAACAGCGGCGACACTTCGGTATATTGGCCGACATTTGCGTCGACTTCAGCCTCGAACATCGCGATAATATCCGCAGGGCTAGCGCCTCCGACAAGGCGGTCGATCGCCCAGCCGCCGAACTTCCCCCGCACCAAAGCACCGCCGCCGTCGCCGGTGTAAATCCACAGGTCGCGATAGGCATCGAACGGCGGCGCGCTCGCGAGCGCGGTATCTATGTTGCCCTCATTTTCCTGGCGCCAGAACATATAGTGCCGGCCCCGCTTGTGCTCGGCCATCTCGGCGGCTGCCTTCTCCAGCACCGCGATCACGCTCTGGCGCGTTCCTGTCTGTGTCGTCATTTGCATGATCCCCTTGGGCGCCACGATAGCAGCATGCGCTCCAGCCTGCATCGCCAGATGCCTTTCGCACCTCGAATTCGCCGCCCCACGGACCTCTTCCGGCTGATCTGCGGCCACCGGGCCGGGGCGCAACGCCGCCAGCGCGGACTTTCTTCCCCGGCTCCCGGGCTGCGCCCGTCGCCTCCTCGCGGATCAAGAAACTCCGCGTGACGGCATCCTTCGCTAACGCTGCGGCCCTGCGGGTGCGCCCCGTTCCGGGCGGCCGCTCACGATCGCCTGCACGAGGCCGCATCGGGCGGCTTCGGCCAAGCGAAAGGAATGTTATCATGGCACAGATTGGCAGCTTCACCCGTGATGCCTCGGGCGTCTACAGCGGCACCATCCGCACCCTGACCCTCAACACCAAGGCGACGATCCGCCCCGCCAGCCGCGAACATGACAAGGCGCCAGACCACCGGGTCTTTTCGGGCGCGGTCGAGATCGGAGCCGGCTGGACCCGCGCCGCCAAGGAAACCGGCGCGGAATATCTGAGCCTCAAGCTCGACGATCCCTCGCTGCCTGCGCCGATCTACGCGACGCTGGTCCAGGGCGACGACGGCGAGAACAAGCTCATCTGGTCGCGCTGAGCGAGCCGGGCCGCGGCGCCCGTCGCCGCGGCCCTATCGAATCCGTGAGGCCCGGATTTCGATAGATCACACGCGAGGACAGCACGGTCATGGCTGGGGTCGACCCCGCACCAGCGGGGGACGCCACAACCGGAAGATCGCCCCATGGACCAGGACTTCGACGTCGACCGGGCGAACCGCGCCAAACGCGGCTCGCCCTTCCTCAATACCGAGCAGGCCGCAGCCTATCTCAAGCTCACCGGGCGCCAGCTCAAGCGCCTTCGCCGCGCCGGCAAAGGGCCGACCTTTCGCCGCCACAGCCGCTTCATCCAATATCATATCGATGATCTCGACCACTGGTCGGACGCGCAGGCCGGCAAGGACTATGCGCCATGATCGGGCGGGACCGACCCGAACCCCGCATGGTCTGGGCACATCATATCGCCGAGCGCGTTGCGCGCCGCCGCAGATTGCGCCGACGCCTTGTGATCGGCGCGCTTGGCGCGGCCCTGGTGCTGGCCTCGGCCGCCGCGCCGCCGCGCGCGCGGCTCGTGTGGAACATGTCCGACAGCGCGCCACGCGGGCTTTATTGGGTGCGCCCCGGCACCACGCCGGAACGCGGGGATATGGTGATCGCACGTGTGCCCGAGCGCTTCCGCCGGCTCGCGGGCACCCGCCAATACTTGCCTGCCAACGTGCCGCTCGTGAAGCGGGTCGCGGCCATCGCCGGCGACCGCGTGTGCGCCATCGGCAACGTAATTCTGGTCGATGGTCAACGCATTGCCCGGCGGCGCATGACCGACGCCCTCGGCCGGCCCATGCCGCGCTGGCACGGGCGCCGGTGGCTTGGCGAAGGGCAGTATCTGCTGCTGATGCCGCATCCGGACTCGTTCGACGGACGCTATTTCGGGATCAGCGAGGGAGGCGATGTGCTCGGCACGGCGCGGCTGATATGGGCGCGCTGACTCTCGTCATCGCGGCGGCATCGATGGCCCAATGGCAGCCGCAGATCGCCGAAGCCTCCGCCCGCTGCGGCGTACCCGAGGCGTGGATCGCGCGCGTGATGACCGCCGAAAGCGGGGGCCGCACCATGCTGAACGGCGCGCCGATCCGCAGCCGCAAGGGCGCCATCGGGCTCATGCAGCTGATGCCGAGCACCTGGTCCGAAATGCGCGCCGACCTGGGTCTCGGCAGCGATCCCGATCAGCCGCGCGACAATGTCATCGCTGGCGCCTGCTATCTCAGGCGCATGTTCGACCGGTTCGGCTACCCCGGACTGTTCGCCGCCTACAACGCCGGCCCGGCGCGCTATGCCGCCTATCTTGCTGGCCGGGCCAGGCTGCCAGCCGAAACGGTCGCCTACCTCGCGCAGGTGGCCGGCCCAAGTCCGGCTGAGGCGCGTTCGACACCGCAAGCGCCACCTCAGACGTTGTTCGTCGTCCGTCGATCGGTGCCGCCGACCACCGTCAGCTCGGTCGCGCCATCGGTATTGTTCGCCATCCGGCGAGGCCAGGACTAGTGGCGAAGGTGGGAGGGGCTCGTCTCGATATGTCCCAGCATGACGGCTGGCGAAGCGGCTTTCAAGGCCCGCGGGTACCCCCCAATTTTCTGCGAAAATCGGTTCCCCCCACGTCCGCTTCGCGGCGCCTGCGCTATCGCTTCGGCGGCCCTGACAGCCGCTTCGCCACCCGTCTCCAAAACGCCGTTCTCGATTTTGGGAACGCAAGGCTGGAGATGGTCATGAGCATGATGGAGCAAATCGGAACGGCGTCGGATCGCGTGATGGCGGCGCTGGTGGCAGGGCTTGAACTGGAATTTGGACGCGGTGCCGGGGAAGGACTGGCGCAGCGCTTTCTGGACGCCGAGGAGGTGGATTTTCTTTGGGATGCACGGCTCCAGGAGCGCTGGATCGGCAGCTATTTGAACGAAATCGACGATGATCTGGAGCTCGACCGGGTCGAAATCCTGGCGCGGCTCGACGCCAGATGGATCGTCGCAAGGGTGATCGTCGATGGCGATGGCAGGCCGCACGGGCTGCTCGGGCGGCGTGATTATCGCACCCGGTGCGATGCCGAACAGGCGTTCGGGCATGCCCATTGAGCGATGGCGGATCACCGCGAAGTGGCGGCGCCGAAAGGCTGTCGTCGCTTCCCTTTTTTTGAGCCGAAAGGAAGGAGGCAGGGGAGGAAAGGGAAAACAAGTTAAAGGCAGTGTCTCGCGACACTGCTCAACCCTTTGTCTGCACATCCTTTTTTCGGGAGACACGCGAAAAATCGCGCGAGACAAACATTCAAGGAATGGCGGATTTGCGCCATTTTTGGCTAAGAATCGCGAGATTTCGGGGTCTGGCGAGTGAAGGACGACGACTTCACCCCGAAGCTTGGCCGGTCGCGCAATCGCGACGGCAAGCGCACCCTGAGATATGGCGGCAAGGTGCTGTCGGCCGCTCGGCTCGCCGGCGGTACGACAGGGGTCAGGTCGCGCCGTTTCGATGGCAGCCGGATCGGGCGCGGCGCGAGCATCGGGCGCCTGCTTTCAAGCCGCGACCGCTTCTCCGGCATGCGCGGGCGGCGTGCGATCGTCAAAACCCGGCTGGTGCGCATGGCGGGCAAGGGCAAAGGCGCCGCCAGAGCGCATCTGCGCTACATCCAGCGCGACGGCGTCGCCCGCGATGGCACCCCCGGTACCCTGTACGGCCGCGATACCGACGATGCCGATGGCAAGGGCTTCCTGGACCGGTGCTCGGGCGACCGCCACCAGTTCCGTTTCATCGTCTCGGCCGAGGACGGCGCGGAATATCAAGATCTCAAGCCCTATGTCCGCCGGCTGATGACGCAGGTCGAGCAGGATCTCGGCACGAAGCTCGACTGGGTGGCGGTCGATCATTTCAACACCGAGCGGCCCCACAGCCATGTCATGCTGCGCGGCGTCGACGACACAGGCGCCAATCTCATCATTGCCCGCGAATATATCGTTCATGGCCTGCGCGAACGCGCGTCCGAGCTGGCGACCCTTGACCTGGGACCCCGCACCGATCGCGAGATCGAGGATCGGCTTCGCCACGATGTCGAGCAGGAGCGGCTGACCGCGATCGACCGCCGGGTTCTCCGCCGCATGGACGAAGAGCGCGTGACCAGTCCGGCGCACAACGATCCCTTCCAGCAGTCGGTAGCGGCAGGGCGTCTGCGCAAGCTCGCGAGCATGGGCCTGGCGGAGGATCTGGGCGGCGGGCACTGGCGACTCGCCGACGGGATGGAGGAGACGCTGCGCCGAATGGGCGAGCGGGGCGATATCATTCGCCTGATGCAGCGCGAGCTGACAGCGCGGCGGCTCGAACGACCTGAGGTCAATCGCATCATCGACCCGGCGCTGACCGCACCCGTCACCGGCAAGGTCATCCAGCGCGGCTTTTCCGATGAACATCGGGACCGCCACTATCTGATCCTCGACGGCATCGATGGCCGCGTCCGCTATATCGATATCGGACGGGCGAGCGCGACCGAGCCGACGCCGGAGGGCGCCGTGATCACCATTCGCCCGCGCGACGGCGTGATCCGCGAGGTCGATCACACGATTGTTGCTGTCGCGCGCGCGTCGGACGGGAGCTATTCGGTCGACGCGCACCTGCGGCATGATCCGGGTGCGAGCCAGGCCTTCGCCGAAGCCCATGTCCGTCGGCTCGAAGCGATGCGCCGCTCAGGCAAGGTCGAGCGCCTGCCCGATGGGCGATGGACCATCGCGCCCGACCATCTCGATCGCGTCGCGGCCTTTGAGGCACGCCTGTCGCGCGATCAGCCCGTTGCGATCGAGATCGTATCGCCTGCAGCCGTCGAAACACTGACCCGCCATGATGGGCCGACCTGGCTCGACCGCGAGCTTGGCAGCGCGGAGAGCTCGGTCATCCGCGACAGCGGCTTTGGCCGCGAAGTTCGCGCGGCGCTGGCGGCGCGCCAGCAATGGCTGGTTGATCAAGAGCTGGGCACGGAAGACGGAGGCTTTCGGATCAACGGCGATGCCCTGGCGGCCCTTCGCCGCCGCGAACTGCTTCGCCTTGCCGACGGTCTGCGCGGCGAGCTTGGCAAGGCGTTTGTCGAAACGGAAACCGGGCAGCGGATCGAAGGACGTTTCACGCGCGCCATGGAGTCCCCCGGTGGACGTTATGCCGTGATCGAGAAGAGCCGCGAGTTCACGCTGGTGCCATGGCGGCCAATATTGGAGCGGCAGCTTGGAAAGTCTGTAACCGGCATCATGCGCAGTGACGGCATCAACTGGCAGTTGGGTCGTGGCCGCACCGGACCTGTGATTAGCTGAGCATCTTCCGCAATGCTGGCGGCGTCACGCCAAGTTGATTAAAGACCAGCATGGCCGATGCTGAACCTGTTATTGAAATTGACCGAAGACTCGAGCGCGAGGATCCGAATGCGCGCGCGCCGGTCATTATCGATCAGGCGGCGATCGCATCGCTCGATGGCCCCGTTGTCATTCTCGGCGACCCAGGCCTGGGCAAAAGCGTGCTGGCCCGGGCGATCGGACGGCAGGCCGGCTTTGTATATGTTCGTGCCGCGAGTTTCGTCCGCAATGCACATCCTGAAAGGCTGATACCCAACGGTGAATGCCTCGTCATTGATGGGCTGGATGAAATCGCGTCCGCCACCGTCGGAGGCGGCGTCGATGCGATTCTCACCCAATTGTCGCGCCTCGGATACCCGCGTTTCATCTTGTCGAGCCGTGAGGTGGACTGGCGCGGAGCGGCTGACCGGATCAAGATCGAGGATGATTATGGCCAGCCGGCCATATTGCTCCACTTGCTGGCCTTCGATCGCGACGACGCGGAACTCTACCTCCATCGCAACTTCCCCGCGGTCGATGCCAATGGTCTGCTCACTCATCTCGGCGATCGCGGTCTGGAGGAGATCTACAAGAATCCTTTGACCCTTCGGCTGATCGGCGAGATTGCGGCGAGTGACGAACCGCTCCCCGATAGCCGCGCGCAGCTGATCGATCGCTCCTGCCAACTCCTCGTGCAGGAGGACAATCCACGTCATCAGGACGCCGCGCATGCGCGCGCCGATGCCGACAAGCTGCTTCTGGCTGCCGGCGCCTATGCCGCAACCCATCTGCTCTGCGATCTATCGGGCCTGTTCAACGGCCCCGCCGGACAGACACCCGAAGGCTGTGTCCACGTCGCTCAAATCGCGGCACTGCCGCACGCCGACGCGATTGAAGCATCCCTCCGCACCAGGCTGTTCGAAGCCGAGGGCGGACAGCGCTTTCAACTTCTGCATCGTGTCCTTGCCGAATATCTTGGTGCGAAGTGGCTCGCGCGTTGCTTCGCGTCAGGCGTTTCGGCGCGGCGGATATTCTCGCTATTTGGACAGGGCCATGGCGTCCCGACATCGCTGCGCGGCCTCCACGCATGGCTGGCCCATTTCGATGATGTGCTGGCGGAGGTCTGCGTCGCGGCCGACCCCTATGCGGTCCTGCGCTACGGCGACGCGGAGACCATGCCAGTGCACGTCGCGCGGTGCCTGCTCGCCGCTCTGGCTGCGCTATCCGAGCGAGATCCGTTCTTCCGTGCCGAAGACTGGGGCCGACATCCGGCGAGCGGTCTCATGCGGGTCGAACTCAAGGAGGACATTCTCGCTCTGATCGGCACGCCGGAGCAGCACACGCATCTGACTCTTCTTCTCGTCGAAGCGATGGCCGGTACCGAGCTGACCGCGGTGCTGGAACCCGAACTGCGCAAGATGATGTTTGACCCTGCGCGTTATTACGGCGAGCGCAACCGTGCTGCCGACGCGCTGCGTGAACTGGGCCGCATCGGCGACCCGGTCGCGACAGTTGAACGGCTCATGGCGCAGGGCGGCGAGGACGACCGCCGACTGGCGTGGGAGCTGCTGCATGACCTGGGTCTGGGCACGGTCCGAATGGAGCTGGCAGTCCGCACGCTCTACGCGCACATCGGCGTCACGGTCAGCGACCTAGATCGGAACGACGATAGGCTCGATCTTGCCCATCTGAGTGATGCATCGATCGAGGCGCTGGATCGCCCCCAGCTCGAAGCACTTCTTGACGCCGCCCGCGACTATGGCGAGCCATTATTCGATGACGGCGATCACTCGGCAAAGGCGCAGGTTGCCGATCTGGTGCGGCTTGCGGGCCTTCGCGCACTAAACCTTGACCCGCCGATGGCACCCGCCGACATCTGGCGGCGGCTTCACTGGGTCGACCACAACCAGGGCTACAAGCGCGAGACGACCCTCGCGCTGACAGAGTGGTTCAAAGCCCGCCCCGTTATCCGGCGCGCTATCCAGACTCACGTTGTGTTTGATGCGGGCTATGATCACGTTCGCGATGCATCGTTCGCGTTCTACGAATGCGGTCTCGACCTCTATCCGGACGAGGATGATGTCATTGCACTGATCGAGCAGCTCGATCGTCGTCGCGGAAATGACGAGGCAGACCTCGATATGCTGGAGGAACTCGTGCTCCTCGCGCCACGCCGCGCGGGCATCAGCGCGGCCGTCAGAGCAGCAGCGACCAAGATCGGTTCCGGCTCGACGAAATTCATGGCCAGGCTCAAGGAGCTGGCGAAACCGGTCGTCTACGACTGGGAACGCAAACAAAAGGCCGCCATCAAGCGATCCGAAGCACGGCGGGCCAAAGTCCACCAGACTTTCCGCGATCGGCTGGGGCGGGATCTTCCGGCGGTCGACGCGGGCACACCCAATCTGCTGTACGATCCGGCGAAGGCCTATCTTGGCCGCTTCAGCGACTTCGACAAGGAAGCCCCACCGGAGACGCGGGTGACGGCGTTCCTGGGCGATGAGCTGGGCGAACGGGCGTTGCAAGGCTTCATGGCAAGTTTCGATCGCAACGAACGGCCATCTGCTCGAGAAATCGTCGACTCGCATCTCGATGGCAAACACTATTTCGCCGAACTTTGCCTCGTATGTGGCGTGGCCGAGCGATTGCGACGCGGCATTGGGATCGATGATCTATCGGTGGAGGCACGCGAGGCCGCCTTCATGGCCTGGCGGCGCACGACCGATTCCCAGATCTCAGGCGGCATGGATCTGAAACCGCTCGAGACCGCCGTCCTGTGCGATGAAGCCGCAATCGAGCGTTTTTTCCGCACGTCGATCGAGCCCCAGCTCGAGCGCAAGGCCGGCCATGTCTATGATCTCTATTTCCTGGGCAACGATCCGCGCTGGCGGTCGCTGGCCGGGCGCCTTGCTGTCGAATGGCTGCGCCGCTTCCCGTCACTTCCCGCGTCGGTCGAGAGCGAATTGCTCGGGCACGCCACCCGTCATGCCGAACTGGCTCAATTGCAGGTGTTGGCGCGAGAAACGCGCGACCGCGTCCATCGCGACTATGAGACGATGTTGGCGTGGCTCGCGCTCGATTTTCTGGTCGATTTCGACGCCACCTTGGATCATCTCAGCGAAGCGGCTGCGGACGATAGGGCGTTTCTCTGGTTCATCCGAAACCGCGTCTCCGGAGAGCGGGATGATCCCGAGCACCGCCTCACGATTGCGCAGCGCCGGTTCATCGTCGAGCGCTTCAGCCGCGCGTGGCCGCGCACTTCGCGGCCGCAAGGCAGTTCGAGTGGTGACACCAATCCTTGGGATGCGTCATCGACCATCGAGAATAATGGCTATGCGATTGGTGGCGACCCATCGCGCGAAGCGACCGCCACCCTCGAACAGCTCATCCGCGTTGCCGATCCGAGCTATATCGATCCGCTGCGGCACGCGCTTGCCCTCCAGCTGCGGGCGCGCCGGGATTCAGAATTTACCCCGGTATCCGTGACCAATCTCGCAGCCGTTGTCAGTGACGCGCTCCCGGCTACGATCGACGACATGCGCGCCTTTTTCGGCGACCGGCTGAACAAAGTTCAGGATCGCATGCAATCCACCAACACCGACATGTGGGAGGCCTATTGGAATGGTGCGAAGCCGCGATCCGAGAACTTTTGCCGCAACCGGCTTGTCGAGCATGTCTCTGGCCAGTTGCCCGAAGCGATCCGCTTCGAGCCAGAGATGCATATGCCGGGACAGAAGCGCGCCGACATTGCCGCGATCCTGGGGAAGATAGGTCTGCCGGTCGAGATCAAGGGACAATGGCACAAAGAGGTCTGGACCGCACCGACAGAGCAACTCGCCGCGCGATATCTGCGTGATTGGCATGCCGAGGGCCGCGGGGTTTACATCGTATTGTGGTTCGGGAATGTGCCGGGAAAAAACCTGCCTGCCCACCCTGACGGGTTGGCACGGCCAACGACGCCCGAGGGGCTGCGGGAGATGCTCGTCGATCGCCTGCCTGAAAACCTTCGAGATGTTATCGATGTGTATGTCGTCGACGTTTCGCCGCTACCCGGCAAGGGCAAGGCAACGCCATGATCAAACCGGCGTTCATCAAGGCGCAAATCGCCAAAGCGAAGGCGCAGCGCAGAACGCCGCCGTTTCTGCGCAGGCTTGTCGCGCAGGCGGTCGATACGACCGCACGCGACCATTATGGCGGCGCCTATTCGACGAAATGTCTTCAGATCTCGAAAGCGCTTCAGACCGCACTTGCCCGTTTTGGGATTAGCGGTCGTCTATGGATGGGCGCCTTTTGCTCGGTCGAAGTTTACAATACGCCCGGCCAAGACACCTGGGGCGGGTTCTGGGGTGCAGAACATCACGTCTGGCTTGTGACCGGGTTCAACGAACTGGTGGATCTCAGCATTGCCGAGCTTCCACGGCATCCCAAGCAAAAGCGTACCGATGGCATTGCAATGCCGGCTATCTGGTGGAACGACATGGGGGCACCTTTGTCGGTGATCCGTTATCTGCCAGATGTTGTTGCCCGCACAATCAGCTTTCCCGAGCAAAGCGACATGGACGACCTCGCGTCCTTTGAGAACGCGGTCATGGCCAGGCTCGACATGATGCTCGCGACGATGGATGTCGCTGACATACGGTTCGGCGCGCTGCTTGAAAGCATTGATCAAGCCCAGCGTTTGCATGGCCAAGGCCACCCCTGGCTCAATCGCGCGATCCGGTTTCAGGATCTCGCAATTCCGTTCCCGATCTGGATTACCCAGCGGACCCGCGAAATTCGCGAAGCGCATGAGGCCGGCCTGCCGCTTCCGAGCCGTCTCTCAGCCAATCCTTCGCTCGTTGCCCGCCAGACGTAACGGGCGCGATCTAGGCGATCGGTCCCGGGCGTCCCCCGAAAGGTACGCTAAGTCACCAGCGAGGCTCTGACGCCGACCAGCATTTTCGAAGAGTCTTGGGCCAGGCCCGCCACCTATTGAGTCGCGCGGGCGGAGGCCCGCATGACACCGACCAAACTTCTTATCGGCCAGATGCTCGTCGTCGCGCTCATCGTGCTGGCGGGCGTCTGGTTCGCCACCCAATGGGCAGCCGCGAAACTCGCCTATCAGCCAGAACTCGGCGGTGCCTGGTTCGAACTGGCCGGCATCCCGATCTACGCCCCCTGGTCGATCTTCCCTTGGTGGTACTCGTTCGACGCCTATGCTCCGATCGTCTTCGACGAAGCAGGCGTCATTGCAGCCACCAGCGGGATCGCCGGTTGCGGCGCCGCGATCTTCGGCTCGCTCTGGCGTGCCCGCCAGCGCCGTAATGTCACCACCTACGGCTCGGCCCGCTGGGCGAGCCTAGGTGACCTGCGCGCGGCAGGCCTGCTCGCCGACGATGGCGTTTTCCTTGGCCGCGACCGTCAGCACTATCTGCGCCACGATGGGCCCGAACACGTCATGGCATTTGCGCCAACGCGCTCGGGCAAGGGCGTTGGCCTGGTGGTGCCGACACTGCTTGGCTGGACCGGGTCGGTCGTCGTGCACGACATCAAGGGCGAAAACTGGCAACTGACTGCCGGCTGGCGCGCGCGCTTCTCGCACTGCCTCCTGTTCAACCCGACCGACGCCCGCTCGGCCCGCTACAATCCACTGCTGGAGGTTCGCCGCGGCGCCGACGAAGTCCGCGACGTGCAGAACATCGCCGACATCCTCGTCGATCCCGAAGGCGCGCTCGAACGGCGCAACCACTGGGAAAAGACCAGCCACGCCCTGCTGGTCGGCGCGATCCTTCACATCCTCTACGCCGAGGAAGAGAAGACGCTCGCTCGCGTCGCGACCTTTCTCTCCGATCCGCAGCGCCCATTCGTCGCGACGCTCAAACTGATGATGAGCACCAATCATCTCGGCACGCCGGACGCGCCGCAGGTGCATCCCGTGGTCGCTTCGGCAGCCCGCGAAGTGCTCAACAAGTCGGACAACGAACGCTCGGGCGTGCTCTCCACCGCCATGTCGTTCCTCGGCCTGTACCGCGACCCGACCGTCGCCGCGGTCACGGCGGCGTCCGACTGGCGCATCGCCGATCTCGTCGAAGCCGACCATCCCGCTTCGCTTTATCTGGTAGTCCCGCCGTCCGACATCAGCCGGACCAAGCCGCTTGTCCGCCTGGTCCTCAACCAGATCGGCCGCCGGCTCACCGAGCAGCTGCACGCCGGGACCGACAATGCGGCGCCCGGTCGGCACAAGCTGCTTTTGATGCTCGACGAGTTCCCGGCGCTGGGCCGTCTCGATTTCTTCGAGACCAGCCTCGCTTTTCTCGCCGGCTATGGCGTGCGCGCCTTCCTGATCGCTCAGAGCCTCAACCAGATCGAAAAGGCCTATGGCGAGCACAATGCGATCCTCGACAATTGCCATCTCAGGATTGCGTTTGCGACCAATGACGAACGTACCGCCAAGCGCATCTCGGACGCATTGGGGACCGCGACCGAACAGCGCGCGATGCGCAACTATGCCGGCCACCGGCTCGCACCCTGGCTCGCGCATGTCATGGTCAGCCGGCAGGAGACGGCGCGCGCGCTGCTGACGCCCGGCGAAGTCATGCAGCTCTCGCCCAAGGATGAGATCATCCTCGTCGCTGGTCATCCACCCGCCCGGGCGCGCAAGCTGCGCTATTTCGAAGACCGCGCCTTCACCGCGCGCGTGCTGCCCCCGCCGCTTCTCGCCGAGGGTGGCTACCGGGACTGTCCGGCCCGCCGCGCCGACGATTGGGCAGGATATGTGCGCGGCTCGGACGCGCGGCTGGCGGCCGAGAGCCTTGGAGACCAGGAGGCCAGCGATGGCGGGCTCGAACAGGCGCGGCACCCGGCCCATGAACCCGCGCCCCATGTCCGGGTCGATATGGCGCCCGCCGATCCGCTTGGCCTGGGCGAGGACGATGTCGATGCGGCAGCGGACAAGCGCGCCCTTGATCAGGCGGCAAGCACTGCCGCGCGGACGGTCTACGGCATCGACGCCGGCACCCGCTCGCCCGACGATTTCCAGCTGGGCTTCTGACCATGGTCGAGCGCGTTCGCCATCAACTCTTTCTGCCCAAGCCGCTCAGCGACCGGCTGGAGGCGCTGGCCGCCAAGCCCGGTGTATCGAAGTCGGCGATCCTGGCCGACGCCGTCACCGCGTGGCTCAACCGGCGCGGCGCCTCCGAACTCGAGGACCGTTTCTCCATCCGCCTCGACAGACTGACCAACTCGGTCGGCCGCATCGAACGCGATGGTCAGGTCGTGCTTGAAACACTGGCACTATTCATCCGCTTTGAACTCGCGATCCAGGCACCGCTTGCAGAAAATGATCATGCCGGGCGGGCGGCGGCGGCCAAAAGGTTCGAAGCCTTTGTGGCTCAGGTTGGCCGCCAGTTGGCGAGCGGACGGCGCACGCTGGTCCCGACCGGGGAGGCCGAGCGATGAGCGAGACCGTCACCGCTGAGCGCGGCCGCCGCATGCTGATCACCGCCCTTGGGCCCGATATCGCGGCCGCCATGCGCGACCCGCAAGTGATCGAGATCATGGTCAATCCCGATGGCGCGCTGCGTCTCGACAAACTGGGCGAAGGCCGCATCGATACCGGGGTCATGCTCGATGCCGCCCAGGTCGAGCGGATCATCCGCCTCGTCGCTTCCCATGCGCGGACCGAGGCCCATGGCGAGCTGCCGATCGTTTCGGCCGAACTTCCCGCCCACGGCGATGGCCGGGCCGGCGAACGGTTCGAAGGGGTTCTGCCTCCGGTCGTCACCGCGCCGTGCTTTGCGATCCGCAAGCCCGCGCAGCGTCTCTATTCGCTCGACGACTATATCGCCGATGGCATCATGACGATCGGGATCGCCGACAGCCTGCGGGCCGCGGTCACCCAGCGCTACAACATCCTGGTCGCCGGCGGCACCAGTTCGGGCAAGACAACGCTTGCCAATGCGCTGCTCGCGGAAATGGCCTGGGTCGATGCGCGCGTCATCCTGATCGAAGACACGCGCGAGCTGCAATGCCCGCTTCCCGATACCGTCGCGCTGCGCACCCGTCCCGGGATCGTCAGCATGACCGACCTGGTCCGCTCGACCATGCGGCTGCGGCCCGACCGGATCATCGTCGGCGAGGTTCGCGGCCCCGAGGCGCTCGACATGCTCAAGGCCTGGAACACCGGGCATCCCGGCGGCATCGCCACGGTCCACGCCAACAGCGCGCTCGCTGCGCTCTACCGGATCGAGCAGCTCTGCCAGGAAGCGGTGGTCACCGTGCCGCGCCGTCTGATCGCCGAAGCGATCGACCTCATCGTATTCATCTCGGGCCGTGGCACCCAGCGCCGGATCACCGCGGTGTCGCGTGTCGTGGGCCTCGATCCCGACACGCAGGCCTATGCGCTCGCCGATTTTCTCCCCCCAAGCCCGAAAGGAGCCTGACCCATGCAGACTGCCCGATTGAATCTCCAACACCCCGGCCTGACCGCCGGCGCGGCGCTCGTGCTCGCGCTCGGCATCGCGACCCGAGTCCACGCGGCTGGCTCAGGCATGCCGTGGGAAGAGCCGCTGCAACAGGTTCTGGAATCCGTGCAGGGGCCGGTCGCCAAGATCGTCGCGGTGATCATCATCATCGTGACCGGCCTGACTCTCGCTTTCGGCGAGACCGCAGGCGGCTTCCGGCGCCTGATCCAGATCGTGTTCGGGCTGTCGATCGCCTTCGCGGCTTCATCGTTCTTCCTGTCCTTCTTCAGCTTCGGCGGCGGGGCACTCATCGCATGACGGGCGGCGGACCGCATCTGGAAGGGTTCGAGGCACCGATCCACGCCAGTCTCGGCGCGCCGATCCTGCTTGGCGGCGCACCGCGCGGGATCGCGATCGTCAACGGCACGCTCGCAGCCGCCGTCGGCCTGGGCCTGCAGCAATGGCTCGCCGGGCTGATCCTCTGGGCGGCGGGACACAGTCTCGCCGTCCTCGCCGCCCGGCGCGATCCCGACGTCGCACCCGTGCTGATGCGCCACCTCAGGCAGAAGGCTTATCTCGCATGCTGAATCTGCGTGAATATCGCGCCCGCCATGACCGGCTGGCCGACCATCTGCCCTGGGCGGCGCTGGTCGCTCCGGGCGTCGTGCTCAACAAGGACGGCAGCTTCCAGCGCACGCTGGCCTTCCGCGGCCCCGATCTGGAATCGGCGACCGAAGCCGAGCTGATCGGCGCGTGCGCGCGCGCCAACAATGTCCTGCGCCGGTTCGGCAGTGGTTGGGTCTTGTTCTTCGACGCCGAGCGCCGCCAAGCGCTGAGCTATCCCGACAGCGATTTCCCCGACGCAGCAAGCTGGCTGGTCGATGCCGAACGCCGCGCGGCCTTCGAGGATGAGGGCCAGCATTTCGAAAGCCGTTATCATCTGACCCTTGTCTGGCTACCGCCCGCCGACAGCACCGAGAGCGCTGGACGGTCGCTGGTCGAACGGCCGACTGGCACGCGGGATCGCGACTGGCGCGCTGCGCTGGCGCAGTTCACGGCCGAGACCGATCGCGCGCTCGATCTGCTGCGCGGGTTCATGCCCGAAGTGCGCGCGCTCGACGATGCCGAAACGCTGACATTTCTCCATGCGACCTGTTCCGATCGTCGGCACGGCGTCGCCGTCCCCGAGACGCCCGCCTATCTCGACGCCATTTTGGCCGATACGTCGCTGGTTGGAGGGCTCGAGCCCAAGCTTGGCCGGCTGCATCTGCGCACGCTGACCGTGCTCAGCTTCCCCAACATGAGCCGCCCGGGAATCCTCGACGCGCTCAACCATCAGGATTTCGGCTATCGCTGGGTCACGCGCTTCATCGCGCTCGACAAGACGCTCGCCACCAAGACGCTGACATCGCTCCGCCGCCAATGGTTCAACAAGCGCAAGTCGGTGACCGCGCTGCTGCGCGAGGTGATGTACAACCAGCCGACCCAGCTGCTCGACAGCGACGCCGACAACAAGGTCGTCGATGCCGACCTGGCGCTACAGGAACTGGGCGGTGACCATGTCGCGTTCGGCTATCTGACCACGACGATCACGGTTGCCGATGCCGACGCCCAAATCGTCGAGGACAAGGTGCGGCGCGTCGAGCGCATCATCAATGGGCTCGGGTTCACGACGATCCGCGAAGGCGTGAACGCCGTCGAGGCATGGCTCTCGTCACTGCCCGGCCAGGTCTATGCCAATGTCCGGCAGCCGCTCGTCCATACCCTGAACCTGGCGCACCTGATGCCGCTGTCGAGCGTCTGGGCCGGTCCGGATCGTAATGCCCATCTTGGCGGACCGCCGCTGCTTGTCGCCAAGACCGCCGGGTCGACGCCGTTCCGCCTTTCCACCCATATCGGCGATGTCGGGCATATGCTGGTGGTCGGCCCAACCGGCGCCGGCAAATCGGTCCTGCTCGGTCTGCTCGCATTGCAGTTCCGGCGCTATTCGCACGCGCAGGTCTATATCTTCGACAAGGGCTATTCGGCGCGCGCCGCCGTCCTGGCGTGTGGCGGGGCGCATCACGCGCTCGGCGAAGGAACGATGCCGGCGTTCCAGCCCCTGGCGCGGATCGATCGCGCCGACGAGCGGGCATGGGCTGCCGAATGGATCGCGGCGCTCATCGCGCACGAGCAGGTTGTCGTCACGCCCGAGATCAAGGATGCGGTCTGGTCCGCGCTGGCGAGCCTTGCGACAGCCCCGCCCGGTGAGCGCACGCTGACGGGGCTGGCGATGCTGCTCCAGTCCAAGCCGCTGCGCACCGCCTTGCAGCCCTATACGCTCGAGGGTCCGCACGGCCGCCTTCTCGACGCTGCCGAACAGCAGCTGAGCTTCGCCGATATCCATTGCTTCGAGACCGAGACGCTGATGAACGAAGCGTCGGTCATCGCGCCTGTCCTGACCTATTTGTTCCACCGTCTGGAGGAGCGGTTCGACGGTCGTCCGACGCTGCTCATCCTCGACGAAGCCTGGATCTTCCTCGACCACCCACTGTTCGCCCAGCGCATCCGAGAATGGCTGAAGGTGCTGCGCAAGAAGAATGTCGCGGTCATCTTCGCGACGCAGAGCCTCGCCGATATCGCCGGCTCTCCGATCGCTCCCGCCATCATCGAGAGCTGCCCGCAGCGAATCCTGCTGCCCAATGACCGGGCGATCGAACCGCAGTCGCGCGACATCTACGAGCGGTTCGGGCTCAACGCTCGGCAGATCGAGCTGATCGCGCGGGCCACCCCCAAGCGGCAATATTATCTGCAATCGGCACGCGGCAACCGTCTGTTCGAGCTCGGCCTCGGCCCCGCGTCGCTGGCGCTCACCGGTTCGTCCGATCCCGCCACGCAAGCCCGGATTGACGCGCTGCTCGCCGCCGATGGCGCGGACGGCTTTGCGGAACGCTTCCTGCGCGATGCCGGCCTTCCATGGGCCGCCGACCTGCTCGCCGATTTTTCCAAGCCTCAAGAAGGAGAAAACTGATGCGTATCCCTGTTCGAAAACACCTCATTGCCACGGCCCTGGCCTTGGGTGCCGGCGGTTCGCTCATCATGGGCATCGCCATGACCAGCACGCCGGCGCAGGCGCAGTTCGGCGGTGTCGTGTTCGACCCCAGCAACTATGCCCAGAACATCCTGACCGCGGCGCGCACGCTCCAGAGCGTCAACCAGCAGATCGAGCAGCTGCAGAATGAGGCGCAGATGCTGATTAACATGGGCAAGAACCTATCCCGCATCGACTTCCCGCAGATCGATGAGATCCAGCAGAAGCTTGCCGCGATCGACCGCCTGATGGGCCAGGCCCAGGCGATCGACTTCCGGGTCGACCAGCTCGATCAGCGGTTCCAGCAGCTGTTCCCGCGCGATTTTTCGCAGGCGCTGACCCGCGATGCCCGTGTCCGCACCGCGCGGGAACGGCTTGACGCCAGCAACGCGGCCTTCCGCCACACGATGACGGTGCAGGCCGAAGTGGTCGAGAATGTCCGGGACGATGCCCAGACGCTCGCGGCGATCGTCGCGCGCAGCCAGGGCGCCGAAGGCTCGCTGCAGGCGCAACAGGCAACGAACCAGTTGCTCGCGCTCACCGCCAAGCAGCAGATGCAGCTCCAGCAGATGATGGCGGCGCAGTTCCGCAGCGATGCGCTGGAGGCAGCGCGCCGTACGACCCAGGCCGCCGAAGCGCGCGCCGCCACCAAGAAGTTCCTCGGTTCCGGATCGGCCTACACGCCCCAATAGCGCCCTCACGGGCCGCAAAGCCCGATCCGGCCAGCGGCGATGGGTCCCCCTCCCATCGCTGCGTCGCGGGGTACGGTTCCGCTCCCCCAACCGTGCCCCGCGACTTCCTACCGCCCGCTCGTCGAAAGGCTCGCCGTTTTGAACGACCTCAACGTCATCGATCGCTTTTTGCAGGCGTTCATCACCTATATCGACAGTGGGTTCGGGCTGCTCGGGCCTGACGTCGGGTTCCTGACGACGGTGCTGGTCGGCATCGACATCACGCTGGCGGGTCTCTTCTGGGCGTTGGGCGGTGAAGACAATGTCATCGGCCGCTTCCTCAAGAAGATCCTCTATGTCGGCGCGTTCGCGCTGATCCTGAACAGCTTCTCGACGCTCGCCGACATCATCTTCCGCTCGTTCGCACAAGCCGGCCTCACCGCAGGTGGCAGCGGGATGAGCCCGGACGATCTGCTCAAGCCCGGGCGGCTTGCCGGGACAGGGTTCGAGGCGGCCTGGCCGCTGCTTGATCAGGCCAGCGAGATGGTCGGGTTCACGACCTTCTTCGACAATTTCCTGACGATCATGATCCTGCTGTTCGCCTGGGCGCTGGTGATCGTCGCCTTCTTCATTCTCGCCGTGCAGATGTTTGTCTGCATCCTCGAGTTCAAGCTGGTCAGCCTGGCCGGATTCATCCTGGTGCCCTTTGCGCTGTGGGGGCGGACCAGCTTTCTCGCCGAGCGCGTGCTCGGCCATGTCGTTTCGTCGGGCATCAAGGTCATGGTGCTGGCTGTCATCGTCGGGATCGGTGCCAATTTCTTCGGCGAGTTCACCGCCGCGCTCCAGGGTCAGGAGCCCGACATCGGCCAGGCCATGAGCCTCGTCCTGGCATCCCTCGCCCTGTTCGGTCTAGGTATCTTCGGTCCCGCGCTGGCATCCGGCCTGGTATCCGGCGCGCCGCAACTCGGTGCCGGGGCTGCACTGGGCACCACGCTCGGCGCGGCGGGCGTGACCATGCTGGCTGGCGGCGCCGCCGTCGGCGGTGCCCGTGCGCTCGGCGGGGCCGCTTTGGGCGCGGTTCGCGCCGGCACGTCGATGGGGTCGGCGGCCTCGACCGCCTACCAGCTCGGTCGCGAAACGGCGGCAAGCCCGTCCGTCAGCGCCGGTCTTGCCGGTGTCGGCAAGGCTGCGGGCAATGCTGCCAAGGAGCGCGCCGGTGGTGCGCTCGGCCTTGGCGAAGCCGCCGCCGGTGGCCGCACGGCGGCATGGAACGCGCTCAACAACAAATTGCCAACGCCAGCCGGTGGCGGGGCGGCAGCAGATGCTGCTGCGCCCGCCTGGGCGCGCAATCTCCAGAACGACCAGCGCGCCCGTCACCACCGCCAGGCCGCCATCCACGCTCTGAGCCAGGGTGATCGCGGCGGCGGCTCGGCCAGCCCCGATATCAAGGAAAGGAACGACTGATGTTCTTCAAGCGCAACGCCCAGCGCTATGGGCACACCCCATTGCCCGACACGCCCTATGCGCGAGCGGGGCAGGTCTGGGACGAGCGGATCGGCTCCGCCCGGGCGCAGGCCCGCAACTGGCGGCTGATGGCTTTTGCCTGCCTGTCGCTGGCCGGCGGCGCATCCGGTGCGCTGGTCTGGCAGTCGATGCAGAGCCGCATCGTCCCCTATGTGGTCGAGGTCGACCAGCTCGGCGAGGCGCGCGCCGTGCGCGAAGCTGATGTCGCCTATATTCCGACCGACAGCCAGGTGGCGTGGCATCTCGGGCGGTTCGTCAGCAATGTGCGCGGCGTCTCGCTCGATCCCGTACTGATGCGGCGCAGCTGGCTCGAAGCCTATGACTTCGCGACCAAGCGCGGCAGCCAGTTCCTTGGCGCCTATGCCCGCTCGGCCGACCCGTTCGCCAATCTCGGCGAGCGAACCGTATCGATCCAGATCACAAGCGTCGTGCGCGCGTCGGACAAATCGTTCCAGGTGAAGTGGGTCGAGAATGTCTACTCGCGCGGGAGCCCGGCCGGCAGCAGCCGCTGGACCGCGATCCTGACCGTGGTTCGGCATCCTCCAGCAAGCGCCGATCTTCTGCGTCGCAATCCGCTCGGCATCTATGTCGACGCAATCGACTGGAGCCGGGAACTCGATGCGCCGCCGCAACCCTCGGCGCCACAAGTCCCCGCGCAGGGCCTGCCGCCGCCGAGCAGCCTGCCGCTCGGCTCGCCGCTCGATCCCGACCTTGCCGCCTCCAACAGCCAGGAGATCCAGCCATGAACAGACTTATATTCCCTGCCATGCTCGCCGTGATGGCGATCAGCACGCCGGCCATGGCGCAGACCACGTCCACACCGCTGCGCCAGGTCGCGGCTGCCAACCGCGCCGCCCGAGCCGAGCCATCGCCGCAGAGTTTCATCAATGCGACGCAGGTCTATGCCTTCGCCGACGGCGCGATCTACCAGGCCTATACCGCGCCCGGCGCGGTGACCGACATCGCGCTGCAACCCGGCGAAGCCCTGATCGCGGTGGCAAGCGGCGACACTGCGCGATGGGTGATCGGCGACACGACCAGCGGCAGCGGCGAGGCAAAGCGCACGCATCTGCTGGTGAAGCCAGTCGCTTCGGGGCTGACCACGAACCTAGTCGTGACCACCGACAGGCGGAGCTACCATATCCGTCTTACCAGCGTGTCCCGCACCGCGATGGTGAGCGTTCGCTGGACCTATCCCCAGGACGATCTGCTGGCGCTCAAGCGCGCCGCGGCGGCGAGCGAGGCCGCGACACCGATTGCCTCGGGCCTGTCGCTGGCAACGCTTCGGTTCGATTATCGCATTACCGGCGATCGGCCCGCATGGCGGCCACTGCGCGCCTTCGATGACGGCCGCCAGACCTATATCGAATTTCCCGTGTCGCTGGGACAGGGCGAAGCGCCGCCGCTGTTCTTGCTCGGCGCCGACGGCAAGGCCGAGCTGGTCAATTACCGGGTGCAGGACCGCTTCTACGTGATCGACCGGCTGTTCGACGCAGCCGAACTGCGCCTGGGTCTCAAGAAGCAGCAGGTCGTGCGGATCACGCGCGGTGCGGAACGCCGGAGGGGCGCATGAGCGACGTCGAGCAAGACACCGGGCCAACGCCGAAGAGCGACCCCGAGAGCCTGGCGATCCGCGCGCGGCCGGCGAGAGCGATCCGGTTCCGCCGCGGCGTCATCATCGGCATTGCCGCGATCGGCACGGTCGGCCTGACCAGCGTTGCCTGGATGGCACTGCAACCGCAGGTCTTCCGGCAGGTTGCGGTCGAGAGCGATCTGTCCGACCCGGGCGCCAAGCCGGCGACCGACGCGCTGTCGACGCTCCCCGAAAGCTATGGCGATGTGCCCCAGCTCGGACCTCCACTGCCGGGTGACCTTGGCCGGCCGATATTGCGCGCCCAGCAAGCGCAAGGCGCAGCCATCGATAGCAGCGCGGCCGACGCCGCGAGCCGCGCCGAGGCCGAGCGCCAGCAACGCGAGGCGGCGCTGAAGGCCGCGCGAGAATCCGGGCTGATGGTGGGGCTGGCCGGGAAACCGAACGCCTCCGCCCCTCCGACGCCAGCGCTCGCCGAGCCCGCGACCGGCGCAGCGGCGCCGCCCGATCAGCGTGACGCAAAGACCCGCTTTGTCGAAACCACCGATCCGCGCGGCGACATCAATCCGCACCTGCTGGGCAAGGCGCCATCGCCCTATATGCTGATGGCAGGCAGCGTGATCAGTGCCAGCCTGATCACGGGCCTGAATTCCGACATGCCCGGCATCGTCACCGCGCAGGTAACGAGCCATGTCTACGACAGCGTCACCGGACAAACCTTGCTCATTCCGCAGGGCGCCCGTCTGATCGGGAAATACGACAATGTCGTCGCGTTCGGACAGCGCCGCGCGCTCGTCGTCTGGCAGCGGCTGATCCTGCCCGACGGCAGCTCAATGCGGATCGACAATGCGCCGGCGACCGATGCGGCCGGCTATGCCGGGCTCGCCGATCGGGTCGATTTCCATACATGGTCGCTCCTCAAGGGCATCGGAATGGCAACGCTGCTCGGTGTCGGGACCGAAGTGACGATCTCGGGCGAGAGCGATCTCGTCCAGGCGATCCGCCAATCCGCGCAGTCGAACACGGCGCGCGCCGGCGACCAGATCACCCAGCGCAATCTCGACATTCCGCCAACGATCACGATCCGGCCCGGTGCGCCGGTGAGGCTCGTCGTCCACAAGGATCTCATACTCGCACCCTGGCAAGGGTGAAGGAGGCACATATGGCTGATCTCAAACTGGGCAAGCTGCCCGACCGGACGCCGGTGAAGCTCACCATCAGCGTGCCGCCAGACCTGAATGCCGCGCTGCGCGATTATGCCGCGATCTATGCGCAAACCTATGGCAGCGAGGAGCCGATCAGCGAACTTGTGCCAGCGATGCTCACGGCATTTCTTGATAGCGATCGCTCGTTCATCCGCGCTCGCGACGCCGCCGCGCGAGGGCAGGCCAAATGACCGCGCCCGCTGAAGGGGCCGATCGGCTGCTGCGCATCGACGAAGTCATGTCGCGCATCGGCTTGAGACGGACGAAAATCTACGCGATGATCCGCGAGGGCGCCTTCCCCAAGCCGTACAAGCTATCACCCAAAGCGGCGCGCTGGAGCGAGCGTGAGGTTTGCGACTGGATTGGCCGCACCGTCGAGGCGGAGCGCGCAAAGTAATGATCAACCGCTATCTGCCGGGGGCTCGCTTGTCTTGAGGGAGCCGACCGCGGTGCCCCAGAGACTTGGCAGAAAACTGGGCATGACGGTCCAACTCCCGTCCGGGGCACCCCGCACGCGCACCTCGAACTTGTCGTCATTGTAGATGAGGCGCATCGTCTGGTTTCCAGACCAGGGCGTGTCATTGAGGATACCCTCCAAGGCGATATCGACTTCGCTAATGGCTGGCGCCTCGTCACGCACGCCGGTGATGGTCCAGCGGGTCAGTCTGAGGTCTCCAAGCTCGTCGCGATGACGCCCCGCGCGGTAGCCGATTGATCGGAGCGGATAATCGATGGTGAGCTTCGCAAGGGTGCCGAAGTTCTTCGCCACGACCGCATCCAGATAGGTCGCCGCCATCGCCTCCGGACTTTCCGGGTCCAACATGTGCGCTTCGCCGGATGTTGCCAGCGGCTGTCCCGACTGTTCCGGGCGAGCCACCCACGCTTCGATCCTGCGCTTGTTGTCCTGGGTCGCCGACATTGTCGCGGTAAGCTCAGACCATGACGGCTGCCGCTGGTCCTTCGCGGCCTTGGCGATGCGCGCTTCCTCATCCTCGCGACGATCGAAATAATCGACCATCGTCTGGAGCAGATTGACAGTCTTGGCGGCGACCAGCGCATTCCCGAAATTGGGATTGAGGCCATGCAGGATTCCGTGACGAAAAGGACTGGCGATGGGGTCCGTGTCGAGCTTGCGCCGCGTGGCCCCGAGAATGGCTAGGCCAGCCGAAAGACCCCCCGGTCCGGTCGTCTCGGTATCGAAAACGGGTGCATCGGCCCCGCCGGAAAAGGGGTGCTTTCCCGTTTTGGTCGTGCAGACTCCGTCGATAATGATGAGAAGGAGCGGGACAGCCGAGAGATAATCCTTGGCGAGCAGTCTTTCCGTCGCGCGCTGATAGATGTCGTGCCACGCCTCGAACCGGCTCGTATTGAAGCGATATCCGAGAAACGAAAGGATATCGGGGTCGAGATGATGCTCGACCAAACCCTGATCGGCAAGATCGTCGTCGGGTTCAGCAACGGCGGCGCGCACGGCTTCGACTGACAGCCGATCGAAGATCGTCCAGCCACGCGGGCCGAAGCGCGCTGCGAACGCCTGACGATCCTGTTTCATGCGCTCGACATCGGCGAACTGCTTCTCGAGCTCTTTCGCCTGGCGTCGGATGTTACCGCTAAACAGGCCAAGCAGACCAATGAGCGGTCGCATCTGCTGATACTGTCTGGTGATATGCTCACCGGTAGGAAGGGGAGGCTCTTCGTCGGACATAAGCACAAATTGGCGCGCCGACGATCAGAAGCAAGCGCGCTGTGCATAGTGGCAAGCGCAGGCCGCTGTCCTAGCGGGCATGGCTGTCACTTGTGCGAATGATCTGAAGAGGGCCACCGCCTATCGCAGCAGAACGGCGTGAATTATCAAAACGCGCTAATCGTGTGGCACTGAGCATGAGGGGAGATAATGATGGACGCTCGCGTTGCCGCATTCAGCAAGAAGTTCGCTGATTCAACGCACCTTCCACAATTTCCGGTCGCCGAACTGCGCTTTGAATTACTCGATCTCCATGCCTCGATCGTCGATGAGGCCAGCCGGATCGAGCTGGTCCGGCTATTCAATCTATTATGCGATTTTGTCGAACAACTGCTGATCGATGTGGGCGAAGACACCGGACCCTTTCTGATCGAGCGTCAGCTCCAGACTTGGCTATTGCTGGGGGCCGAATGCCGCATTGGTGAAACGGGGGTCGATGTCCGCCGGCTAAGATACGTCACCACGCGCGAAATCGCCGCTGGGAGAATGGAGCCAACCGATCCCTATCACCGCTGGGCTCATGGCGAGGAAAGCGCAATGGATGAATTCTATGCCCGCCAACGCGAGGTGGAAGCACGCCAGCTAGCTGACCGACGGCACCAAAAAACCACAATCGACCCGTTGGACATGGCACCTAATTCGGTGACCTATCACATGATAAATGCACGCGGCGACCAGAAGGCGCCAAATTGAAGATCTGATCGAGCGGTTACAAAGGCTGAGTAATTCAGAAGGTCAGGTGACCGGCGAGCTCGTGCCTGTCACCCGGTAAGCCTGCGCAGCTCTATGACCGTTGAGCCGGTCACATAAGCCTCCCAGTCGTCCATCAGCGCGCGACGTTTCAGGAACGCCTTGCGCCGGCGATACGCTTGAGCGCTTTGGTCGCCGACCTCGTGCGCAAGCGCATACTCGATCACGGATTCATCATGATCCGTCATGTCGCCGACATAGTCCCGGAACGTGCTGCGCATGCCGTGAACAGTGAAATGCCCGAGTTTCATGCGGCGCAAGACCATTACCATTGCCTGCTGCGAGAGCGGACGCCCCTTCTTATTTCCTTTGAACACATAGTCGTCCGGGTCACATCTTGCGCCTTGCGCGGCCCGTTGCAAAACCTCGACAGCCGTGGCCGACAGTGGGATCCGGTGCTCGATCCCCATTTTCATCCGCTCTTTGGGGATCGTCCAAATGGCGGCATCGAGATCGACCTCCCGCCAGGTCATCTGCAATGTCTCGGACGTGCGCGTCGCGCAGAGGATTGTGAGTTGTAAAGCGCGGGCGGCAAGGCCCGGCCGGCGGCGCAGCGCGCGCCAGAAATCAGGCATTTCCTCGAACGGCATAGCCGGGTGATGGCGGACCTGCTTCTTGCTGCGGCGCTTGGAGAGCAGGTGGATCAGATTCCCTTTCCACCGCGCGGGATTTTCCCACGGACTCTCGATGTGTTTTGCTGCCTTCGCTGCGTCGAGGATATTCTCGATGCGCCCGCGAAGCCGACTGGCTGTTTCGGGCACGGTTTTCCAGATTGGCTTGAGAACCGCAACGACATCATCGACCGTGACATCCTGCACCGGTGTCTTCGAGATCGACTTGGCATAGGTTCTAATCGTGTTGCGCCATTGCTGACGATGCTTCGGATTTTTCCAACCGGACTCGTGATCGTCGATGTAGCTTTCGGCAAATTCGCCGAAGAGCACTGGGCCGCGTTTCTTTCGGTCTGCTTCCAGTGCTTCCCGCTCGGCCGCAGCTTTCTCGGCCCGTCTGGCTTCAATGGGATCGATGCCATTGGCAATCTGCTCCCGCGCAACCGCTGCAAGTTCGCGAGCCTTCGCCAGGCTGATGTCCGTCGCAGATCCGAGGCCCATCTCGCGAGACTTTCGATCCCGCTGGTAGATGTAGACCCAACGCCGCGAGCCATCCTTCGTTATGAAGAGCCAAAGGCCGCCGCCGTCGCCGTGCTTGCCGACCGCCTTCTCAGTTTCCACGCGCCGAGCGCTGAGCTTGTGAATGGAGCGAGACACACCAAAACTCCGGACTGATTGCAAAACTGCAACCCAAGTTCCAACCCAAGTTGAGTCGCGGATTGTTGAGAATTAAACGGCACGAATGCGCACAAATTCCATCAGACAAGTCGCTACTAACTTGCTGAGTTTATAGCGGAATCTGGACAAAATGTCGAGGTTTTGCAACAACTTGAAAATGGCGGACGAAGTGACTCCGTCTCCGCCACCCCTTTCATTCGGGCGCAAATTCGCGTCGGCGGTCGCGGGGTGTGCGATCAGTCGATCAGCGCCACCGCGCGGATCCAGCCGGCGCTCGCCCGCTCGATCTTGACCGGGAAGCAAGAGAGCGTCCACCCCGAGGCGGGCAGCGCGGCCAGGTTGGTCAGCTTCTCTATCTGGTAATAGGGGCGAATGCGTCCGGCCTTGTGCCCTTCCCAGATGATGGACGGATCGCGCGTATCGGCCCAGCGTCTCGCGGTGTGGCTGAACGGGGCATCCCAGCTCCACGCATCGGTGCCGACGACCTGCGCGCCGCGCTCCGTCAGATACAAGGTCGCCTCGGCGCCCATGCCGCAGCCCTGATCGGTGAAATTGTCGGTGCCATAAACGGCGCCCGACTGGACGAGCACAATATCGAGCGGCTGGAGGTCATGCCCGATCCGGGCGAGTTCGGCCTCCACCTCGGCCGCGGTCACCACATGGCCGGCGGGGAGGCGCGAAAAATCGAGCTTCACCCCGGGACGGAAAAAGAGATCGAGCGGCGCCTCGTCGATGCTCGGCGCGGGCGTCGCGCCGCTGTCGGTGGTCGAATGGAAATGCCACGGCGCGTCCATATGGGTGCCGTTGTGCGTCGACAGGGTGATGCTCTCGACCGCCCAGCCTTCGCCGTCGGGCAGGTCGTCCCGGGTCAGGCCGGGAAAGAACATCGCGATCTGCTCCCACGTCGTTTCGTGGGTCATATAGGTGATTTGCGGCCGCATCACCGGCGGGTCGGACACGACGTCGTTGGTGATCGGGATCGACAGGTCGATGAAGCGGGTCATGGCGGCGATGCTGCGCCCAAGCGCCCGCTTGTGCAAGGCTCAACAGCGGCTATGACTCGAGGCAGAAGCAAATTGCTCACCGGGGAGGGGAGCCCGCATGACCGATCAAGCCGCCGTTGCCGACCACGGCGCGGCCTATCAGCCGAGTGCGAAGGATATCCGCATGGTCATCGCCGCGTCGTCGGCGGGGACGATCTTCGAATGGTATGATTTCTTCATCTACGGCACACTCGCCGCGATCATCGGCAAGACCTTTTTCCCGAGTGACAATGCGACGCTGGAGATATTGCTCGTCTGGGCGGGGTTCGCGGTCGGCTTCGGCTTCCGTCCGCTCGGCGCGGTGCTGTTCGGCTTCCTCGGCGACCGGCTGGGGCGCAAATATACCTTTCTTGTCACCGTGACGTTGATGGGGATCGCGACCGCGGGCGTCGGGATGATCCCGTCGGCGACGATGATCGGCATCGCGGCGCCGATCATCGTCATCCTGCTGCGCATCCTGCAAGGGCTGGCGCTCGGCGGCGAATATGGCGGTGCGGCGATCTATGTCGCCGAACATTCGCCGCCCGAAAAGCGCGGCTTCTATACCAGCTTCATCCAGGCGAGCGTCGTCGGCGGGTTCGTGCTCAGCCTGATCGTCGTGCTGTCGTGCAAGGCGCTGATGTCCGACGCGCTCTGGAACGAATGGGGGTGGCGCGTGCCGTTCCTCCTGTCGCTGCTGCTGCTCGCGGTGTCGCTGTGGATGCGGCTGAAACTCTCCGAAAGTCCGGTGTTCCGCGCGATGAAGGAAGAGGGGGAGATCGCGCGCAACCCCTTGAAGGAAAGCTTCACCTATCCCGGAAATCCGCGGCGCATCTTCATTGCGCTGGTCGGCATTTCGGCGGGACTGACGGTGATTTGGTACACCGCGATGTTTTCGGGGCTGTCGTTCCTCAAGGGACCGATGAAGGTCGACGATACCGCGGCGGAGGTCATCGTCGGGGTCGCCGCCGCGCTCGGCATGGGATTCTTTATCTGGGCCGGACGCCTGTCCGACCGGATCGGGCGCAAGAAGCCGATCATGTGGGGGTATGCCGCCACGCTTGCGCTGCTCTTTCCGCTCTTCTGGATGATGGGCGGCGTCGCCAACCCCGCGCTCGAAGCCGCGGCGGCGCGCGCACCGGTGGTCGTATCGGGGTCGCAGTGCAGCTTCGATCCCTTCGCCAAGGCGCAGGCGACCGCATGTGGCCGGACGCTGGGCGAACTGACGAAGCTCGGCGTGCCTTACAAGGTCGTCGCGACCGACAGCGCGTTCGACAGCGTCAAGATCCACATCGGCGGCCGCGAAGTGGCGGGGGAGGATCCCGCCATCCTCCAGCCGGCGCTCGAGGCGATGGGCTACGGCTTCGAAAAGCAGATTCCCGCCGCCGCAGGGATCGCGGTCATCCTCGTCGCGCTGCTCGGCCTCAGCGCGCTTTCGGGCTTCACCTATGGCCCCGTCGCGGCGCTGCTCGCCGAGATGTTTCCGCCGCACGTGCGCTATTCGTCGCTCTCCATCCCCTATCATCTGGGGACCGGATATTTCGGCGGCTTCCTGCCGCTCATTGCCAGCTTCATCGTCGCGAAAACCGGCGACGCCTATGCGGGGCTCTGGTACACGTGGGGCGTGGTGTTCGTCGCCTTCCTCGTCAGCGCCTTCATGCTCGAGGAGCCCGTCGAAGGGCAGTGGGACAGGGCTCCCAAGGCCTGAACGAAGCCATTGGCGCTGCGGTCATTCGTCGCTAGGTGCGGGGTAATGATCGACATCGCCTCACCGCTCCGCCTTCGTCTCGATGCCGCCGCGCTCGTCCGGAACTGGCGCTGGCTGGCGCAGGCGGGTGGTGCCGAGGCGGGGGCGGCGATCAAGGCCGATGGCTACGGGCTCGGCGCGCGCGATGTCATGCGTATCCTTGCTGGTGCGGGCTGTCGCTTTTTCTTCGTCGCGACCTGGGCCGAGGCGGCGGCGCTGATGCCCCTGCCGCCGGGCGTCTCGCTGTCGGTGCTGCACGGCGTCGGCGAAACGGACATGATTGCGGCGCGCAGCCTGCCGGCGCGTCCCGTTCTCAACAGTGTCGAACAGGTCGCACGCTGGCGCTCGATCGGCGAGGGGCGGCCGTGCGACGTGATGGTCGATACCGGGATGAACCGGCTCGGGCTGCGCGTCGACGAAGCGCTCGGCGGCGCACTCGACGGGCTCGCGATCGAAACGCTGCTCAGCCACCTTGCGTCGGCCGATGAAGACAGTCCGCTCAACGTGCGCCAGCTTGGTGCCTTCAGGGCATTGCGCGACGCGATCCCCGCGCGGCGCTACAGCCTGTCGAACAGCGCCGGTACGTGCCTGGGCGCCGATCATGGTTTCGACCTGACGCGTCCGGGGATCGCGCTTTATGGCGGCGTGCCGCGCCGTGAAGCCGACGGGCATATCCGGCAGGTCGCTTTTCCCGAAGCGCGGGTCTTGCAGGTCAGGGCCGTGCCGGCGGGCGAAACGGTCGGCTATGGCGCGACGTGGACGGCGCCGCGAGACAGCCGTATCTCCGTTGCGAACCTGGGCTATGCCGACGGCTATCTGCGCTGCCATGCCGGCTCGGGCGGGGCGATGTGGCGTGGCCATCGTCTGCCGCTCGTCGGCCGGGTCTCGATGGACCTCACCGCCTTCGATGCGAGCGCGGCCGCCGGTTTGGCCGAGGGCGACTGGCTGACGCTCGACTACCCGCTCGCCGAAACAGCGGCGCGCAGCGGCCTGTCGCAATATGAACTGCTCACCGGACTGGGAAGCCGGTTCGAACGGTGCTGGGCCTAGAATCTGGCGTTCGCGCCGACACGGATATAGCGCCCCATCACCCCGCTGAAATAGGTCGTGCCGCCGCCCGTCGCCGGATAGGGGTAGGGCGGTTGCCGATCGAAGAGGTTGTCGACCGCAAAGCGAAGCGTGAAACGGTCCGCCACGCGCACGTTGCCGCCCAGATTTACGAACGCGATCGCGGAGACGCGGTCGAGTCTGCCCGGATAGAAATTGCTCGCCGACTGAGGGTCGATGCGCGCCTTGCCGATAAATTGGAGCTGTACGAACATTCCGAGCGTGTCACCGCGATAGTCGAGCGTCGCGAGCGCCTGGTGCTTTGCATAGCCTATCATCCCGTCGAGCCGGACCCGCCGCGATGCGGCGTCGGCGCGCGTGCTGAGTTCGTCGATATATTGATAGCTCAGGTTGAGCCCGATCGACTGCGCGGACCTGCCGAGCGGCACGCGATAATCGAGCGCGCCGAGATAGCCCTTATAGCGCTGGTCGGCCAGGTTCAGATACTGGACCCGGACGAAGTCTAGCTGGTTGTCGGGACCGCGTGTGAACCGTCCGCAATCGGCAGCGTTCGGATAGTCCGCCGAGTCATAACAGGCCGCAACGATGCTGCTCGCGCCGCCATTGCTGATCGCGTCTTTCAGGTGAATATCGACATAGTCGACACTCGCACGCAAACGCGGCGCGAAACGCGGTTCGAGCACCAGGCCGAGCGTCCAGCTATTCGCCTTTTCGTTGGACAGGTCGGGATTGCCTTCGATCGCCTGCATGAAGGTGCGGCTGTTCGACAACGACGCAAAGTCGGCGGGCAGGCCGGCGGCGGCACAATTCGCCGCGCGTGTCGTCGGGTCGGGGCCGTTGCCGCGCTGGAGCACATCGCACGGGTCGGTGGCGGTGCCGAAATAGCTGCTCGACGGGTTGAACAGTTCCGTAACGGCGGGCGCACGGATCGCGCGGGTGAAATTGCCGCGAACGACAATGTCCTGGACGATGCCGAAGCGGCCTCCGAGCGTCCATGTCCAGTCGCCGCCGGCCAGGCTGTGGTCGACGTAGCGCGCGGCGCCCTTCACTTCCAGCAACGCGATCGGTGCCCCGGTATTCGGAGAGATCAGCGGTGCGAGGAATTCGGCCGAAACCTCGTCGGTGTTGAACTTGCCGTGGACCGGCAAGACCGGCGTCGCACGACCATAGCCGATCCGGTCGTTCGCGGGGTCGCCATCGCCGCTGCTATCGGTTGCCGGGTCGGGATCGCCGGCGCCGTAAAAGAAAACGCCGGGGTCGAAGTCCTGCGATTCGATGCGATGTTCATAGCCGAACGCGACGGCGAAATCGCCGCCGGGCAATTGAAAAAGGGGCCCGGAAAGCGACGCGGTAAACTGCGTCTGCCGGTTGAGAGACACGGGTGTCGCGATCGTCGTCACATAGTCCAGCGCGGTCTGCGATACCCGGCCGGTGCCGAACAGGTTCAGCGGCGCGCAGGTGCTGCTGACCGTCGCGATCGGGGCATTCGTCGCTCCGGGGCGACAAACGATATCGCCGCCATCGTCGCGCACCGCGTCGATCGCATTGAGGAAATTCTGCTGGACCAGTTCGCGCGAGCGGCTGGTCGTTCGCGAACGGCCGTGGTTGGCGGCGACGCTCCAGTCCCAGCGCCCTGCGGCGAAATCGAGATCGCCCGACAGTCCGCCGACGAAACGCATCAGGTCGACTTCGCCGGTGGACTCACCGATCGAGAGGTCGGTGTTGGCGCGCGCGAGGTAGAAATAATCCTGCGAAAAGCCGCCGAGATTCTGGTCGGACAGCGGGTTTGTCGCAATGGCGCCGAGGATCGCGGCCCGCGCCTGCGGCGACAGAAAGGGGTTGTCGATGCTGACCCGGATATTGCCGTCGGGCGACCCGCCGGGTCCGGCGAGACCGGTGTTGAACAGTGGCTGGCTGCGCAGGTTGCGTCCCTTGCTGTTCGCGTACCATGCTTCGCCGAACAGGCGGAGATCGTCGTCGAGGTCGTAATGCGCGAGCGCGACGGCACTGTAACGGCGCGTCGCGGCGAGCAGGTTGGTGGCCGGCGCGGCGGTGAATCCGTCGCCGCCTTCGAAATCGACCCCGAAACTTCCGGGCGCGCCGGCGTAGCGGCCGAAATCGATGGCCGTCAGCCCGCCGGCCGTGTCGAAGCGAAGCTGGTTGCCGCTTGCATCGGTCACGCCGAAATTCAAGCCCGGAAACCCAAAGGTCGCGATCTGCTGTTCGACGCTGAGCGGAATACCGTCGCCGACGAGCGGGATGCCGGTCTCGGACACGGCGGGCAGGCGACGGTCGCGGTACAGTTCCTGAAGAAAGGGCGAGGCAGGGTCGCTGGCGGCGCCGAAGAAAAGACCGCGTGAAAATGCGCGGCGATCGTCACCGGTCAGCCCCTCGGCACGGTTGTAGTCGGCGGCCAGGGTGAGGTTGCCGCGTCCGCCCGCGAAATTGCGTCCGGCGAGCAGGCGTACGCGCTGGCTTGCTCCGTCGCCGCGGCTCGAAAGGCCTGTCTGACCGTCGATGTCCAGCCCGTCGAAGTCGTGCTTGAGGATGATGTTCACCGTGCCGGCGATCGCGTCGGCGCCATACACCGGGGCGCCGCCGACCGCGATCGTTTCGACCCGCTCGACAAGCTTGGTGGGGATAAGGTTGAGGTCGACCTGGCTGCCTGCGCCGGTCGGACCGAAAATCGAGGCGGTGTTCGACGAAACGAACCGGCGGCCGTCGACGAGCGTCAGCGTTCGCTGCGATCCGAGGCCCAGGAAATTGACGAAACTTTGCCCTTGGCCGAGCGGCGATTGTTCACCGATCGGCGTCGCACCCGGCGTGCCGAACGCCGGTTGATCCTTCAACGCCCGGCCAAGCGAATCGAACCCGCGCGCCTCCATCCGGTCGGCGGCGACGATCAGCGCCGGCTCGACCGTTTCGAAGCGCGGACGCGCGATACGGGACCCCGTCACGACGATCGGGCCGGCATCCCCTTCGCAAAAACTGTCGCCGATGGGACAGGCCGATGCGTCGTCCTGTGCGTAGGCAGTGGACAGGGTCAGCGCAAAGGCGGCGGCGCCCAGAAGAAAGCGCGTGCGTGGCATATGAGAATTGCTCCGTGCCGTTGGGGGAAAGGCGGCGGAGCGGATTTGTAGCCTCGATTGGTCAACAAGCCGTGAACCAAGCACGGCTCTCCGGCCTACGCCATGTTGCGATGCATCATAATTTGATGCTACTGCGTGGGCAGCAAACGCAGTATCGGCGCGGCGGCATCGCCTTTGCCTGGGGTCGGAGGAACAAGGTCATTATGGCAAAGTCGAAGACGGCTACCGACGACGGCGTCGTCACCATCAAGAAATACGCCAACCGCCGCCTCTACGACACCGAACGGAGCTGCTACATCACGCTCGACGACCTTGGCGCGATGGTGCGCGAAGGCCGCGACTTTCGCGTGGTCGATGCAAAGAGCGGCGAGGACATCACCCACAATGTCCTGACCCAGATCATCATGGATACCGAAACGCGCGGCGAGACGCTGCTGCCGGTCAATTTCCTGCGCCACCTGATCGGGATGTACGGCGACAAGATGCAGTCGATGGTGCCGCAATATCTCGAAGCGTCGATGGCGGCCTTTGCCAAGAACCAACAGGACGTCCGCTCGGCGTTCGAAGGCGCGCTCGGTTCGGGCAATCCGCTCGCCGAACTGACGCGGCGGAACATGGAAATCTTTCAGCAGGCGGCGGGCGCCTTCATGCCGGGCGCGATGTCGGCCAAGTCGAAGGACGCCGAAATCGCGGCGCTCAAGGCCGAAATCGCCGATCTCAAGGCCGCGCTTGCCGACAAGGCTTAATCCGGGGCTTCTCCCGCCCCCAGCACAGAAAACAGGACAGATGATCAAGCATGCGCTCAGCGTAACCCGTCAGGCCGACTTCGCGGCCTGGTATCAGGACGTCATTGCCGAAGCCGACCTCGCCGAGGAATCGGGCGTGCGCGGCTGCATGGTCATCAAACCGTGGGGTTATGGCATCTGGGAACGCATCCAGACGGTGATGGACACCGCGATCAAGGATGCCGGGGTCCAGAACGCCTATTTCCCGCTCTTCATCCCCTTGAGCTTCTTTGAAAAGGAAGCGGACCATGTCGATGGTTTCGCAAAGGAAATGGCGGTCGTCACTCACCACCGGCTGATCGCCGACGGCAAGGGCAAGCTGGTTCCCGATCCGGAGGCGAAGCTCGAGGAGCCGCTGATCGTCCGCCCGACGTCGGAAACGGTGATCGGTTCAGCGATGAGCCGCTGGGTGCAGAGCTGGCGCGACCTGCCGCTGAAGGTCAACCAGTGGGCGAATGTCGTGCGCTGGGAAATGCGGACGCGCATGTTCCTGCGCACCAGCGAGTTCCTGTGGCAGGAAGGCCATACCGCGCACGCGACGCGCGAGGATGCGATGGACGAGACGCTGCGCGCCCTCGAAATGTATCGCAGCTTTGCCGAGGACGTCTTGGCGATGCCCGTGATCGCCGGTGAAAAGCCCGAGAACGAGCGGTTTCCAGGCGCCGTCGCGACCTATTCGATCGAAGCGATGATGCAGGACGGCAAGGCGCTCCAGGCGGGCACCTCGCATTACCTCGGCACCGGTTTCGCCGAGGCGGCGAATATTCGCTATCAGGACAAGGACGGCGGTCACAGCCTGTGCCACACGACGAGCTGGGGCACGTCGACGCGGATGATCGGCGGCGTCATCATGACGCACGGCGACGACGACGGGCTGCGCTGCCCGCCGCGCATTGCCCCGCACCAGATCGTCATCGTACCGATGCTGCGCGACAATGCGGAGGATGCCGCGATCCTCGATTATTGCCGCGACCTGGAAACACAACTGAAGGCGCTCGACGCCTTTCGCGAGCCGGTGCGTGTGCTGCTCGACGCGAGCGCGAACAAGGCACAGACCAAGCGCTGGGGCTGGGTCAAGAAGGGCGCGCCGATCATCCTCGAAATCGGCCCGCGCGACGTCGCCGGCGGCAAGGTCGCGGTGATACGCCGTGACCGGCTCTATCAGGAGAGCGGAAAGCTCGACACCGCCTTCACCCCCAAGGTCGCGTTCGTCGGCGGCGCGGTCGCCATGCTCGAAGAAATCCAGCAGGCGTTGCACGCGGAGGCGAAGGAACGGCTGCACGCGAACATCCGCCGCGACGTCACCGACCTTGCGGTACATTTCCGCGGCGACGACAAGTTCGTCGGCTGGATAGAAGTGCAGTGGTCGCGTCCGACGGGCAAGACGCTCGACGGGATCGTTGAGCAGCTGAAAGCGTTGAAGCTGACGATGCGCAACACTCCCCTTGACGCGGCGCCCGCCGACGGCGCCTGCTTCTTCACCGGCGAACCCGCGGTCGAGCGCGTGCTCATCGGGCGGACTTATTAGTTGGCGAAGGATCCGAAACGACCACAGCCCGCGGGGCTTCCCTCGCGCCACGATATTCTTCGGTTCATCGAGGAAAGTTCGTCGGCGGTCGGCAAGCGCGAGATCGCCAAACATTTCGCGGTGCGCGGTGCCGACAAGATCGCGCTGAAGGCACTGCTCAAGGACATGACCGACGACGGGCTGGTCGACATGGCGCCCGGCCGGGCGTTCCACAAGCATGGCGGACTGCCGCGCGTCACGGTGTTCCGCGTCGCATCGGTCGACGGCGACACGATATGGGCGGTGCCCGAGCGCTGGGAGGCGAGTGGGCCCCCGCCGCGGGTGCGCGTGATCGAAAAGGGGCGCCGCAACGCGCTCGGCGTCGGCGACCGCATCCTCGCGCGGACCGAGGAACGCGGCAGCGGCCATGTCGTGCACCCGATGAAGCGGCTGCAGGCGGGCGGCGAAACCGTCGTCGGCGTGCTCGTCGAAGCCACCGGTCCCGGCGGCAAGCCCGTCACCTGGCTGCGCCCCGCCGACAAGCGGGCGCGGTTCGACTTCGCGGTGTCGGAGATGGGCGAGGCGGCGATCGGCGACCTCGTGCGTGCCGAACTGTCGGGGCGGGGACCCGCGACGCGCGCGAAGGTGGTTGAACGCATCGGCGATCCCTTCGCCCCGCGCTCGCTCAGCATGATCGCGATCGCGAAGCACGAGATCCCGCATGTGTTCGGCGACATCACGCTCGCCGAGGCCGAGCGTGCAGTGAAGCTGCCGCTCTCCCCCGACGGCCGCGAAGACCTCCGCCACCTGCCGATCGTCGCGATCGACCCCGCCGACGCGCGCGACCATGACGATGCGGTCTGGGCCGAGCCCGATACCGACGAAAAGAACAAGGGCGGCTGGCGCGCGATCGTCGCGATCGCCGACGTCAGCTATTATGTCCGTCCCGACGGCGCGCTCGACCGCGAGGCGCGGCGGCGCGGCAACAGCGTCTATTTCCCCGACCAGGTGGTGCCGATGCTGCCCGAGACGCTGTCGGCCGGGGTCTGTTCGCTGAAAGCGGACCAGGATCGCGCGGCGATGGCGTGCCACCTCGTCATCGACAAGCATGGCAAGGTGACGTCATGGCGCTTCACCCGCGCGCTCGTGCGGCTTCGCGCCAATATCGCCTATGAGCGCGCGCAAGCGGCCTATGATGCCGGTACTCCCGACGACGGTTGGGACGAGGCGGTTCTGCCCGCGCTCCAGAACCTCTGGGGCTGCTGGAAATTGCTGGCCCAGGCGCGCGCGGCGCGGGCACCGCTCGATCTCGATCTGCCCGAGCGGCAGGTCATCCTCGACGAGCAAGGGAATATCGCCGAAATCCGCGTGCGCCAGCGGCTCGATGCGCATCGGTTGATCGAGGACTATATGATCGCTGCGAACGTCGCGGCGGCGAAGGCGCTCGAGGCGAAGAAGTCGCCGGTGATGTACCGCATCCACGAGCCGCCAAGCCGCGAGAAACTCGTCAGCCTGAAGGAATATCTCGACACCTTCGACCAGAATTTCGCGCTCGGACAGGTCATCACCCCCGCGGTGTTCAATCGGCTGATCGACGGCTTTTCGGACGACGACCGCTTGCCCGAGATCATGGAAGCGATCCTGCGCAGCCAGACGCAGGCCTATTACGGCCCTGCCAACTCGGGGCATTTCGGCCTCGCGCTCGGCAGCTACGCGCATTTCACCTCGCCGATTCGCCGCTACGCCGACCTGATCGTCCACCGCGCGCTCGTCGATTCCTATCGCCTCGAAGTGCCGGGCAAGGTGAAGGGCCTGCCCGAACGCACCGGACTCGGCGAAGCCGACGCCAAGGGCCTGTCGCGGATCGGCGAGACGATCAGCGGCCTCGAACGCCGCGCGATGGAGGCCGAGCGCGAAACGATCGACCGCTATGTCGCCGCCTATCTGGCGAGCAAGGTCGGCGAAATCGTTCCTGCGCGGATCACGGGGGTCCAGCCCTTCGGCTTCTTCGCGACGGTTGACGGGCTCGGCGGCGACGGGCTGGTGCCGGTCTCGACCTTGGGCAGCGAGCGGTTCTTCTATGACGAGGCCGCACGCACGCTCGACAGCGAACATGGCCGCGTCAGCTATTCGGTCGGCCAGCGGCTCGAATTGCGACTGATGGAAGCGAACCCGATCAGCGGCGCGCTGCGCTTCGAACTCCCCGACGCGCCCGAAGGCGGATCCGCGAAACGCCCGCCGCGGCGCGACGGCAAAGGGAAGGGCGGGGCCAGGCCTATGGTCGGCAAGCGCGGACGGCCGAAGAATATCCGCCACCAGGGTCGGCGGCGCTAAGCCGACGCGAGCTTCTGCAACAACGCCGCGCTGTCGGCGTCTGCTGGAAAAAACGCCTCGATCGCCAGTTCGGACAGCGTGATGTCGAGCGGGGTGCCGAACACCGTCACGGTCGATACGAACCGTATCTGTCCCGCGGGCGTGTTCAGGGCCAGGGGAACCGCGATTCCGTTTGCCGGGACCGCCATGTCCTCGTTTCCGCCCGGCTCATAGGCGGCCAGCTCGTCGCGCAGCGCGGAGAGTCCCGTGTCGCCGGTTGCTTCGACCTGGCCGTCGAGGCGGTGGAGGATGTGCGCCCGCCATTCGCCGCGATTGCCGATATGCGGTGCCAGCCCCCCGGGATGCAGCGCGATACGCAGCACGTTGACCGGCGGCTCGAGCAGCGCGGGGTCGACGAGCGCGGTCAGCAGCGCGATTGCGCCGTTGGCCGCGATCATGTTCCAGTGACGATCGACCGCGAGCGCCGGATAGGGCTCGTGCCCCCGCAGCACATGCTCGACGATCGCGCGCATGTCCGCCATCTCGGCGCTGTCGAGCGGACGTTCGAGGTAATCGGGCGCAAAGCCCGCCGCCAGGAGCAGCGCATTGCGTGCGCGATGCGGGACGTCGAGCCGTTCGGCGATCCGCTCGATCATCCGCGGGCTCGGTTTCGACCGGCCGGTCTCGATAAAGCTCAGGTGCCGCGTCGAGATATCGGTTTCGAGCGCGAGATCCATCTGGCTCATCCGGCGACGCGTGCGCCATTCGCGAAGCTGTTCGCCGAGCGGTGCCACCTGCATTCCATGTCTCCTTCGCGCCATCGGCTAACGCGGCCGACATCCGGATTCCATTACCTTGCGCGTAATCGACGTCATGTCGATCGGGGTTCAAGGAGACTGGGTTCGAAAGGAGAATGCGTCATGTCCCGTCCCAACCTCAAGACCGTCCTGATCGTCGACGCCGTCACCTGCACGGTCCTGTTTCTGTCGTGCGTCTTTGCCATCGCCCCGGTCGCCTCGCTGCTCGGCCTCCCTTCCGACATCGTAACCGTTGCCGGATGGATAGGCCTGCCGTCGGCCGCCCTCATGCTGTTCGTCGCCTTCCAGAAGGAGCCGAGCAAAGGGCTCGCCAATCTGATCGCGGTCGGCAATCTCGGATGGGTCGCCGCGAGCTTTGCCGTGATCGCCCTCTTCGCGGCGCAGATGACGTGGCCGGGTATCGCGATCGTCGCGATTCAAGCGGTCATCGTGCTCGAAATGGCCTTCTTTGAAGCCAAGGGAGCGGCTGCACTCCCGCGCGCGGCCGCCGCCTGATCTCTCCCGGCACCTGCCGGCGCCTGACGGAGCGGCCCCCGCCGCTCCGTTTCTTTTGCGTAATAAGATTACATCGGACGGTTGCATTGCGTCGTGTCGTGTCCCAAGGTCCACGCCTGCCAAAACGAAAGCAAGGGGTTCGCATGGTCCGCTCATTTCTGTTCGTCACGCTCTCCGCGGTCGCGCTGACCGGCGCATCGGTCGCCGGGGCCGCCGCCGGCGCTGCGCCGAAAGCGGCGCAGGTCCAGGCCGACATTCCCGACAAGTTCACGATCCCGAACGAAGACGCCGACTATGACAAGCGCGTCGAAATGATCCCGATGCGCGACGGGACCAAGCTCTACACGGTCATCGTCGTGCCAAAGGGGGCCACGAACGCCCCGATCGTCCTGACGCGCACCCCCTATAACGCAAAGGGCCGCGCGAACCGCATGGACAGCCCGAGCATGCTGTCGACGCTGCCGCTCTCCGACGAGATTTTCGTGAAGGACGGTTATATCCGGGTCTACCAGGATATTCGCGGCAAATACGGATCGGAGGGCGACTATATCGTCAACCGTCCTCCGGTCGGTCCGCTCAACCCGACCAAGGTCGATCATACCACCGATGCGTGGGACACGATCGACTGGCTGGTGAACAAGAAGAACCTGCCCGAATCGAACGGCCGCGTCGGCATGATCGGTTCGTCCTACGAAGGCTTCACCGTCGTGATGGCGCTGCTCCATCCGCATCCCGCGCTGAAGGTTGCGGCGCCCGAAAGCCCGATGATCGACGGCTGGATGGGCGACGACTGGTTCCACTACGGCGCCTTCCGCCTCGCCAATATCGCCTGGATCGGGGCGCAGACCGGCTACAAGGGCGAGGGCAAGGCACCGCCGACCGGCGGCTATGACGATTATGACAATTTCCGCCACGGTTCGGCGAATGATTGGGCGAAAAAGCAGGGCTATGCGCAATTGCCCTTCTGGCAAAAGATGCTCGATCACACCGCCTATGACGCGTTCTGGCAGCAGCAGGCGCTCGACAAGCTCGTCGCCGCCAACCCGTCGAACGTCCCGACGCTGTGGGAACAGGGGCTGTGGGATCAGGAGGATATGTACGGCGCGATCATGAGCTGGGAAGCGCTGAAGGCCAAGGGCAAGATGGGCAACAACTATCTCGTCATGGGCCCGTGGCGCCACAGCCAGATCAACCGCGAAGGGCGCTCGCTCGGTCCGTTCGAGTGGAACGGCGACACCGCCGCGCAGTTCCGCCGGGACATGGTGCTGCCGCTGTTCAACCAATATCTGAAGGACGGCCCGCCCGCGAACCTGCCCGCCGCCGCGATCTATAACACCGGCGAAAATCATTGGGACCGCTTCACCAACTGGCCGCTCGCGTGCGAGAGCGGATGCGCGGCGTCGCTGACCCCGATCTACGTCGGCCCCGACGGCAGCCTCGGGTTCGACAAGCCGGCCGTCGGTACGACAAGCTATGTCTCCGATCCCGCCAAGCCGGTGCCCCACCTGCCGCGCCCGGTGAACTTTCGCGATGGCCGCTGGGGCGACTGGCTCGTCAGCGACCAGCGCCACGCCGACGGCCGTCCCGACGTGCTGACGTTCCAGACCGATGTGTTGACGCAGCCGGTGCGCGTATCGGGCGCGCCGATCGCGAACATCTTTGCCCGGATCACGGGGTCGGACGTCGACTTCGTCGTCAAGGTGATCGACGTGCTGCCCGCCGAAAATGCGACGAAGCCCGAAATGGGCGGCTATCAGTTGCCGATCAGCCTCGATATCTTCCGTGGCCGCTATCGCGACAGCTTTGCAAAGCCGACCGCGATTCCGTCGGGCGTGACGCAGAATTACAAGTTCCGCCTGCCGACGGTGAACCATGTGTTCGAGCCGGGACACCGGATCATGATCCAGATCCAGTCGAGCCTCTTCCCGCTCTATGATCGCAACCCGCAAACCTTCGTGCCCAATATCTTCCTCGCGCGGCCCGAGGATTACCGGAAGGAAGAGGTCACGATCCTGCAAGGCGGCGATACGCCGAGCGGCGTTTTGCTGCCGGTGGTCGCGGTCGACCAGTCGGCGGTGAAGGCGGGTCGATAAGCGTCGAAAATTGCGTGCTCCCGCGAAGGCGGGAGCCCATCTCCGAATGGATCCAGGTTAAGCGAGATGGGTCCCTGCCTTCGCTCTAAAATGCGCTAACTCACCGCATCGAGCCGTTCGATATCGATGCCGCCCGGTACGAGCATGACCGGGCAGGGCAGGGTGCCCGCATCGTTGCCGGTGAAGTGCGAAACCAGCGGGCCGGGCGCGCCGCTCGGCGCGGTCGCGAGCACCAGCGCCGCGATATCGTCGCTCGCGCCGATCACCTCGCGGACCACCTCCGCCGGCTTGCCCGACTTGACCAGGATCTTCGGCGAAACATTGGCTTCTTGCGCCACGGCATCGGCGGCGGCCTCGGCCAGCGCTTCGGCCTGCTCGCGCGCCTCCGCCTCGATCGTCGCCTGGACGCCGCCGAATGCCAGGAAATCCTGCGGCGGAACGATGGCGAGCACGATGATCCCGCCCCCGGTGCGCGCGGCCCGGCGCGCCGCGAAGCGCAGCGCGAGCGTCGCCTCCGGGCTGTCGTCGATCACCACCAGATATTTGCGCATTGCCCCCGACCCCTCTTGTCCTTTTCGCGCGAGAGTGCGTCACATTCGTATGAAAGGCAAGCTCGCCCCGCTGGACCTTGACCCGGCGAATGCTTATGGCGAGGGGGAATCCGTAGCGGCACACCAAGCCTCCCCAAGTGACAGGAACCAAAAGCCCGATGCCCATCGAACTCAAAATGCCCGCCCTTTCGCCGACGATGGAGGAGGGCACGCTCGCCAAATGGCTCGTCAAGGAAGGCGACAGCGTCCAGTCGGGCGACCTGCTCGCCGAGATCGAGACCGACAAGGCGACGATGGAGTTCGAAGCGGTCGACGAAGGCACCATCGCGCAGATCGTCGTTCCCGAAGGCACCGACAATGTGAAGGTCGGCACGGTGATTGCCGTCATCGCGGGCGAGGACGAGGATGCCGGCGCGGCCAAGGCGGCGCCGACGCCGGCGGCAAGCCCTGCACCCGCACCGGCACCTGCCGAAACGAAGGCGGACGCTCCCAAGGCGGCTCCGGCTCCGGCTCCGTCCCCCGCACCGGCCCCCGCGGCGACGGGCGAGCGCATCAAGGCCAGCCCGCTGGCCAGGCGGCTCGCCGCCGAGCAGGGGATCGACCTGAAGGCGCTGACCGGCAGCGGTCCCGGCGGCCGCATCGTCAAGGCCGATCTCGAGGGCGCGCCGACGGGGGCAGCGGCCCCGGCACCCGCGGCGAGTGCCGCGCCCGCCCCGGCGCCCGCTCCCGCCTCGTCGCAGCCCTTCGAGACGGATATCCCGCACAGCGCGGACAAGCTCAGCAATATGCGCAAGACGATCGCGCGCCGCCTGACCGAGGCGAAACAGACCATCCCGCACATCTATCTGACGGTCGATATCCAGCTCGACAAGCTGCTGAAGCTGCGCGGCGAACTCAACGCCGCGCTCGAGCCGCAGGGCGTCAAGCTCAGCGTCAACGACCTGCTGATCAAGGCGCTCGCCAAGTCGTTGATCCAGGTCCCCAAGTGCAACGTCAGCTTCGCGGGCGACCAGCTCATCAGCTACGAGCGCGCCGATATCTCGGTCGCGGTCAGCGTTCCTGCCGGTCTGATCACGCCGATCATCACCGGCGCCGATGCAAAGTCGGTGAGCAAGATTTCGACCGAGATGAAAGAACTTGCCGGCCGGGCCAAGGACGGCAAGCTGCAACCGCACGAATATCAGGGCGGCACCGCCAGCATCAGCAACATGGGCATGTTCGGTATCAAGCAGTTCGACGCGGTGATCAATCCGCCGCAGGGCATGATCATGGCGATCGGGGCCGGCGAAAAGCGCCCCTATGTCGTCGACGACGCGCTCGCGATCGCGACCGTCATGTCGGCAACGGGCAGCTTCGACCACCGCGCGATCGACGGCGCCGACGGCGCGCAGCTGATGCAGGCGTTCAAGCAGATCGTCGAAAATCCGCTGGGACTGGTGGCCTGATCGCGTGACAGCGCGAAAGGCGCCCTTCATCGTCCGTGCCCTGCGCCGCGTCCTGCTTCCGGCGGTCGTGGCGGGGGTGCTGTCGAACCTTGCCGTCTATCGCATGCTGGGCGCCGAAGGCGCGCTGACCGACTGGAAATCGACCGGGGTCATGGCGGCGATCGCGCTCGTCGGCCTGCTGACCGGCGGTTGGGCGGCCTTGCGCATCGCCGAGCGGCTGCCGCTGCCCGCGGCGGGGCGGCTCGCGCTGTTCGAGGGGGCGGCGATCGTCACCGGCGGACTGCTCGCGCTCGCGATCGCCAACATGATCGTCGACGAGGGGCAGCTTGGTTACATGAAATATGGGCTCGCCGCCGGCGCGGTCGGCGGGCTCGTCTGGATCCTGATCAATTTCGACCTGGCCGCGGCGCCGGGCAATAGGAGATATTCGTGAGCGATACCTACGACCTCATCGTCCTCGGCTCGGGACCCGGCGGCTATGTCGCGGCGATCCGCGGTGCGCAATTGGGCCTGAAGACCGCGATCGTCGAGCGCGAGAATCTGGGCGGCATCTGCCTCAACTGGGGCTGTATTCCGACGAAAGCACTGCTGCGCTCGGCCGAAATCTATCATTATATGCAGCATGCCAAGGATTACGGCCTCGCCGCGGCGAGCATCAGCGCCGATCTCGAGGCCGTCGTGAAGCGGTCGCGCGGCGTCGCGAAGCAGCTCAACCAGGGCGTCACGCACCTGATGAAGAAGAACAAGATCGCGGTCCATATGGGTGACGGCAAGCTCGTCGCGCCCGGCAAGCTCGAGGTGAAGGGCGAGAAGGGGACGGAGACTCTGGTCGCCAAACATATCATCGTCGCGACCGGCGCGCGCGCGCGCGACCTGCCCTTCGCGCCCGCCGACGGCAAGCGCATCTGGACCTATCGCCACGCGATGACCCCGCCCGAGATGCCGAAAAAGCTGCTCGTCATCGGATCGGGGGCGATCGGGATCGAATTCGCGAGCTTCTACAACGACATGGGCGCCGAAGTGACCGTGGTCGAAATGCTCGACCGCATCGTTCCGGTCGAGGACGCCGACGTGTCGACGTTCCTTGAAAAATCCCTGAAAAAACAGGGCATGACGATCCTGACCGGCGCCGGCGTCGAGGAATTGAAAGCGACGGCGAACGGCGTATCGGCCAAGATCAAGACAAAGGACGGCAAGGTCCAGGCGGGCGAATACAGCCATGCGATCGTCGCGATCGGCATTGTCCCGAACACCGAGGGCGTCGGGCTCGATGCGCTGAAGGTCAAGACCACCAAGGGGCATATCGACACCGATCCCTATTGCCGCACCAACGTCCCGGGCCTGTGGGCGATCGGCGACGTCACCGCGCCGCCCTGGCTCGCGCACAAGGCGAGTCACGAGGGGGTCATCGCGGCAGAGGCCATCGCGAAGGAACTGGGCAACAAGGACGCGCATCCGCACCCGATGGACGCACGGAATATCCCGGGTTGCACCTATTGCCACCCCCAGATCGCGAGCGTCGGCCTGACCGAAGCGAAGGCGAAGGAAGCGGGCTATCAGGTGAAGGTCGGCAATTTCCCCTTCATCGGCAACGGCAAGGCGATCGCGCTTGGCGAGGTCGAGGGCTTCGTGAAGACGGTATTCGACGCGAAGACCGGCGAACTGCTCGGCGCGCATATGGTCGGTGCCGAAGTCACCGAAATGATCCAGGGATATACCGTCGGCAAGACCGCCGAACTGGTCGAAGAAGACTTCATGCACACGGTCTATCCGCACCCGACGATCAGCGAGACGATGCACGAAGCGGTGCTCGGCGCCTATGGACGCGCGCTCCACATCTGAAGGCGCCTCGTTCGCCGTCAAGTGGAAGATATCGGTTCGCACAAAGGCACGAAGCCTCAAAGAAAGGAAACCCTGACCCGTTCGTGCTGAGCTTGTCGAAGCACTGTCCTTTCTTATGCCGTCAAAAGGAAGAACGGCCCTTCGACAAGCTCGGGGCGAACGGTTTGGATGCGTCTTCGTGGCCTCGTGTCTTTGTTCGAACCCCATATCCCGATCGGAGGATTCGGCCCATGACCTGTCGCACACGCCTTGTCGCCGCTGCCCTCCTCGTCCTCGCCTCGCTCTGGCTCGGTTTCGGCGTCCGCGCGGGGTTCGCGTCGGATGCCGATACGAACCTGTCGCTCCTGCTCGCCTTGCGGTCCGGCGAAACCGGCAAGGCGCTGATCGTCTTCATGCAGGGGATCAGCTGGCTCGGCGGCGGGGTTCCGCGGTGGGCGCTCGCCTTGGTCCTCGCCGCGTGGCTCTGGCGCGCCGCCGGGCGGCGGCCCGCGCTGCTGCTCGTCGGCACGGCGGTTGTCGCCAACCTCGCGTCCAGCCTGCTCAAGACCGTCTTTGACCGCCCGCGCCCTAACCTGATCCCGCATCTCGACCATGTATCGAGCTGGTCCTATCCCAGCGGCCATGCGACCAGCGTCGCCGCGATCGCGCTGGGATTCGCCCTGTTGGCGCCACCGGCCTGGCGCCGCGCGGCGGGATGGGCGGCGGCGGCCGCGATTCTACTGACCGCCCTGTCGCGGGTGATGCTCGGCGTCCACTGGCCGAGCGACGTGCTCGGTGGTATCCTGCTCGGCGCGGGCACGGCGCTGGCGATCGCCGGATGTCAGCGGCGCGGCCGTGCGCCCCGCTCGGCGAATTCGGCGATCAGCGAACCATAATCTTCCATGGCCGGGAATTCGGCAAAACCATGCCTGGCGCCGGTTTTCGCCCACGGCAGCGCTTCGCTCGTATAGCTTTCGATATAGGGTTCGAACCAGTCGAAGTCGTCCAGCATCGACGGGCGGACGTTGACGAAGCCCAGGGCGGGCTCGATCTCGGTGAAGACCCAGCTCTTGCAGCGGTCGCAATGGCGATGATGGATCTGTTCGCCGTGCAGCCCGCCGGTGACCGGCTCGCCCTTCGTCACGCGAAAGCCGTCCTCGGGGATTGCCATCGACAGCGAAAAGGCGCTCGCGCTCATTTTCTGACAGCCGGTACAATGACACGCCATCGTGATCATCGGGGGCTTGTCTATTTCGAATCGCAGCGCGCCGCAGCGACACCCGCCTGTCCACGGGAGGTTCCAGTCATCCATCGGCCATTCTCCTCCAGACTCACGTCGCCTGCCTTGTAGCGCGCCGCACCCCGTGACGAAACCGGCCGTGTTTTCGCTGTCCTGCGCCTCCGGAATTTGCCATCAGGTCGAAGGGCAATCGAAAGGGGGCGCGCGTCATGCAATCCAGAGAAAAGTTCGGTAGTTTTCTGCGCGGAATCGCAATCGGCACAGCGGCACTTCTGGCCGCCGGAGCAGCGTCGGCAGACGAGCCTGCCGCAGCGCAGACGACGGTGATCACGGCCGCGCATATGCTCGATGTGCAGAGCGGCAAGACGGTCGACTATCCGGCGATCTTCGTTGGAGCCGACGGCCGCATCACCGGCATTGCCGACGCGCGCACGGTGCGCTGGGGCGCCGATGTTCATCATGTCGACCTTGGCGATCGGACCTTGCTTCCCGGATTGATCGACATGCACGTCCACCTGACCTCGCTCGCCGAAGTCGGCGGGTATCAGGCGCTTCGCTATACCGACAGTTTCTGGACCGTCGTCGGCGTCGCCAACGCCCGGAAGACTCTCGACGCGGGCTTCACCACCGTTCGCAACGTCGGATCGGCCGATTTCGAGGATGTCGGGCTCAAGCAGGCGATCGAGGGCGGCTATGTGCCGGGGCCGCGGATCATCCCCGCGGGCTGGGCGATCGGCGCAACCGGCGGACATTGCGACAATGGCGGTCTGCCGCCGTCGATGGACCGCAAGGAGCCGTCGGTGATCGACAGCCCCGAAGAGGCACGGGCGAAGGTGCGCTGGTTGCACAAATATGGCGCGCGGGTGATCAAGATCTGCGCGACCGGCGGGGTTTTCTCACTCGGCGACAGCGTCGGTGCCCAGCAATTGACGCTCGATGAGATGAAGGCGATCGCGGACGAGGCGCATATGCTGGGGCTCAAGGTCGCGGCGCACGCGCACGGCGACGACGGCATCAGGACCGCGATCCTCGCCGGGATCGACACGATCGAGCATTGCAGCCTCGCGAGCGATGCGGCGATCAAGCTCGCGGTCGAACACGGGACCTGGTTCGACATGGATATCTACAATGACGATTATATCCTCGCGACGGGGACCGCGAACGGCACCGAGCAGGAAAGCCTCGACAAGGAAAAGGCGATCGGCCTCGCGCAGCGCCAGACCTTTCGGCGCGCCGTAAAGGCGGGGGTCAAGCTGCTGTTCGGGACCGACGCCGGCGTCTACCCGCACGGCGACAATGGCAAGCAGTTCGCCAAGATGGTCGAATGGGGCATGACCCCGCTCCAGGCGATCCGTGCCGCGACGGTCAGCGGCGCCGAGGCGCTCGACATGACCGGCGACATCGGCGCAATCGCGGTGGGGCGCTACGCCGACATCATCGCCGTCGACGGCGACCCGCTGGCCGACGTGACCCGGCTTCAGCATGTCACCGCGGTGGTGAAGGGCGGGGTGCTGGTGAAGGACGCGAACTAGGGTCGGGCTCTGGCGCCTGATCGTCTTCGATGGCGCGCCTGTGAAGGTCGGTGTGTCCCCGCGAAGGCGGGGACCCATCTCCTACCGATGCAAGACGGAACCGTCGGACGATGGGCTCCGGCTTTCGCGGGACCACACGGGATCATTCAGTTTCTAGACCACCAACCGGTCGATCAGCGCCTCGTGCATCGCGGGCGTGAAATTCAGAACCGCCTCGGCATAGCCGGCTATGTCGCCGTGGTCGCGGCGTACCGTGGCCAGCGCGGCGTCGAGATAGATCGGGTTCACCGACATCAGCGCGCGAATCGCGTCGTCCTTGATCTCGGCGCCATAGCGGCCGCGGATATGGGCGGCGCCCTGTTCGATGCGTTTCTCGATCTTGCCCGCGGTGTTGGTGAGCAGATAATCGTGCATCAGGTCATCCTCGTGGACGCCTAGCAGGCGGTGGACGATCGCGACGGCAAAACCGGTGCGGTCCTTGCCCGCGACGCAGTGGACCAGGCTGGGCGCGTCATATTCGGCAAGCGCCGCCAGATAGAGCCGCAGCGTTGCGACCAGCGCCGGGCGATAGGGCATGCCCGCATAGGTATCGACCATCCGCGCCCGCGCGGTTTCGACATCGATCGCGCCGCCCGCGGCCTGCAGGTGCGGAGCCAGCCCCGCGGTAATTCCGCCTGCGAACAAGACCCGTCCGGCAAAATTCTCGCTCCTGCGGCACGGATGGATTTCGCGCTCATCGTCGCCGCGCAGGTCGATGATCGTCTCGATCCCCAGCGCGTCGATCGCGGCGAGATCGTCGTCGGCCGCCTCGACATGGTGCGCCGACCGCCACAACATGCCGTCGCGCAGCCGCCCGCCGCCTTCCACCGCATATCCGCCATAGTCGCGGAAATTATGGACGCCCGACAGGGGCAGGACACGATCGGCGGCCATCGTCATTCTCCCGTAAAGACCGGCGGACGCTTTTCGACGAAGGCATTGATCGCCTCGCGGTTGTCCGCGGTTTCGTGAACGATCGCCTGATAGGCGGCGCTGAGTTCCAGGATGTCGCTCATCCGGCTGTGCTGCGCCTCGCGCAGCAGCCGCTTGGTCAGGCGCAGCGCGCGCGGCGGGTTGCATGTGATGCGTTCGGCGATGGCGATCGCGCGGTCGAGGAGTTGATCGTCGGGAACGACCTCGGTGACAAGGCCATAATCCTTCGCCGTCTGCGCATCGAAGCGGTCGCCGGTCAGGAACAGTTCGGCGGCGCGGGGATAGCCGAGCACGCGCTGCAGAAGCCAGGCGCCCCCGTCGCCGGGAACGATCCCGACCTTGATGAAACTGCACGCGAATTTGGCGCTTTCGGCCGCAATGCGAATATCGCAGGTGCAGGCGAGGTCGCAGCCGAGCCCGATCGCATGGCCGTTGACCGCGGCGATCATCGGAATCTCGCAGTCCATCAGCGCCCGGATCACCGCCTGAACGCCGCGGCGATAATTGGCGCGGGTCGAATCGGGCTGGTCGAGCACGCCGATACCCTTGCGCTCCTGCATCGATTTCAGATTGCCCCCGGCGCTGAATGCCTTGCCGCTGCCGGTCAGGATGATCGCGCTGACGCCGCGGTCCTCGCCAAGCGTGCGCAGCGTATCGATGACGTCGTCGCAGTCGGCATGGGTACCGATCGCATTCATGCTCTCGGGCTTCGCCATCGTCAGGATCGCGATCTTGTCCCGCCGCTCGACACTCAGAAAGTCACCCATCGTCCAAATCATCCTTTTCAGTTTCGAAAAGCTATTGCATGGCTGGCGCGACATGCAAGGCTTTGCACTCTATCCCTTCGACCCGCCGGGCGATATCCCGGCGCTGCGCGACGATCTGCGCCGTTGGCTGTCCGATTACCAGCCGCAAGGCGACATCGTCCGCCGTGCCAATTGCTGGGCCAGTTTCGACGCCGATTTCAGCCGTGCGCTGGGGCAGGCCGGCTATATCGGTATGACGCTGCCGGCGCGCTATGGCGGCGGCGACCGGCATCCGCTCGAACGCTATGTCGTGATCGAGGAACTGCTCGCGGCGGGCGCGCCCGTCGGGGCGCACTGGATCGCCGACCGGCAGACCGGACCGCTGATCCTGCGCTATGGCAGCGAGGCGCAGCGCGAACGCTATCTGCCGGGTATCGCGCGCGGCGAGCTGTACGCCTGCATCGGCCTGTCCGAACCCGGCGCGGGGTCCGATCTCGCCGCGGTGCGAACCACCGCGCGCGAAACGCCCGACGGTTGGCGGATCAATGGCCAGAAGATATGGACCACGGGCGCGCATCTGTCGCACATCATGCTGGCGCTGGTCCGGACCGAAGAGGGGAGCGAGCGAAACGCGGGGCTCAGCCAGCTTCTGATCGATCTCGATACGCCTGGGGTCACGGTCCGCCCGATCATCGACATGGCGGGGCACCATGATTTCAACGAAGTGTTCTTTGACGATGTGCTCGTCCCGCACGGTGCCCTCGTCGGCGAGCGCGGGCAGGGGTGGAGGCAGGTGACGGCCGAACTGGGGCTCGAACGCTCGGGCCCCGAACGCTATCTGTCGAGCCATGCGCTTCTGGTCGCCCTGGTCGATGCGGCTGGCCCCGACCCCGATCCGGCGGTCGCGGAGCTGATCGGCGAACTCACGTCCGAGATGTGGACACTGCGCCAGCTGTCGATGTCGACCGCGGCAAAGCTCGCTGCGGGGGAGGATCCGATGGTCGAGGCGTCGGTGGTGAAGGAACTCGGCAATGGATTCGAACAGGATATGCCGCGCCGCGTTCAGGCGATCGTGGCATGCGGGTGGGACGACGATAACGACCTCGCGCGTTTGCTCCGCGCGCTGCTTATCGCCTCGCCCAGTTTTTCGCTGCGCGGCGGGACGCGCGAAGTGATCCGGGGCATCATCGCCCGGGGGCTGGGTCTGCGATGAGCGGTGCGCGCGAAATGCTGTGCGATACGGCGCGCGCCGTGTTTGCCGAGGCGGCCGAGACGGCGATGGCACCGGTCGAGGCGGCGGGGTTCGACCTGCTGCTGGTCGGCGAAGCGAACGGCGGCTTTGGCGGCGATTGGGGCGACGTCAACGCGGTGCTTCGCATCGCGGGCGTGATGGTGCCCGACCTGCCCGTCGCCGCGCATATCCTGTCGGGTCTGGGCGGAGCGCCCGAAGCGTTGCACGCCGCGGCGACGGTCGGACTGATGGCGGGCGCGATGGGGCGGGCGCTTGCGCTGTCGATCGATCATGTGAACACGCGCCAGCAGTTCGGCCGCCCGCTCGGCAAGTTCCAGGCCGTCCAGCAGTCGTTGGCGGTGCTGGCGTGCGAGGTTGCGGCGGTCGACGCGGCGGCGGCGGCGATGGCGGCTCGGCTCGATGCCACCGGGATCGATGCCGAAGCCGCCGACTTCGAAATTGCGGCCGCGAAGCTGCGCGCCAATCGCGCCGTGGGCGTCGTGACGGCGCTGGCGCACCAGGTGCACGGCGCGATCGGCTTCACCGCCGAATATGATCTCCACCGCGCGACGGTGCCGTTGATGCGCTGGCGATCGGAGCACGGCAACGACAGCTTTTGGGCGGCGAAGCTGGGCCGCCAGGTTGCCGGCGCGGGCGGTCGCGGCCTGTGGGAAAGCCTGACCGCCCGCGCCGTCTGACCGGTCAGCGCACCGCGCCGCCGTCGCGCAGTGCCGCTAGCTTCGCCGCGTCGTAGCCAAGGCCTGCCAGAATCGTCTCGGCGTCGGCGCCGACCGCGGGAGGCTGCCGCGGGGTGTCGTTGACCGTCGCCGAATAGCGCGGAGCCGGGGCGGGCTGGACCGCCCCGCCGACTTCGACGAAGGTCTGGCGCTCGACATTATGCGGATGCTGCGGCGCCTCCGCGAGCGAGAGCACCGGCGCGAAGCAGACGTCGGTCATTTCCATGAGCGCGCACCATTCGTCGCGGGTCTTCGTCGCGAACAATGTCGTGAGCTTGTCCTTGAGCGGCCCCCATTGCGCCGGATCGAGCTGTGCGTCGAAATCCGGGTCGGCGTCGAGGCCGGTCTTTTCGCGCAGCAGCGCATAGAATTGCGGTTCGATCGACCCGATCGAGATGAACTTGCCGTCGGCGCAGGCATAGGTGTCATAGAAATGTGCGCCGCCATCGAGCATGTTGACCCCGGCCTCGTCCTTCAGCCGGCCCATCGCCCGGAACCCCCAGGTCATGCCGGCAAGCAGCGCCGAGCCGTCGGTCATCGCGCAGTCGATCACCTGACCCTCGCCGCTCCTGGCTGCGTGGAGCAGCGCGCTGGCCATTCCAAAGGCGAGCATCATCCCGCCGCCGCCGAAATCGCCGACATAATTGACCGGCGGAACCGGCTTTTCCCCCGCACGTCCGATGCCGTGCAGCACGCCCGACAGCGAGATATAATTGATGTCGTGCCCGGCGGCCTGTGCATAGGGGCCGAACTGGCCCCAGCCGGTCATGCGGCCATAGACGAGCCGGGGATTGTCGGCGAGCAGCACGTCGGGACCGAGCCCGAGCCGCTCCATCACGCCGGGACGATAGCCCTCGATGATCCCGTCGGCGCTCTTGCACAGGTCGCGCGCGACCTGCACCGCATCGGGATTCTTCATGTCGAGCGCGATCGAGGTGCGGCCGCGCGAGAGCGGGTCGCGCGGGTCCATGAACCCGCCGGGGCGATCGATGCGGATCACCTCGGCGCCGTGGTCGGCGAGCATCATGCCGCAGAACGGGCCGGGGCCGATCCCGGCGAATTCGATGATCCTGATGCCCTTGAGCGGTCCCGTCATATCCTGTCTCCCTTGCTGGCCGTGCGGCCCGGTGAATGTTGCACTTTCGTGCCGGTGAACTTCAAAATGCCTTCGAACTGTCAAACTGCCGCAGCGTGACTGTCACCCGGCGGCTCTATGCGCGCGGCAGGCAATCGCTGCCCGGAGCCCGCCCGCCGATGACCCATGCGATCGACCGCCGCCGCTTTGCACAGGGCCTGGTTGCGAGCGCCTTCGCCGGGCTCGCGCTGCACAGTCGCGAGGTGTCGGCGCATATGCTCGCCGAAGAGAGCCGCTACGGCGCGGTGCTGGCCGATCCCGCCGAGCTGCTCGACCTGCCGCCGGGTTTTTCCTACCGCATCCTGTCGCAGTTCGGCGAGACGATGGACGACGGGTACCGCGTTCCCAACAGCGCCGACGGCATGGGTTGCACCATGCTTCCCGACGGCCGGCTGTGCCTGATGCGCAACCATGAACTCGATCCCGACGCCGGCGAAGACGGACCTTTCGGCAGCGACGACGCCTGTCCCGACGCGTTCGACCGCTGTCGGAACGCGGCGCTGCCCGGCGGCGTATCGGCGTTGATCCTCGACCCCGACACGCTGGCGCTCGAGGCCCAATATCTCGCGCTTGCCGGCACGATCCGCAACTGTTCGGGCGGGATGACCCCGTGGGGCAGCTGGCTGAGCTGCGAGGAAGATGTCTCGCGCGGCGGAGGAAAGCTCGAACAGGATCATGGCTGGGTGTTCGAGGTGCCGGTCGCGTCCGGCGGGCTCGTTCAGGCCGAGCCGCTGCGTGCGATGGGGCGCTTCAACCATGAAGCCGCGGTGTGCGACCCGCGTTCGGGTGCGATCTACATGACCGAGGATCGGCACGAGAGCCTGTTCTATCGCTTCCTGCCGACCGAACCGGGTGCGCTTCGCAAGGGCGGGCGGTTGCAGGCACTGGCCTTTGCCTCGGGGCTCGACGACACGCGCAACTGGTCGCGGCCCAAGCTGGCGGCGGGGGACTGGCACGCGGTGCGCTGGATCGACCTTGACGAGGTCGAGAGCCCGCGCGACGACCTTCGCAAGCGCGGCGCGCGCGCCGGCGCCGCCGTGTTCGCGCGCGGCGAAGGGATCCACGGCGGCGACAGCGAGATCTATTTCACCTGCACGTCGGGCGGGCCCGCGCGGCGCGGACAGATCATGCGCTATCGTCCCTCGCCGGCCGAAGGGCGGGAGGGTGAGACCGTCGCGCCCGGTCGCTTGCAGCTCTTCCTCGAATCGACCGACCCCGACCATTTCAGCTTCGGCGACAATCTGACCGTTGCGCCGAACGGCGATTTGATCGTGTGCGAGGATCGTCGCGGGTCGCGTCCCGACAACTGGCTGCGCGGCGTCACGCCGGACGGCAGCGTCTATCCCTTCGCCCGCGTGGCGGCGCAGACCAAATGCGCCGGGGTTTGCTTCGCGCCGGACGGCAAGACGTTGTTTCTCAACCTCTACAGCCCGGCGCGAACGATCGCGATCCGCGGTCCCTTTTAACCAGTTCCCCCTCCCGTTTGCGGGAGGGGTTTGGGGAGGGCATGTCGGTTGAAGCGCGCGCCGAACAGGCCCACCCCCGACCCCTCCCGCCGGCGGGAGGGGAGAATATGAATCAGACACGCTCGATGATGATCGCCGGCGCCATGCCGCCCGCGGCGCACATGGTGACGAGGCCGTAGCGGCCGCCCGAACGCTCGAGCTCGTCGAGCGCGGTGCCGATCAGGATCGAGCCGGTCGCGCCGATCGGGTGGCCGAGCGCCATCGCACCGCCGTTGATGTTGACCTTGTCGCGGGGCAGGTCGAGGTCGCGGATGAACTTCTCGGCGACGACCGAAAAGGCTTCGTTGATTTCCCAGACGTCGATATCGTCCTTGGTCAGCCCGGCCTTTTCGAGCACCTTCTTCGCCGCCGGCACCGGGGCGTTGAGCATCAGGGTCGGATCGTCGCCGATATTGGCATAGGCAACGACGCGCGCGCGGGGTTTCAGGCCATGCTTGTCGGCATAATCCTTCGACGTCAGCAGCACCGCGGCGGCGCCGTCGACCACCCCCGATGAATTGCCGGCATGGTGGAAATGCTGGATCTCGAGGTCGGGATAGCGGCGGTTGATCTGCTTCCTGAAGGTGAAGCCGTCGCCCATGTCGAAATCGGCGAGGCCGGCAAAGCTGGGCTTCAGCGCGGCGAGGCCCTCGGCAGTGGTTTCGGGACGCGGAAATTCCTCGCGGTCGAGCGCGACGCTGCCGTCGGGGTTGAGGACCGGGACGACCGATTTGTCGAAGCGGCCTTCCTTGATCGCCCGGTCGGCGCGCTGCTGGCTGACGAGCGCGAGCGCGTCGAGCGCCTCGCGGCTGATGCCTTCGATTGTCGCGATCGCGTCGCCGCAGATGCCCTGGTGCGATTGCGGGTGCAGTTCGTCGAGCGCTTCGTGGCCCGATCCCATCAGGCGCGGCGGCAGCCCGGCGTTCGCCTGCTCGGCGGCATAGGCGCTCGTGTAGCTCATCATCTCGGTCCCGCCGGCGATGACGCAGTCTTCCATGCCGCTCATCACGCTCGCTGCGGCGAAATTGACCGAGCTGATGCCGCCGCCGCAGAAGCGGTCGAGCGTCGTTCCCGACGCCTTGGTGTCATAGCCCGCCGACAGCGCCGCCATGCGGCCGAGGTCGCCGCCCTGCTTGCCGTTCTGCGATGAGGTCGACCAGACGATGTCGTCGACCGTCGCGGTGTCGAGATGATTGCGGTCGCGGATCGCGGCCAGCACCGTCGCGGCGAGATGCTGCGGGTGGAGGTGCGACAGCGCACCCTTGCCGGGCTTGCCGATCCCGCGGGGCGTACGGACGGCGTCGATGATATAGGCTTCGGCCATGATGGGTTCCTTTTCAGAAAGAAGAAATGACGGATTTTAGGGGTTTTGAACTTTGCTCCGCCCACGAACGGCGGAGCGGGAGGGCCATGATCTAACGGGGCGCCATGCGGATCGCGCCGTCGAGGCGGACGGCCTGGCCGTTGAAATAGGTATTGCGGACCATCTCCATCGCGAGGCTCGCATATTCTTCGGCCTTGCCGAGCCGCTTGGGGAAGGGGACCGAGGCCTCCAGGCTTTCCTTGACCTTCGGGTTCATATTGCCGAGCAGCGGCGTGCCGAAGACGCCCGGCATGATCGAATTGACGCGGATGCCGAGGTCCATCAGGTCGCGCGCCATCGGCAGCACGAGCCCGTTCACGCCGGCTTTCGCCGAGCCATAGATGACCTGGCCGATCTGGGCGTCCTGCGCCGCGACCGAGGCGGTGAAGACGATCGCGCCGCGCTCGCCATCTTCCATCTCGGGAAGCGTCGCCATGCCTTCGGCGGCGATCGAGCCGATGCGGTAGCTCGCGGTCAATATGCCCGCGACGCCATATTCATAATCTTCGGTCGGGGTGCGGCGGTATTTGCCGGTTTCCTTGTCGAAGGCGAGCGTCTTGCCGCGGCGCGAGGTCATCGCGCAATGGACCGCGATCCGTTCCTGACCATGCGCCGCGCGCGCCTTGGCAAAGCCGTCCACGACCGATTGTTCGTCGGTGATATCGACATGGACGAACAGTCCGCCGATCGACTTCGCCACCTCTTCGCCGAGGGCGTCGTTGATGTCGAAAATGGCGACCTTCACCCCGGCGGCGGCGAGTGCTTCGGCGGTCGCGCGGCCGAGGCCGGAAGCGCCGCCGGTCACGACGGCGGCGGTGGTGGAATCGATCTTCATGGGGAAGCTCCTCAGGCGGGAATCTGGTTGAAGGGGATGCCCTTGTCGGGGCGGTGATCCTGCGGCAGGCCGAGGATGCGTTCGGCGATGGTGTTGAGCAGCGTTTCGTCCGATCCGCCCGCGATGCGGCCCGTCGGCGCATTGATCCAGCTCGACGCCCAGTCATCCTTTGGCGAGGCATGTTCGTCGAAGGCGAAGGCGGCATTGCCCTGAAGGTCGAGCGCGAGCTCGGACAGCTTCTGGCGCGAGCGCACCGCGACGAGCTTGTTGAGCGAACCCTCCGCCCCCGGCGTCATGCCTGCCTGCATCATCAGCCGCGCGCGCCGATTGATCGAGTCGAGACCGGCGCGCATCGCGTGGTTGCGCGCGATCTGCTGGCGGATACGACCGTCCTCGATCGCCGGCTTGCCATTGAGTTGCACGTCCTTGGCCAGTTCGATGAACAGGTCGAGGTGCGGGCCGAAGCCGGCGCTGTCGGTCGCGACATAGCGTTCGATCATCAATGTTGCGATCGCGACCCCGAAGCCGCCGCCGACCGGCGACATGCGATGGTCGTCACTGATCTTGACATCGTCGAAGAAGACCTCGTTAACGTGGCTGTCGCCGCCGGCGAGCTTGATCGGGCGGACGGTGACTCCCGGCGCCTTCATGTCGACCCAGAAATAGGTCAGGCCCTTGTGCTTCGCGACCGTCGGGTCGGTGCGCACGACGATGACGCCGTAGTCGGAATATTGCGCCCAGCTCGTCCAGACTTTCTGCCCGTTGATCTTCCAGCCGTTGCCGTCGGTCTCGGCGCGCGTGCGCAGCCCGGCAAGGTCGGTGCCGCCCGAGGGTTCGGAAAAGAGCTGGCACCAGATTTCCTCGCCCTGCAACGCCTTGAGCACGCGCTCGCGCACGAATTCGCGGTCGCTGCCGAACTGCATCAGCACCGGGATCGGCATGCCGAGCGAGATGCCGAAATAGACGTTCGGAAAGCCGTGCTTCATCTCCTCGCCCTCGAAGGTGATCTTTTCGAGGTGGCCGAGGCCCTGGCCGCCGAGGTCGGTCGGCCAGTTGATGCCGGCATATCCCGCATCGAACTTGGCCTTCTGATAGCGGCGGCCGAGCGCAAGATCGTCTTCGACCGACAGGCCCTTGCGCGCGGCCTTGCCGAACGTGGGCACCATCGATTCGCACCAGGCGGCGGCTTTCGCGCGATAGGCTTCCAGATCGGTCATGCGGCTTCTCCTGACAGGCGGTCGACGAGGACATCTTCCCAGAACAGGCTGCTGCCCTGTTCGATCGCGAGACTGCGCGCGCGCCGCATATGGAGGTGCAGGCCGATCTCCCACGTCACGCCGATGCCGCCGTGGATCTGGACGCAGTCACGCGCCGCCGTGTCATAGGCGTCGGTCGCCGACAGGCGGGCGGCGGCGGCGGCGGTGATGAAGTCGCTCTGACCTTCGCGCGCCGCCGCGTGGATACAGTTCGCGCGTGCCAGCTCGACGAGGCCATAGAGTTCGGCGATGCGGTGCTTGATCGACTGAAAGGCGCCGATCGGCTGGCCGAACGCCTTGCGCGTCACCGCATAATCGCGCGCGATCTCCATCAGCGCCTCGGCGCCGCCGGTCTGTTCGTGCGCCGTGACGACCGCCTGCAGCGCGATGATGTGCAGCGCCGCCTCGCGGGCTGCGCTGCCGACGACCAGCGTCTCGGCGGGGGTGCCGTCGAAATGCAGGTCGGCGATGCAGCGGCTGTTGTCAAAACTCGGCACTGCGACCCGTTCGACCTTGTCGAGCTCGACGATGGCAAGGGCCGGCATGCCCGGTCCGTTGGCGAGTACCACCGCGACGTCGGCGGCCAGGCCCCCCGTGACGCCGATCTTCCGCCCGTCCAGACGATCGCCGGTCAGCGTCACGCCGGGATGCTGCGGCAGGGCGTCGGCGCCGCAGGCGAACGCGACCGCGCCGATCGTCTCACCGCTTGCCAGCCCGGGCAGCCACCGGCTCCTTTGCGCATCGGTGCCATAGAGTTCGATCGCCTTCGCGGCACCAAAGCCCGACGTCAGAAAAGGCGCACCGCTCAGCGTGCGGCCCGCCTGATGCGCGATCAGGCCCAGTTCGACCAGGCCAAGCGCAAGCCCGCCATAGGCTTCGGGAAGGGCGAGGGCGGTCCAGCCCTGTTCCTTGGCCGTGGTCCAGAATCCGTGATGATATTCGCCGGTCGCCTCGAGCAACGGAAGCAGATCATCCTTGTCCATCCGCGCCTCCAGGACGCGCCGCGACTCGGTCGCGATCGCCTCCTGGCCTTCGTCGTACAAAATCGACATGCGATTCCTCACCCTTGATAATTTCGCTCCATCATCCCGACGTTAACGTAAACGTCAAGTGACTTTGACGCTACGGATCGAGCGAGCGGATCGCGGCTCAGGCCTGCGCACCCTTCCAGTCGCGCTTGATCTTCTTGGCGAGGCTCCATTTATGGACCTCGGTCGGGCCGTCGTAGATGCGGAAGGCACGAACTTCGCGGAACACCTGTTCGACGATCGTCTTGTCGGTGACGCCGGTGCCGCCCATCACCTGGACGCAGCGGTCGGCGATGCGCATCAGCGCTTCGGACACCGCGACCTTCGCCATCGAGCTTTCGGCGGTGCCGAGCGATCCGGTGTCGAGCACGCCCGCGCACCAGTCGATCATCAGCTCGGCCTGTTTGATGTCGATCAGATTGTCGGCCAGCATGAACCCGACGCCTTCGTGATCGACCAGCGGCTTGCCGAACGCATGGCGGCGGTTCGCATAGTCGGTCGCGATCTCGTTCGCGCGGATGCATGCCCCCAGCCAGCGCATGCAGTGCGACAGGCGGGCGGGGGACAGGCGGACCTGCGCATATTTGAAGCCTTCGCCGGCTTCGCCGAGCATCTGGTCGGCGGGAACGCGAAGGTTATCGATCACTACGGTCGCATGGCCGCCCGGCATCGAACTGTCGATCGTGTTCGGGACATGCTCGATGCGGATCGCAGGGTTGGGCAGGTCGACCAGAAACATGCACGCGCCGCCGCCCTGGGCGACGTCCTCGGCCTTGGCCATGACGATGCCGACGCCGGCCCCTTCGGCGCCGGTGATGAAGCATTTGCGGCCGTTGACGACCCAGTGGTTGCCGTCGAGGTGGCAGGTCGTCCGCATCATCGACGGGTCCGATCCCGCGCCGCCGTCTTCGGCGGGTTCGGTCATGAAAAAGGCCGATCGCGTCCGGCCCGCGACCAGCGGATCGAGGAAGCGCGCCTTGAGGTCGGCGCTCCCGACCTTGCCGAGCAGGTACATATTGCCCTCGTCGGGCGCCATCGTGTTGCATGCCAGCGGACCGAGCGGGGAGAGGCCGCTCGCGATCAGGACGATCGCCGTCTCGCGCTGGTTGAGGTGGCTGCCGTCGTCCAGGATATGCGGGGTCAGCACCCCGGCAGCCCGCGCGCGCTCGCGCATCTCCATCACCAGTTCGTCGGTCGGCGCGCCATGATGGTCGCGGCGCGCGTCGCTTTCATAGGGAACGACCTGTTCGCGGACGAAAGCCTCGACCCGGTCGGCGATGGAACGGGCGCGGTCGGAGATGGTCATGCGATTCCCTTCGTTACCTAACTATCGCACCGACTCAACCCGACGTTGACGTAAGCGTCAAGTTAATTCATGGGCAATGGCGACGCTGCCGTAAGGGCAAGGATAGCAGGGAAGGGACCGAGCATGGCATTCAGGACGCGGATCACACAGATGCTGGAGATCGAGCATCCGATCGTGCAGGGCGGGATGCAGAGCGTGGGCTATGCCGAGCTGGCGAGCGCGGTGTCGAACGCGGGCGGTCTCGGCATATTGACCGCGCTGACCCAGCCGAGCCCCGAGGCGCTGCGCGACGAGATCGAGCGCTGCCGCGGCATGACCGGCAAGCCCTTCGGCGTGAACATGACCGTCTTCCCGACGATCAACGCCCCCGATTACAAGGCTTATGCGCAGGCGATCATCGACGGCGGGGTGAAGATCGTCGAGACCGCGGGGACGCAGGCGGTGCGCGAGATCTGGGAGATGTTGAAGCCCCACGGCGTCACCATCCTGCACAAATGCACCGCGGTGCGCCACGCGCTCTCGGCCGAGCGCGCGGGCTGCGACATCATCTCGATCGACGGCTTCGAATGCGCGGGCCATCCGGGCGAGGACGACATTCCGGGACTGATCCTGATCCCCGCCGCGGCCGACAAGGTGAAGATCCCGATGCTCGCGAGCGGCGGCTTCGGCGACGGGCGCGGCCTCGTCGCGGCGCTCTCCCTCGGCGCGGAGGGGATCAACATGGGCACGCGCTTTTGCGCCACGCAGGAAGCGCCGATCCACGACAATGTGAAACAGGCCTATATCGACAATGACGAGCGCGGCAGCTTCCTGATCTTCCGCAATTTCAAGAACACCGCACGCGTCGGCAGGAGCGCGGTCAGCGAAGAAGTGGTGCGCCGCCTGTCGCAGCCCGATGCAAAGTTCGAGGATGTCCAGCCGCTCGTCGCGGGTGCCGCGGGGCGCGAACTGCTCGAAACGGGCGATCTGTCGAAGGGCGTCTTCTGGGCCGGTATGGTCCAGGGCCTGATCCACGACATCCCCACCTGCGGGCAACTCATCGACCGCATCATCGCCGACGCCGAAGCGATCATCGACGAGCGCCTCGCCGGGATGCGGGCGTAAGAGACAGGCGATACCATCCTTTGCGAGATGGCCGATTGTGACCGGACGTGGACCTTTACCTCATCGTCATCCCGGCGCAGGGCACCAATTTCCATTGCTCTCTACAGTACGATATCGCTTCTTATGTTACGCCGCCACGCCTCTCCCCAACGTGTATAGGGCAGCTTAGGGGTGGGAGGCGGACGGCAGATAACGATTGAAACGCGGTTCAGTATGGTTCCTCGAATGTCCGGCCCGAGAGAGCCAGTGCAAAATCGCCAAACTCCCGGACGGGCCCTTCTTGAGGTGACCAGCGATTAACAAAATGGTAGCCGTTGCGATCGACGCCTTCTACGATCCATCGGCTACCGTCGAGCCCGCCATTGCAATCGGTAGCTCGCTGTTCGAGGACTTTTGTCGCGGATAAAATAGCGTCGAGCTTTGCTATTTCGATAGCCGAAAGCGGGCGCGTCGCTTCCCGTTCGACGATGCCGGGCTCATAACCACCCGCGCCGGACAGTTGTTTGGCAACCAATTGAGCCTCTTGGCCGGAACGTTCTATGCGAACGATCACCGGATGATGAAAACTAGGCAACCAGGTAAAGCGCAGAGTCGACGTTCCGGACGTGGCGGGAGCACGAGATCGCTCGTACAGCGAAGGCTCACCAGCGGCGTCCCAATGGCGGGGGTACCAGTCGTTTTCGACTTTACTGATCGTGGCGAAGCACTCCGGATAGCCTTTGAAGTCGCAGACCTGTGCCGGCTTTCCGAAGGAGTCGGGGAAATACCTCTTGCCTGCCCCCGAAAGTTTGATTGCCACATTATTGCCCGGCAGTACGACACAGCGGCGATCAATTGCTGGCGTCGCGTCATTTCCGGAACCGCAGCTTGCCAAGACGAATGCGAGGACGATCGAAGCTGCTCTCATGCTTCGATTTCTATAGATGAAAAATCCCGCTTCAAGCTCTATTGCGGGAGAGAGAAGCGAACGCCCGCTTCCCACCCCAAAGCGGACATCCGCCGCAAAAACCGCTGTCCTACATGGCTCCGCTGTGCCAGCCTTCGTTTCGGCTCTCTCGGCAGGGGGATAAAGGCGATCACGATTTACGGATACGAACGCGACCCATCGGCGGCTCCACAAGGCTGAACTTTACTGAACTTTGCAACGCCGCCGCCGTCCCGGCTCGCGATAACCGAAGACGGCAAGGACAACAGGCACCCCAAAGCCGCCTTGCCCGTCGAACGCCATGATTACTGAAAGAAATGCCCCGCCGGTTTCCCGGCGGGGCAGTAGGGGGAGGTGGTGTCGGGGACCGGCCCGTTGCGGGCTGGACCGATCCCGATGCAGGCCAACCACCGAAAGACCTGCTGACATTGCGATAGGCGGCGTCCGCCACATCGGCGTTGATTTGAATCAACGATCCGAAAAATTGGCGCGCGGGGTGGAACTCGGCGGCAAAGCGCGGCATGGACTTGGGTCTATGAAGGGCAGCAACGCATGAGCATCGTCGAATATCGCGGATTCGCGGGCGCTCGCCTCGAAGCCGAGGTCGTCGGTTCCGAAAATGACCCGGCGGTGCTGCTCGTGCACGGTGCGGGCCAGACCCGCGGCGTCTGGGCCGGGGTCGCCAACGCGCTCGAACAGGCCGGGCGGCGCGTGATCAGCCTGGATCTGCGCGGTCATGGCGGCAGCGAATGGCCCGACGACGGGCGCTATGATTTTGACGCGATGGTCGAGGATCTGCGCGCGGTGCTTGCACAGATGGGCACCCGCCCCGTCGTCGTCGCCGCGACGCTGGGGGGCTGGATTGCGAGCGCCGCGCTCGAGCGCGATGCCGCGTTGCTGGCGTCGGGGCTGGTCCTCGTCGACGTTCCGCTCGATCTCGATCCCGCCGCGTCCCGCGGTATCGGTGCGCGGCTACGCGAGGCGGCGGCGCTCGCACCGGGGCAGGCCGAATGGGATACGCGCTTGCTCGATGCCTTCGACCGCGGCGCGATGGCCGATCGGCTCGCCGGCACGCCCGCCCCGATCGCGCTGCCGACGCTCTATGTTCGCGGGGCCCGGTCGGACCTCGTTTCGGGTGACCGGGCGGCCGCATTCGTCGCCGGGCTTCCCGATGGCGAACTGGCGGAGGTCGAGGACATGTCGCTCGTCGTCACCGACGATCGCAGCGACGCGCTCGGCGGCTGGCTGATCGATTTCCTCGAACGCCGCGCCCCGCGCGAGTCGCCCGAATATCGCGAAGGTTCGGATGCGCGCACCTTCCGCGACGCGCTTGGCTGCTTTGCGACCGGAGTCACGGTCGTTACCGCGATGTGCCCCGACGGCACCCCGATCGGGCTCACCGCGAACAGCTTTACCTCGGTCTCGCTCGACCCGCCGCTGTTGCTCGTCTGCATCGCGAACGGCGCCGGCAGCGCGCCGATTCTGCGCGATGCCGATCGTTTCGCGGTCAACGTCCTCCAGATCGGCCAGCAACCCACCTCGAACCGTTTTGCCGGCAAGGGCGAGGATCGGTTCGCCGCGACGCCCTGGGCGGTCGGAGAATTCGGGACCCCGGTGCTCACCGGCTCGCTTTCGAGCTTCGAATGCGCGCGCGAGGCGCTTCACGATGGCGGCGACCACTTCATCCTCGTCGGGCGGGTGCTGAAGGCGATCTTCGAGCCTCGCCGCGATCCTCTGCTCTATTTTCGCGGCAAATACCGCAAACTCCACTTCGCCTGATCGCGTACCGACGCAATCATCGTTCGCCGTCGCGGACCAGCGCGGAAAGCGCGGGCGGCGGGTGCCGGCCCGATCGATCGAGCCCATCCAGCGTCGCCTGCGCCATGGCGCGATAGGCTGGAGCGCGGTCGGGACAAAAATCGTGCAGCCCCGCAAGGTGCGCGCGGACCGTATCGATATCGCCGCGAAGCAGCGGCCCCGACAGCGCCTCGAATCCGTTGGCCAGGCTGTTTTCCAGTGCGGCCCGAACCAGCGGAGCGACCAGCGCCCGCGATTCGTCGACCTGCGCGGCGTCCAGCATGGCGAACGCGTCGGCGAGCAGGGTGACCAGATGGTTCGAAGCGTGGCACAGCGCCGCGTGATAGAGCGGGCGATGCGCCTCGGCGATTTCGGTCGCGCGACCGCCGACAAGGCGCACGATGCCGTGTGCCTGCTCGGTCGCTTCGGCGCTCGATCCGGTGATCGCGAACCAGGCGTCACGCATCCGCGCGGCCTCGCGCGCCGGATCGCCGGTAAAGGTCATCGCCGGGTGGATGGCGGCGGTCCGGGCCCCGATCGTGCGAAGCGGAGCGAGGATTTCGGCGCCGCTGCGTCCGCTGACATGCGCGACGAAGGCCGGTCCGCCGCTCTCGATGCCGCAGGCCAGGTCGTGCGCGACGCGCGCGATCGCGTCGTCGGAGACGGCGAGGAGCACAAGGTCGCAGCCGGCGCCAATCGCCGCCATCGTCTCGACGCGTCGGGCCTTGCCGATCGCGGCGACGGCCGCATCGGCGCGCTCTGCCGACCGGCCCCACACCGACAGCGGCTCCTGCGAATGGGGCGCGAGGGCCAGTCCAAGCGCCTTCGCGGCCCGTCCCGACCCCAGAATTCCGATGCGTCGATACGTCATGGCACCGCCGGCGCCCGGCCAATTTTGCGCGCCGGGATCAGAGCGTCGCGTCCTCGTCGGGGGGCGAGTGGAATTCGTGCCACAGGCCGTTCAATATGCCGACGCCGACGGCAAGGCCAAGGCCCAGAACCCAGGTAAAATACCACATGGCGATACCTCCGGTCAGTAAAAGTCGGGGTTGGTTCGCACGTCGTCCATGGTGACGCGGCCGAACAGCACCTTGATCACCCACGCCGTGTAGGCGAGAACGATGGGCAGGAAAATCAGTGTCACGACAAGCATGATCCACAGCGTCAGATGGCTCGACGAGGCGTTCCACACGGTCAGGCTCGAATGCGGGTCGATCGAGCTCGGCAGGATGAACGGAAACATCGACAGGCCGACCGTCGCGATGATGCCGAACACCGCCAGCCCCGACCCGGCGAACAGCAGCGCCTGCTTGCGCCCGGCAATCGCGACATAGGCCAGGATGGGGCCGATGAAGCCGAGTAGCGGCGCCAGCAGCATCCAGGGATGGCGACCGTAATTGTCCAGCCAGGCACCGGCGGCGGGGACGCTTGTTGCCCAGCGCGGGTTCGACGGACCCGCGGGATCGAGCGCGCCCTCGATCCGGTAGCCGAGCGCGGTCGTCGCGACCATCACGCCGCCCAGCGCGAATAACAGGATCACGGCGATCGCGGCATAACGGCCCCAACGGCGCGCCCGATCCATCACCGGTCCCTCCTCTACCTTGAGAGCGAGCCAGCCCGCGCCGTGTAGCGCGATCATCGCGACCGAAAGCAGGCCGGTGAGCAGGGTGAAGGGGGTGAAGAGCCCGAGCAGCGACCCTTCGTAAAAGGCACGCAAGTCCCCGTCGAGGCGGAACGGTGCGCCCGCCAGCACGTTGCCGACCGCGACGCCGAAAACCAGGGCGGGCACGAAACCGCCGACGAACAACGCCCAGTCCCAGCGGGTCCGCCAGGCGGCATCGTCGCGCTTCGACCGATATTTGAAACCCACCGGCCGCAATATCAGCGCGGCGAGAACCAGGAATATCGCAAGGTAAAAGCCCGAAAAGCTGATTGCATAGACGAATGGCCACGCGGCAAAGATCGCGCCGCCGCCCAGGATCAGCCAGACCTGATGCCCCTCCCATGTCGGTGCGATACTGTTGATCACCAGCCGCCGCTCGGCATCGTCCTTGGCGATAAAGGGCAGCAGCGCAGCGACGCCGAGGTCGTAGCCGTCGGTGAGGGCAAAGCCGATCAGGAGCACGCCAAGCAGCAGCCACCAGATCAGGCGGAGCGTTTCATAATCGAAGGGAATCGCCATGACCTGTCCTCCTTATTCGGCCGGCAGCGGGGCATAGCCCGCGCCGGGATGGGGCTCGACGCCCGACGCGAGGTCGCGGCCCCGCTTCGATTCGGGGCCCTTGCGTATCGCGGCGAGCATCAGTCGCACTTCGATGACCGCCAGCCCGCCATAGAGCAGCGTGAAGGCCGCGATCGTGGTCCAGAGTTGGGGTACGGTCAGGCTCGACGCGCCCAGGAAGGTCGGCAGGACCCCTTCGATCGCCCACGGTTGGCGGCCATATTCGGCCAGCGCCCAGCCCATTTCGGCGGCAAGCCACGGCAGGGGGATGATCAGCACGGCGGCGCGCAGGAACCATTTGACGTCGAACCGCCTGACCGTGGCGAAATAGAAGGCGAGCGCGAAGAAGCCGATGAAGAAGAAGCCGAGCCCCGCCATCAGGCGGAACAGCCAGAAGGTGACGGGTACGTTGGGCACCGTATCCCAGGCGGCCTTCATCACCTGTTCCTCGCTGGCGGTGCGCGGATCGGCGACATAGCGTTTCAGCAGCATCGCATAGCCCAGGTCGGCACGATGTTCCTCGAACGTCGCACGCGCCGCCGCGTCGGTGCGATCGGCCTTCAGCTCTTCCAGCGCGCCATAGGCGCGCTTGCCGCTCTCGATCCGCTCCTGTGCGTGGAGGACGAGCTCGTTGATACCCTGAACCTGGCCGGTCAGGCTGCGCGTCGAAATAAGCCCCAGGACATAGGGGATCTTGATCTCGTACCGGGTGGTGCGATCCTTGACCGACGGAAACCCGATCAGCGTCAGGCCGGCCGGCGCCTTTTCGGTGTGCCACATGGCCTCGATCGCGGCGAGCTTCATCTTCTGGTTGTCGGTGAGCGCATAGCCCGATTCATCGCCCAGCACGACGACCGACAGCGACGAGGCGAGCCCGAAGGCGGCGGCGACGGTCAGCGACCGCCGGGCGAGCGCGGTGAAGCGCCCGCGGAGCAGGTACCAGGCCGATATGCCGAGCACAAAGACCGACGCGGTGACATAGCCCGCGCTGACGGTGTGGACGAATTTCGCCTGTGCGACGGGGTTGAACAACACCGAATAGAAATCGGCGACCTCCATCCGCATCGTTTCGGGGTTGAACCGCGATCCCACCGGATTCTGCATCCAGCCGTTCGCGATCAGGATCCACAGCGCCGACAGGTTCGACCCGAGCGCGACGAGAAAGGTGACCAGCAGGTGCGCCTGCTTCGACAGCTTGTCCCACCCAAAGAACATCAGCCCGACGAAGGTCGCCTCCAGGAAAAAGGCCATCAGCCCCTCAATGGCCAGCGGGGCGCCGAATATGTCGCCGACATAGTGCGAATAATAGGACCAGTTCATCCCGAATTCGAACTCCATCGTCAGGCCGGTCGCGACCCCCAGCACGAAGTTGATTCCGAACAATCGGCCCCAGAAGCGCGTGATCGTGCGCCAGATCTCGCGCCCGGTGATGACATAGATGCTCTCCATGATGACAAGCAGGAAAGAGAGCCCCAGGGTGAGCGGGACGAAGAGGAAATGATACATCGCCGTCAGGGCGAATTGCAGGCGGGAAAGCTCGACGACGGCGAGGTCCATGGCGTCACTCCTGAACGGCGACTCGGGTGGCGGTTCCGCGCTTGCGGAGCCGTCAATTAATGAATATGAGAATGTGTGAATATAACAAAAATGTCAACTGGTCAGAATGTCCCATCCGAACACCCGACGTTCGATCGCGGCGCACTTGCCGCATGGCTGGGCGACACGGTTGCGGCGGTGCTTTTCGCCTTCGCGTTGACGCGCTTGCTGGCGCCGCTCGTCGCCGGTGAGGTCGCGCGCACCGGTGCGATAGGCTGGGCGCTGCTGCTTGTCGTGGCGGCCGTGTCGCGCGGCGCGGCGCAGGGCGGCGCGATGATTGCCGGGATACGGCGCGGGATCGCGGTCGCCGGCGCGATGCGGGCGCGCATCGCGCCGACCTTGATGGTCGCCGCCACTGGACGCGGCCGGCTCGTCGGCGAAGACGCCGAACTTGCGGTCGGGGGCATCGACCGGATCGAGCCCTATGTGGCCCGATATCTGCCGCTGCGCCGAGCGGCCATGCTGTCGCCGATGCTGATCGCGCTCGCGGCGCTCCCGGCCAGTTGGGTTGCGGCGACGATCCTCGTCGCGACGCTTGTCCCGTTTGCACTCGGAATGGCCCTGGCGGGCGGGGCCGCGCGCACCGCGAGCGACGCGCAGCTCGGCGCCCTGTCGCGGCTCGGCGGGCTGTTCGTCGATCGCGTCCGCGCGCTCCCGCTCGTCCTTTCCTATGGCGCCGAGGACCGCGTGATCCGCCACATCGGCGCGGCGGCTCAGGATCTCGCGGCGCGGACGCTGGGGGTGTTGCGCATCGCCTTCGTGTCGAGCGCGATCCTCGAATTTTTCAGCGCGCTCGCGGTCGCGCTGGTCGCGGTCTATTGCGGGTTCGCCTTGCTGGGCCTGCTGCCCTTCGATCCGCCCGAACAGCTCGATTTCGCGCGCGCCTTTTTCGTTCTCGCGCTCGCACCGGAATTTTACGTCGGAATGCGCCGCCTCGCGGCCGCCTATCACGACAAGCAGCAGGGCGAGGCGGCGATCGCCGCGCTGGCGGTTGCCGACGGGATCGCAGCGCCGGCGACGCCGCTCCCCGTCGCGCCGCGCCGCCTCGACTCGCTCGCGCTCGTCGACCTCGTCGTCCGGCATCCGCAGGGTGCCGCGATCGGGCCGGTGACCGCCAGCTGGCCGGGCGCCGGGCTTCAGGTCGTGACCGGACCGAGCGGATCGGGGAAGAGCAGCCTGCTGCGCGCGCTGATCGGCCAGGTGCCGGTTGCGGCGGGCACGCTGCGCGTCGATGGTCGAGCCGCCGGGCCGTCCGCGCTCGCGGGGCGCTGCGGCTGGGCGGGGCAGCGGCCGCTGTTGCTGCCCGGCACGCTGCGCGCCAATCTGCTCGCCGAACGCTGGGGCGTTGGCGAGGACGAGATGCTCGCGCTGCTCGATGCGCTGGGGCTGCGACGGCTGTTGTCGGCGCACGGCGGCGGGCTCGACTGGGCGGTCGACGAACGCGGTAGCGGGCTGTCGGGTGGCGAACGGCGGCGTATCGGCCTCGTCCGCGCCCTGCTCGCGCCGCGCCCGCTTCTGCTGCTCGACGAACCGACCGCCGACCTCGACGCCGAGAGTGCGGAGGCGGTCGCCGCAAGGCTGCGCGCCGCCGCCGCGACGCGCTTGCTGATCGTCGCGACCCACGACCCGCGGCTGGTGGCTGTGGCCGACAGCGTGACGGACCTCGCATGATTGACGCGCTTCTGCACGCCGCGCGCAGCGGACAGCGCCGCGCGGTCGCTCTCGGCATGGCGTCTGCGGCGCTCGCGGCGCTCGCGGCGGTGGCGCTGCTCGCGGTCTCGGGCTGGTTCCTGACCGGGGCGGCGCTCGCCGGGCTTGGCGGCGCGGCGGCGGTCAAGGCGTTCAACTACCTGATTCCCAGCGCAGCGATTCGCGGCCTGGCGATCGTGCGCACCCTGGCGCGCTACGGCGAACGGCTGTTCAGCCACCAGGCGATGCTGTTTGCGCTCGCCGACGTGCGGACGCGCCTGTTCGCGCGGCTCATCGCCACCCCGCCGTCGGCAGCCCTGCGCCGCGAGCGGGGCGACGTCGCGGCACGCCTCGGCGAGGATGTGCAGACGCTCGAAGAGGCGCTGCTGCGGACGACCCTGATCCCCTCGGGCGCCGCGACCGCGCTCGGCGCCGCCGGTCTCGCCGCGCTCGCCGGCCCGGGCGCAGCCCTTGCGCTGCTCGCCGCCGCCGCCGCGAGCTGGAGCGCCGCGCGCACGATCGGCGCGCGGCGCGTCGCCCCCGCGCTCGCCGAAGAAAGCCAGGCGCTCGGCGCGCTCAAGGAGCGCTATGTCGAACTCGCGGCGGGGGGAGACGACCTGCTCGTCTATGGCCTCGCCGACGATGTCCGCGCGGCGCTTGCCGCGGCCGAGGCTCCCCTGCATCGTGCGCGCACCCGCCTCGTTCGGGCCGACGCCGTGATCGGGATCGTGCATTGGGGCCTCAGCGGCCTCGCGGTCGCCGCGATTGTGCTGCTGTCGTCGGCCAGTGCGCCGCGGATCGCGCTCGCCGCGCTCGCCGCAGCGGCGGCGATGGAGAGCGTCGGCGCGCTCGTCCGCCTTGATCTCCAGCATTGGAAAAGTCGCGGGGCGCGCGCCCGGCTCGACGCGATGCTCCCCGACCAGGCCGCACCGACCGGCGCTGCGACACCCGCCGGCGAGGCAATCGAGGTCGTGTTGCGCGGCGAGCGCCATCGCCTTGATCCCGGTGCGCGCGTGGTGCTGGTCGGGCCGTCGGGATGCGGAAAGACGCGGCTGCTCGAAACGCTCGCCGGCCTGCGGGACGACGCGCCCGAACCGCTTGTCGTCGGGGGAGCCGCCGCCGCCGGCATTCCGCTTGCTGCACGCCGCGAACTGTTCGCGCTCGCGGCGCAGGATGCGGCAATGATGGCGGGGAGCGTCGTTGACAATCTGGCGCTTGCGCGTCCCGGAATCGACCGCGCGGCGATGCAGGCGGCACTCGCGATCGCGTGCGTCGACGATGTCGTGGCGGCGCTGCCGGAGGGGCTGGATTGCTGGCTCGGCGATGACGGCGCGCGCCTCTCGGGCGGGCAGCGCAAACGGCTGTCGATTGCGCGCGCGCTCCTCGCCAGGCGCCCGTGGCTGCTCCTCGACGAGCCGAGCGAGGGGCTGGATGCCGCGACCGAAGCGCGGCTGGTCGCTTCGCTCGACCGGTGGTTGCTGGCAACGGGCACCGGGCTGATCCTCGTCAGCCATCGCCCGGCGATGCGTCGCCTCGCGACGCGGAGGCTGGACCTCTAGCGCAAGATGCGCGCGAAATGCGCTGCGCTGGCGCTCCCGCCGCCCACAGGGCCCGACGGCGGGTGGTCGCCCAGGCGGTCGGCAAGCGCCCGGATCGGCATCAGCGCCTCGGGACGCAAGCGATAGAATATCTGCTTTGCCTCGCGCCGCGTTTCGACGACTCCGGCCTTGCGCAGCACACCGAGTTGCTGACTGAGCAGCGGCTGGCCGACCCCGGTGACGCTTTCGATGTGCCCGACGGCCAATTCCTGTTCGCGGATCGCGAAAACGAGCTTCAGCCGCACCGGATGGGCCAGGACCCGGAGCAGCGCGACGAGCCCGTCGTCGGTGTCGGCATCCGCGCTCATGGCGACTCGTCCCCGGCCGCCGCATCGGTCGCAAGGCGGTAGAACCAGCCGGCTCCGCCCGTCGCCGCCAACGCGTCGTCGGCGACCATTGCCGGCGGCAACAGGATATCGTCGCCGGGGGTCCAGTCGGCGGGGGTCATTGCTGATCCGTCGTGGGTGCGCTGGAGCGCCGCAACCGTGCGCAGCAATTCCGATACCGACCGCCCGACCGACAGCGGATAGACGCTCGTCGCGCGGATCACGCCATCGGGGTCGATGAAAAAGGCGGCGCGCACCGACGCCGCGCTGCGCGATGCGGCGTCGACCATGCCAAAGGCGCGCGCGATTTCGAGCGAGCTGTCCTCGACGAGCGGAAAGGGGATTGCGATGCCGAGTTCGTCTTGGATCGCGCGGAGCCAGCCGAGATGCGAAAACAGGCTGTCGACCGAATGGGCGAGCAGGTCGCATCCGATCGCCGCGAAACGTCCGGCCGCGCGCGCGATCGCGATGAATTCGCTCGTGCACACCGGAGTAAAGTCGCCAGGGTGCGAAAAGAAGAGGAGCCAGCGTCCGCGATAGTCGCTCAGTCGAACCTCGCCCGCGGTGCTGCGCGCGATGAAATCGGGCGCGACGTCGCCTATGCGAAGCGGGCGGGGATCGGGTCGGGGGATGTCGCTGTCGGGCATGGGCGTCCTTTGCCCATCAATTATATATAATTCATTATATCGTGTAAATGATGGGGTGCGCTCAGCCGATCGCCGCTCCGGCGCTCTGGAACAGCATATAGGCGGCGACCGCGAGCACGAGCAGCGCGAACAGCGTGTTGAGCCGTCCCGTGCGGGTCGACAACCGCTGCGCACCTTTCAGGCCGAGCCAGCTGCCCAGCGCGCCCCCCGCGATAAACAGTCCGGCGAGCTGCCAGTCGACCAGCCCGGACCACGCATAGTTGGCGGCGGTGGTCAGCCCGAACGCGGTGACTGCGACGAGCGAGGTGCCCACCGCGTTGATCATCGGCATCCCGGTCGCCGCGACGATTCCGGGGACGATCAGGAAGCCGCCGCCAATACCGAAAAAACCGCTGAAAGCCCCGCTTCCGAGCCCAAAGGCGATCAGGCGCGGCGCATTTTCGCGGCTGATCCTTACCGCGGGATCGCCCGTTTGCCCACGTCGTCGCAACATGATGATCGCGATCGCGACCATCAGCAGGGCAAAAAGGAACAGCAGCTTGTCGCCATCGAAATTCTTGCCGAGCGTCGACCCCGCCAGTGCTCCGGCGATGCCGGCGCCCGCGAAGGTCAGTCCGCACGGCCACCGGACATGTCCGGCGCGCGCATGGTTGGTAAGGCCGACCGCGGCGTTGGCGGCAACCGCGAGCGCCGCGGTCCCGATCGCGACATACGGCTGCGGTACGCCGACCAGATAGACGATCAGCGGCACCGCAAGAATCGATCCGCCGCCGCCGACCAGGCCCAGCGTGAAACCGACGACGACCCCCGACAGCGCGCCGAGGATCATCTGTGCCAAGTCGAGGATGGCGGGATCGGGCATCGCGATCTCGCCGTCTACAGGATGTCGAGCGGCAGTTTCAGGTAGCGTGTGCCGTTGCTTTCGGGCTCGGGCAGTCGGCCGCCGCGCATATTGACCTGGATCGACGGCAGGATCAGCCTCGGCATCGACAGCGTCCCGTCGCGCGCTTCGCGCATCGCGACGAACGAGTCCTCGTCGACGCCGTCGTGGACATGGACGTTTGCCGTGCGCTCGGCGGCGACGGTCGTTTCCCAGGCATAGGTATCGCGGCCCGACGCCTTGTAATCGTGGCACAGGAAAACGCGCGTCTCTCCGGGAAGCGACAGCAGCCGCCGGATCGATCGATAGAGGGTCCGCGCATCGCCGCCGGGAAAATCGGCGCGGGCCGTGCCGTAATCGGGCATGAACAGTGTGTCGCCGGTGAACAGCGCATCGCCGATGATCCAGACCATACAGGCCGGGGTGTGGCCCGGCGTGTGAAGCACGATGCCGTCGATCTCGCCCAGCCGAAAGGTTTCGCCGTCCGCCATCAGGCGGTCGAACTGCGATCCGTCGCGGGCGAAACGGTCGTCTTCGTTGAAAATGTCGCCGAAAACGCGCTGCACGGTAACGATGTGGCGTCCAATGACGATCTGGCCGCCCAGCCGCTCTTGCAGATAGGGCGCGGCCGACAGATGGTCCGCATGGGCATGGGTTTCGATCTGCCATTCGACGGTCAGGTCTTCGCGGGTGACATATTCGACGATCGCGTCGGCCGAGGCATGGCTCGTGCGGCCGGACGGCTGATCGAAATCGAGCACCGAATCGATAATAGCCGCGCGGCGCGTCGCGGGATCGTGGACGACGTGGGTCGCGGTAAACGTCGCTTCGTCGAAAAAGGTCCGCACGATGGGGCGCTTGCCGGTCGCGCGCGCCGTCTCGATCATCGTCGCGGCGGTGTCGCGGGAAAGATCGGTCATGGCAGTCGCTCCTTTCATAGTATTAGTAATGTCTAATATAGGATGATGTCCGGCGATTTCCAGCGGCCGTCGGGGGCGGTCCGTCCGTCAGTCGAGCCCGCACAGCATGCGCAGTCGCCACGCGGCGACCTGTACCGCGGAGCGCGCGCCGGCCAGCCGGGCGGTCGCGGCGATCGCGTCGCGTTCTGCATCGAGTTCGGCGAGCGGCGGCTTGGCACCCGATCGGACCTCGAGCCGGGTGCCGCGCAGCGCTTCGCGCGCCGCCGTATCGCCATCTGTCGCGGCGTCGAACCCCCGCCTGGCGGTTTCCAGCCCGCTCCACGCCTCGATCACTGCTTGCGTTACATCGTCGCGGGCCTGCCGCTGTCGCGCTTCGCTCGCCGCCAGCGTTGCGCGCGCCTCGCGGACGCGCGCGCTCCCCGCGCCGCTGTCGAAAAAGGTCCAGCGGCCGCGCAGGCCGACCGTGACGCTGTCGGCGCGATAATCGGGAAAGAACTGGTCGCGGACGCGGGCGCCTTCGGCGAAGACGCCGACGGTCGGGCGGTTGGAGGCCTTGGCGGCGCGCACGCCCGCCCGGGCGCCGTCGACACCGGCCTTCGCCTGCGCCAACGATATGTTCACCGCCACCGCGCTTTCGATCGCGTCGCCCAGCGACGCGGGTACGGCGGGCGGCGGCGGCAGCGGGGCAAGCGGCCCCGGCGCCTTTCCGGTCAGCCGCTCGAAGCGCGCTTCGGCCGCCGCCAGCCGTCCCTCGGCCTCGACCAGTCCCGCCTGTCCCTCGGCGCGGCGCGCCTGCGCCTGCGCGATGTCGCTGCTCGTGGCATCGCCGACATCGAACCGCAGCCTGGCATGCCGCACGATTTCGTCGAGCGACGCGACCAGCGTCCGGTAACTCGCAACCATGTCGCGCGCGGCGAGCAGGTCGGCATAGGTCGATACGGTAGCCAGCGTCAGGTTCTGGCGCGTCATCGCGGTGCCCAGTTTCGCCGCGCGATCCCCCGCGGCTGCCTGGTCGATCGCTGATGCGATCCGGCCGCCGGCATAGAGCGGATATTCGCCGACGACCTGTAGCGCGCTTGGCGTCACGTCGTCTGCGGTCAGGCCGAAATAGCCGCCGGGATCGAGCCGGCCATAGCCGATGCTCCCCTCGACGCGCGCCGTCGGTCCGGCCGCGGCGCGCGCCTGCGCGAGCCGTGCATCGGCGGCGTCGGCTTCGGCCTCCGCGGCGACGAGTGTCGGCGAATGCGCACGGGCATCGGCGATCGCGGTCGCCAGATCCTGCGCCGCGGTGCCGACGGGACACGCGATCGCCGAAAGCCCGGCGACGATCAGGAACGTGGCGCGCGTCACCGAAAGGCGCTGCCTTCTCGTACGCCCAGACGTTTGAAGATCGTCGCGGCGGGGCAGAATCCGGTGAAGCTCGCCTGGATCATGTTGACCCCGGCAAAGGCGGCAAGCGCGATCCACCAGGGGTGGACCAACCAGGCGAGCGCGATCCCCAGCAGCACGACGAAGCCGGCAAAGCGCAATACGGCACGATCGAGGTTCATGGCTTATCCTTTCGTCAGAAACGCAGCTTCTTGATCCCCAGCGCGTGCATCGCGAGCTTTTCGTAAAAGGGCTCGCTCTCGCCCTTGCGGACCTTGCGCAGGAAATATTTCTCGAACCCCACCTTGGCCAGGTGGACCCACTTGCCCGACGACGACCAGTTCAGGTTGCGTGGGGGGATTTGCGGCTGCGCCACGAAGGCGACGCCGCCATCGCCGAAGTCGGCCAGGCACACCGCATTCCACGTCGCTTCGTGCCGCGGAGGCTGGCCCGCGAGTTCCAGCTTCAGATTCTGAGCGATCGCGGTGACCATCGATTCGATCATGAATCCCGTCTTGGGAACGCCGACGGGTACCGGGGTCGGCCCGACGGGCGGGATCGCTACGCAAACGCCGAGCGAATAGACGTTGGGAAAGGCCGGATTGCGCTGATGCTTGTCGGCCAGGATGAAGCCGCGCGGATTGGCGAGCCCCTCTATCCCATGGACCGCCGCAACGCCACGAAAGGCGGGAAGCAGCATCGAATAGCCGAAGGGCAGGTCGTACTTGGCCTTGACGCTGCCGTCCTCGGCGACCTCTTCGACATGCGCCATGCCGGCCTCGAAGCTGGTGACGCGCGCGTTGGTGATCCATTTGATGTGGCGGTTGCGCAGCTCGCTTTCGAGCAGGCTCTTGGTGTCGCCGACCCCGTCGAGGCCCAGATGGCCGATATAGGGCTCTGCGGTGACGAAGGTCATCGGTACCCTGTCGCGGATCTTTCGCCGTTTCAGCTCGGTGTCGAGGATCAGGGCGAATTCATAGGCGGGACCATAGCAGGAGGCACCTTGCGCCGCGCCGACGACGATCGGGCCCGGGTCGTCGCAAAAGCGGTCGAACGCATCGGCGGCGGCGGCGGCGTGCGGGGTCGAACAGATCGACACCGTGTTCGCTTCGGGCCCGAAGCCCTCGATCTCGTCGAACGCCAGGTCGGGGCCGGTGGCAATGACCAGATAGGCGTAATCCACGAACGATCCGTCGTTCAGTTCGACCCGGTTCGCCTCGGGATGGACGCGCTTCGCGCCGACCGCGGTGAAGGCGATGCCCTTGCGCTTCATCACGGGCGGCAGGTGGACGCTGATCGCTTCGGGTTCGCGCCAGCGCACGGCGACCCAGGGGTTCGACGGAACGAACCAGTAATTTTCCTGGTCCGATATCACCATGACGTCCGCCTTGTCCCTGACCGCTTCGCGAATCTCATAGGCGGCGATCGTGCCGCCGAGGCCGGCTCCCAAAACGACGATCCGCGGTAATGACATGCTCTCTCTCCTTGCTCCGGGGCGCGGGTCGGCACGCCCGGCACGATTCCCGTTGACCGTAATATTAGATATACGTAATATTAGCAATATCTGATTTTATCGGATTCCGCCATCAAGGGCGGGACCAACCGAGGAGTGTCGTCATGCTGAGCCTGTTTCGCGGTCCCCGATATAAGGAATTGTCCGCACCCGCCCTAGCCGACCTCCTCGCCGCGGGTGGCGCAATCGTGGTCGATGTGCGCGAAGTTGATGAATTTCGCAGCGGCCACATCGCCGACGCGATCTCGATGCCGCTCTCGCGTTTCCAGCCGAGCCAATTGCCCGCCGACCGCAAGCAGGTGATCCTCACTTGCGCCGCCGGCCGCCGCTCGGCGCTGGCGCTGGCGAAGGCGGCGGCGGCGCGTCCCGATATCGATACGCATCTCTGCGGCGGGATGAGTGCGTGGCGGGCGGCGGGCTTTCCGGTCGTCGTCGGGTGAGCGCGATGACGTCCCGGTCGGCATTCGCCGCGGTGCTCGCGATTGTGTCGTTGACGTTGTCGGCATGCGGAAGCGATGTCCCCACCACCGAACGCACCGTCCGCGAGCCGTCCGGCGAGATGCTCCTCCTGCGGCCGTCGACCGTGACCGACTGGAAGGATGTTGCCGCGACGATCACGAGCGTCGACATGGCCGATGCCCGGGCACGCATTCCCGGCATCCTCGAGAGTCTGAGCGTGCGCGAAGGCGACATCGTCCGCAAAGGGCAGATTGTGGGGCGAGTCGTCGATAGTCGGCTCGGTTACGAGGGCGCCGCCTATGGAGCCCAAGCCGCGGCGGCGCAGGCGCAAGCGGCCCAGGCCAAAGCCGACCTCGCCCGCGTCGAGTATCTCTTCGCCAACGGCGTCTATTCCCAGGCCAGGCTCGACCAGGCGAAAGCCGCCGCCGAAGCCGCGCGGGCGCAGGTGAACGCCGCAAGAGCTCAGCAATCGGCGGTCGGCGCGGTCGCGGGGCAGGGAGCGATCGTCGCGCCGTCCGCGGGCCGCGTCCTCATCGCTCCGGTTCCGGCCGGTTCGGCGGTTGCGCCGGGTACGTCGGTTGCAACGATCACCTCGGGTCCGATGGTCTTGCGGCTCGACCTTCCGGAGACCCTGGCGGACAGGGTGCGGGTCGGCAACCTGGTCGTCGCCACAGGGCTTGCCCACGACGCTCAGGCGCCGCCACTGCGCGCCGCCGTTGGCCGCATCTACCCATCGGTAACTGCGGGCCAAATGTCTGCCGACGTCCCGATGCCGGGTCTGTCGAGCGTCATGGTCGGTCGCCGGGTCACCGCGCGCGTCGCGATCGGTGAACGCCGCGCGCTCGTCGTTCCGCGTCGTTTCGTCGAAACGCGCTATGGCCTCGACTATGTGACGATTCGCGTTGGCAAGGGCGCCACCGCTCGTGTTCCGGTCCAGATTGCCCCATCCGATGACCCGTCCCGCGTGGAAATATTGTCCGGTGCGGAGCCGGGCGATACGCTGGTTGCGCACAATGGCGGGGCTGCCGGCCGATGACACTCGGACTATCGGGGCGGCTGACACGCGCGACGATCCAAAGCCCGTTGACGCCGCTGATGCTGTTGGCGGCGATCCTCGTCGGCCTTTTGGCGATCATGACGATTCCGCGCGAGGAAGAGCCGCAGATCAGCGTGCCGATGGTCGACCTGATGGTCGCCGCGCCCGGCCTGTCCGCGAGCGATGCGGTCGAACTGGTCGGCAAGCCCCTCGAGACGATCGTGAAGAGCGTCGACGGCGTCGAACATGTCTATACCCAGGCCGAAGACGATGCGGTGATGGTCACTGCGCGCTTTCTGGTCGGGTCCGATCCTAACGACGCCGCCATCCGCATCAACGAGCGGCTCTCGGCGAACATGGACAAGCTGCCGCAGGGCATCCAGCCGCCGCAGGTGACGGTCCGCGGGATCAGCGATGTGCCGATCGTGGTGCTGACGCTATCGCCCAAGGCCGGCGCGCGCGGCGACTGGAACGAGCAGGCGCTGCGGTCGCTCGCTTCCCGGTTGCGGACCGAGGTTGCGAAGGCTGGCGATGTCGGCCTGACCTTCATCACCGGCGGGCAGGAGGAACAGCTTCGCGTCGTTCCCGATCCGGCGAAGCTCGCCGCGCATGGTGTGTCGCTCGGCGCGCTGATGGATGCGGTGGGGCAGGCTAACCGCAGCTTCCCGCTCGGCACAGTGCGCGAAGGCGGGGCGGCGACCGCCGTCGTGGCCGGACGGACGTTACGCAGCGCCGAGCAACTGGCGACGATCACGGTGCGCGCCGCCAACGGCAATCCCGTCTATCTGCGCGATGTCGCGGCGGTCGCGCAGGGGTCGAGTGAAGATCAGGCGCGCGCTTGGCGCTGGGCCAGGGGCGCGGGGGATCGCTGGTCGATGGCGCCCGCGGTCAGCCTGGCGATCGCGAAGCGTTCGGGCGCCAATGCCGTCAATGTCTCGGACGCTGTCGTCGCGCGCGTCGAGGCGCTGCGCGGCAGCCTGATCCCGCCGGGCGTCGAGGTCGCGGTGACGCGCAATTATGGCGAAAGTGCCAATGAAAAGGCGAACGAGCTGATCTTCCACCTTGGCCTCGCCACGGTGTCGATCGTCATTCTGATCGGCTTCGCGATCGGCTGGCGCGAGGCGGGGGTGACGGCGGTGGTCATCCCGACCACGATCCTGCTCACCATGTTCGCGTCGAACATCATGGGCTTCACCATCAACCGCGTCAGCCTGTTCGCGCTGATCTTTTCGATCGGCATCCTGGTCGATGACGCGATCGTGATGATCGAAAATATCGCGCGTCACTGGGCGATGACGGGTGCGCGCAGCCGGATCGACGCGACGGTCGATGCAGTCGCCGAGGTCGGCAATCCGACGATCATCGCGACGTTGACCGTCGTCGCGGCGCTGCTTCCGATGCTCTTCGTGTCGGGACTGATGGGTCCCTATATGGCGCCGATCCCGATCAACGCCTCGGCGGCGATGCTCTTTTCCTTCTTCGTCGCGGTGATCATCGCGCCGTGGCTGATGGTGCGCTTTGCGCGCGGTGCGCTGGCGCAGGGCGCGCACGACCATGCGGGCGGCGGCAAGCTTGGCGCGCTCTATGGCCGCGTCGCCATCCGCGTGATCCGCGATCGCAAGAGCGCGCGCAATTTCCTGATCGCCGTCGGCGCTGCGACGCTCGTCGCCTGCTCGATGTTCTATTTCAAGGCGGTGACGGTGAAGCTGCTGCCGTTCGACAACAAGTCGGAAGTGCAGCTTGTCCTCGACATGCCGGAGGGCACGTCGCTCGAGACGACGGGGCGCACGCTCGACGCCGCCGCGGCGGTGGTGCGGCAGATTCCCGAGGCGCGGTCGATGGAGGCCTATGCCGGCACCTCGGCGCCGTTCAATTTCAACGGCCTGGTGCGGCATTATTTCCTGCGCAATAGGCCCGAGATGGGCGATCTGATGGTGACGCTGGCGCCCAAGGGCGAGCGCGACCGGTCGAGCCACGCCATTGCGCTCGATCTGCGCCAGCGGCTGAAGAAAGCGCTGCTGCTGCCCGCCGGTGGGTCGATCAAGGTCGTCGAAACCCCGCCGGGACCGCCGGTGCTCGCGACGCTGCTCGCCGAAATATACGGCCCCGACGAAGCGACGCGGCGCAAGACCGCTGCGCAGGTCGAGGCGCTGTTCCGCACCGTCCCCTATGTGGTGGATGTCGACAACAGCTTCGGCGTCCCGCGCCCCCGCCTGCGGCTGATACCCGATCGGGCGCGGATGGACGCCTATGGCATTTCGGAGCGCCAGCTTTTCGATAGTATCGGCGCGTTGCTGGGCGGGCAGACCGTCGGCTATGCGCCGCGCGGCGACGGGCGCGACCCTTTGCCGATCCGCATCGCGCTCGATCAGTCGCAGCGCAGCTGGAGCGCCGACCTTGCTGCGACGCCGGTTGCAGCGATGGGACCGGGCGGACGACTGGTCCAGCTCGGCGAGATCGTCGACGCGCGCGAGGAGGCGGGATCGCCCGCGCTGTTCCGCCGCAACGGCCGCGCCGCCGATATGGTGACCGCCGAACTGGCGGGAGAATATGAGGCCCCCATCTATGGCATCTTCGCGGTCGACGATGCGATCGAGGCGTTCGACTGGAAGGCGCACGGGATGGAAAAGCCGGTGGTCCGCTTCAACGGTCAGCCCGACGATGAACAGGTGCCGACCCTGCTGTGGGACGGCGAGTGGGAGATCACCTGGGTGACCTTCCGCGACATGGGCGCCGCCTTCATGGTCGCATTGCTCGGCATCTATGTCCTCGTCGTCGGGCAGTTCCGCAATTTCAAGATTCCGCTCGTGATCCTGACGCCGATCCCGCTGACGCTTGTGGGTATCGTGCTGGGGCATATGCTGTTCGGCGCGCCCTTTACCGCGACTTCGATGATCGGCTTCATTGCGCTGGCGGGGATTATCGTGCGCAATTCGATCCTGCTCGTCGACTTCATCAACCATGCGAAGAGCGAAGGCAAACCACTGCGCGATACGCTGCTGGAGGCGGGGATGATCCGCTTCAAGCCAATCGTGCTGACGGCCGCCGCGGCGATGATCGGCGCAGCCACGATCCTGACCGACCCGATATTTCAGGGGCTTGCGATATCGTTGCTGTTCGGACTGGCGTCCTCGACTCTCCTGACTGTGCTCGTTATTCCCGCGATCTACATCGTCCTGCGGGACGATGATCGCGAAGGAACGCTCTCTCCATGACAAAGCCCACCGACCTCACGATCCTGAAGCGCGATGCGCATGAAATGGCCGAGTATCTGAAACTTCTCGCGCATCCCGAGCGGTTGCTGATGTTGTGCCAGATGGACGAGCGCGAAGTGTCGGTCGGAGAACTGACGCGGATAAGCGGGCTGTCCCAATCCGCCGTCTCGCAACATCTGGCTCGGCTTCGCGAGCAAGGTATCGTTTCTTTGCGCGGCGAAGCGCAGACTCGATACTACAGCCTGACTGACCCGAAGATGCAGCGTATCATCGACGCGCTTTGCGAAGCTTGCCACACCTAGAGTTTTTCGAATTTATGGTGAGCCCTGCTGGGTTCGAACCAGCGACCTACTGATTAAAAGTCAGCGTTTAGTGCTTTCCTATCAGCTCCTACCGAGTGTACGAGTTCCACATATACACCTGAACTCATACGATAAAATCTCGAAACTTGCCGACGAAATTCCGTCTGAATCCCATCGAATGCTCTGCATCGTGGTTGCTCTGTGGTTGCTGCGAGGTGCTTTTGTCGCTAATGATAGCGCATGGTGAAAATGACGAAACGGGAGCTTGATGCTCTAAAATCGGACGATGGTCGACCAGCCTTCTTGTGGGATGGTTCACTGGCGGGCTTCGGTGCGAAGGCACTTCCGAGTGGCAAAAAAGTGTTCCTCGTGAAGTATCGGACCAATGGTGGCGGGCGCAATGCACCGCAACGATGGTTAACACTTGGAGCCTACGGGACACTCAGCTTGGATGAAGCCCGTCGTCTGGCCCGCCAAGCTCTCGCCGCCGTCGCTGAAGGTAAAGATCCTCAGGCCATCAAGCTAGGGGAACGGGAAGCGCCGACTTTCGCCGATGTATGGGCTCGCTTCGAGGCCGATATTCTGCCGTCCCGGAAGCCGACCACCGCGAAGGAATATCGCAGCCAATGGGAAAATCTGATCAAATCAAAATTTGGCAAGCAACGCGTCGAAGCGATAACGGCGAGCGAGATCGACCGCTTTCACAAATCGCTCCGGAGGTCGCCATATAGGGCCAATCGGATACTCGCATTGTTACGGCGTTTGATGTCGCTCGCAGAAGCATGGGGAATGCGTACGGCGGGTACAAATCCTTGCTCGCGGGTAGAGCCATTCAAAGAACGGGCGCGTGAGCGATATTTGGACGCCGGGGAACTCAAGTCCATCGGCACAGCCATAGATGCGCTTATCGCGGAAAAGGCAATTTCTGCCACTGCCGGGAATGCGGTAGAGCTATTGGCTTTGAGCGGCGCACGGCTCAGCGAGATACTCAACGCCGAGTGGGAGTGGATTGATACCGATCGGGGGACGATGCTTCTTCCTGATAGCAAGACCGGCGCCAAGGCTATCTATCTCAGCGTTGCCGCAATCGAGGTTTTGGAACGGCAGAAGGCCATATCCAAGGATAGCGATTATGTCTTTCCGTCGCCTCGTGGCGATAAGCCTTACGTGAACCTCCGCAAAGCTTGGGTTCAGATTTGTGATCGTGCAAAGCTTCCGGGCGTTCGCTTGCATGATTTACGGCACACAGTCGCCAGCGTGGCTGTAGGGCAGGGTGCTTCTCTGCCGCTTATCGGGAAGCTGCTCGGCCATACCCAGGCGCAAACGACTATGCGCTATGCCCACATCGATATCGATCCCGCAATGAAGGCGGCGAATCAGGTAGGAGCGGCGATCGGTGAAGCCATGCGACCGAAGTCAAAGTCACTGAAGGGTGTGAAATCAAAACACCGTTCAAAAAGCGCGGCAACCGTTGGTTAGCCGTTGATTATTGACGAAATGGAGCCACGAGCTTGATCGATTTCAGACACGTGCTATGCTAATAGCATGAAAATAGGTGATTTTTCTTTCATGTTTCATCCCTTTCATGGCGTTAGCTAAGCGGCATTTCGAATCGAACACCCGCCTCGCAAAATCCACCTCTCCAAACGATGGAATCCGACGAGGCTTCGTGCATCGCCAGCCGCTTATTGAGATCGGGGCGCGGCACCGAATCGAACCCTTGGCCCAAGGCGAGCTCGACTCCCTCTGCGGCTTGTACGCGGTGATCAACGGATTGCGGCTTGCGAGTCATCCGAGCGCACCGTTAGCGAAAGCGCAAAGTAAGAAGCTGTTTTCTCACGGCATTACATATCTCCATCGGAAGAAGGGCCTGGAGGAGGCGGTTACAGAGGGCCTCTATATTCGTCGCCGATTGGCGCTCGCTCGACATCTGGCGGGCATCGCCAGTTCACCTCAGCGACGATTCGTGGTCGAGCGTGCCGATCCCAATCTCGATAGCATCGACGATATATTTAGATGGATTGCCGACAGCGTCTTCGACGGTTGGCCGGTTCTGATATCTTTGATGGGCGGACTTAACCACCTGAGCGTCGTGTCCGGCGTCACGAGCAATCAACTTCTTCTTTTTGACTCCTCGGGGCTAAGCTACGTTCGGAAGTCAAGCTGCAGTATGCGCGACGGGCCTCATCAAATAGCGCCGAATGGCCTAATTAGGATCGCTGTTCAACTCTCATGTTGATAGTCTACTCAGCTCCCGAAAGTGGGTCGTTCCGCTTAGTAAACGGCCCTTCCGTAAGCTGTCTTCCGCCAATGAAGTCAGCACCGACGCGAGAATGCGAGTCTAGTCGCCCAAATTGTGGGCGCAAGAAACCTTGGCTTGGATGAAAATTTGATCATCCGTCCGCTTGTCATAGCGATTGATGTTCCTCTGCGAGATGTCCATTTCGGTCGTCGCTCGCACACAGCTTTGATAGCGCGAATTGTGAATGATTAGGTAGGTGATGATAAGGGCCGTGACAGCCGCAATAAGTGCCACCTTAACTGAATTGCTCATGGAATACCCCTGTCGTCGCCCTTCGCTAGCTCCACCATAGCCGGTAAGATATCGTTCGCGAATAATTCCGGGATCATAAGCAGCGCCACGACCGCGCCCGCAATCGGTATATATGGATCAATCTCGAAACTGAATACCAGAGAGGCGAGAAATAGGATAATAGTGCCGATAAATAGGGATATAAAGAAAAAGATGGCAAGTGTCGCACCGCCGAATATCAGCGCAGCCATCCCGCCCTTCCATGCTTGCCAGTCGATCCACTTATTCATGGCCGTCTCCGCCATCGTCCCTATTCGCGGTTTCTACCATCATCGGCAGGAGAGTTGATTTGAATATTGGCGGGAATATCCAGAGCCAGACAATGACAGCCGCAATGGTCGAAAACGGCTGGGGCTCTATCTCCACGAAAGATTCAGCAATGCCCCACAGGATTATGCCGAAGACATAGGACATGCCAGCATATAGGCCGATAGAGATAGCGGCGAATAACAACGCATTGGCGCCGCCCTTCCATACCTGCCACTTCGTCATAACGCTCGCCCCTAAAGCGCCTTCACAACATACAGGCCGCTCTTGTCGCACTTAACCACGGCCTTGCCGTCACCAAGCCACACCGCTGTATAACCTTGGCCTTTGCAGCCCTTCACGTCACCAAGGTCAACCACCATGGGTAAGCCGTTCTCCATCTGGTATACGATCATCTTGGAGACGATGAAGATCGAGATTGCGGTGATAAGCGCAATTAAAATTCGGACCTTGTTCCTCTGCTTTTCATCACTCAGTGATAATGTAATTTTCCCATTCAACATTATTATAGGAGAAATCTGCATAATGAAAAGTATGCAAATCCACGAAAAGAAGAAGAGAACCGCAAGGGCGCCAATTGGCAGATTATAAATATCTTCGCCTTGATTGGTTCCTGTTAGCGAAACCAATATTGATGCGACCATCACGACTGTGATCAGTCCAGCAAAGGAAATCACGGCTGCGGTCAGGACGCGTAACCAGAGCGATTTCTGGTAAAAAATTAGGGCAAAAACTCCTTGGAGTGGGAACGCCATAAGCGATCCGCAACCGAACAAAATTAGCAGCTTTAGGCTGTCGCGCAGAATGTCGGAAAGTGACGCAACGGCAAGGTAATTGAGATTGAAAAAGCCAAACAGCATTGAATAGAGCGTGGCGCTGATCACCACCCCTACACCTGTGAAGATCGATAGAATCTCAACGATCCGAGTGAGCGACAACCACTCTTTCATGACGGCCTACCGTGCGTCGTTCATTGCATCAGCGGCAGCAGCAGACGCTTCGGCGGCGGCATCAGCAGCGGCGGCAGCGTCACGCTGAATGTCCTCAGACGATACGGGATAGCTCTCATAGCTGTAGTCGCGGACTGGCCTACCTTGTTCGTATAGCCAGAAGGCGAAACCAAAGGCAGCGATGATGGCAACGGTGCAAGCAAAGCTAGCCGAGCCAGTCAGCTTCTTCCCGCCGTGCTCGTCTGTCTCCATGAAGCTGCTGTTGCCGATGATCGACACACCGAAGCAAAAGAGCATCGTGCAAAGAAGCCAACCAATAATCTGAATCATGATCCATCCCCCTTGGATCAATGCTAGCGTCGGAAGATCGTCCCGCCTAGTGGCTGATGCCAGTGTCCCTCTCGACGATCAGAGGACGCACACGATCTTCGAAGCCAGCGTTGCCCCGAACATTGGCCAGCGTCGCGGACATACGATCATAGTGACCAATCGCCCGTTCGATTGAGGACGTGAAGACCGCGTGTTGATCGCCATCGGCATCCTCGCCACCGATCATGAAAATGATTTCGTCGTCCACCGATCATTTCTCCCATGTCGTTGCGCTGATGGTCGCTCGACGGTCTGTCAACTCGAGACAGGCCCACAATTGGAGAGGTTCCAGGACCGTGGAAGACCATCATGGATCGCCGCCGCTATGCCTGTCAGTGTCTATTCAATGCTCACCTGTTGGATAGTAGCAACCGAGTTGCCCGGTGACGACGCCATTGTGAGCCGGATAACCCCAAGTGCCGCCATTGTGTCGACATGGTTCTGCATATTTTCGAGTCTGTTCGGCTTCGGCAGCCTTGATCTGGTCAATTGGAAGTCCCTGCTGACGGAGATATGCTTCCACCTGTGCATTGTATGCACCTTCTGCCTGTGTAAGTGCTTCAATGATATTCTTTGATTGACCCGTTGCGGCCTGTCCCTTCGCCGCCCAGTCTTGCTCGAAAGTTCGGCCATTGACAACCCATGCGCGATTGAATGCGTTGTCTGCAATTTCGCTCGCTTTTTCATCAGGCCAATTGTGCGTGGCGACGTAAATTTGAGAGCCATCGTCGTTGCCCCATATTTTGTAGCGCATTCCACGAATTTCCATCGGAATATGTTTGCCGTCGAATGTGTTGGCCGTGTAAGCAACATCCGCCGAGCAGATCACGCTCTGAAAGGGGATTGAGGAAACCGCTTTCGAGTTTGAAATACTCCATCCCGTGGCAGGAAGCCAAGTTGGTGTTTCCTTGTCAGTCAAACCCGTGCCTCGGACCTGCTTAGTAGTTTTTGCCCAATCGATAATTACAGTTGATATATTATTTGAGGTAATAGATGAGCAAAACTCATTGGGTTCCCACGTCATATTCTCTGTTTCCTTTGGGCGTCCGATAATTACCCCTAATTCTGCAGCAAGATTGGGATCTTTTTCTGCCTTTTCTTCTAGCATGGCACGATAAGACTTGCCATCAACGAAGAGCTTTTCCCAAATAGCCAAAATTGACGTTCTTTGATCCAAGCCCGACATGGGTAGCGATACAGGATCCAATTGAGATTGACCGTTGGATTCCGAGTACCGGAAGCTCAGATTCAGCAAGGCCAGGCGCCGAACAGGGTAGGATGAAGCGGTGATGTTGGTGAAGCTGATGTTGCAAATAATCTCTGATTTTGTTGCTTGCAGTACCCTTCCTTCCGCAGTCCAACCCACCGCTACAACCTGCTCTACTGCCTCCTGTTGGTAGCGCTCGCCCCAGTCACGGGTCAGGCTCGCAGCCATTTCCGCAATATTCCGCCGATTGCAGAATTGTGGGTCTATAGCCTCGCTCTGCGGTGCCGGCGCGGCATGGGCGCTTTGCGAATGCGCTGACGCCACAAGCGCAGCTACGACAGTTGAGAATGTATAGAATGCTCGTTTCGCTTTGCGGAGACCGATCTCGCGGTCATGATTGATCGCGCCTAACGATGCGCTACACATTGGTATGCTAGTCATATGCGTCCTGCTCGCGTTTAAGGTCGTTGGCCGTTGTCGGGCGGACTGGTCAGCTCGACCGAGTGGTTTGTTGGATTGCTAGTGCGTTCGCACCTCCTCGGGAGCCAATTCCTAACAGCAAAAAAAGGGTTGTAAAAGCCGTGGCCTGACTTCGGCGCTTTTGAAATCTGTTCTGGGTGACCAGAAAGGCTCGAACCGCAGACGATGATCGCCGATTGATGGCGCTGGGGCGCGCGATACGCGCTATGAGAAAGGAGCGGGGCACTTCACAGGAGGAGTTAGCGCATCTTTCGAATATCGATCGGTCACATATGGGGCGCATCGAGCGCGGCGAACGGAACGTGACGGCTCTCAATCTGTTCCGTCTCGCTGATGCCCTTAAGGTTCCGCCGTCGGTAATTTTCCTTGCCGCTGGGTTATAATGGGCGTGGATGCGGGAGCTGAACCAGCAGGTGAGCCATCGTGGGAGGGCGGCCAGGGCATCAACCGAGCCGCCCACCACTCAAACGCTGACGGTCAGTTTATTCGATATGGTTGGTAGCAATGTCGGCGATAATACGCGGAAGGAAGGTCTTTCCATGCTTCCGCTACGTCGAACTCTGGTTCTGACTCGACCAGCGCTTCACGCTTTTCAGACCACGCTTGCAGTGCCCGAGCCCACCCTTGACGGAGATATTTTCCGTCGCCGACGCCAAAAACCAGATCGGGTATTGTGAAATAGGAAAGGCCTTCCATGATGCGAAGGGCAAGGCTGGCCGGATAGGTGGAGACATGGTTTTCAAATCGAATTTTTCCGCCGCGCTTGATGCATCTGCGTTTCCCATAGTCTGGAAGATCCCACATATAACAACCCCAGCCGGGAATATCGCCATCTTCGAATACGGGAGGGTTGACCTGCACAGCCTTGGCATCGAAGTGGTTCTTCCAAGCTCGCGAACCGTTGGTCTTCTTCGTTGCAGCCACTAATGTCTCGTCTGACGTTTGTCCCCAGCCGATCCCGTGAGCGTGCATCATCAGCGTATTCATTCGGGGGAAGGGGTAATCGGTCAAAGCCTGAATTTCGATCTTCGCCAAGGCATGGAGGCTCATCGTACGGATCTGATTATACGTTTTAGCCTTCAAGGCCTTCAAGCGCAGATGCGGGCACTGATCTCCGGTTAGCCCCGTGTCACATGCCCAGGTGCAGAGGTATCTTCGAACGTCGGCGGGAATATTGTGCCGCATGAAGTCGTCTACGACGCGATAGAAAAGTTCCATGGATTGGACGCTGGCGGTGATATCGGACGCGGGCAGACCCGCGCAATGGCCATCGATCCCAAGAAGCGCCTTTAGCCGCCTTTTGCGAATGTGGGGAATTTTCAGCGGGCGAAGGGTATCTTCCATCATCGCCTCGAAGCGAAAACCTCGGCGGATTGATTTGAAGAGTCGTATCTGTGGATAGTTGTTGAGCAGCATTTTATAAAAACTCCTGAGAGCGAACCCAGCTGAATCTGGGAACCAAAATATCCGGTGGGGAAAGAGTGGGGTGCTTGGCTCCGATTGCGCCATGCAATATCTGTACACATAGCGCGGCCAGCCGAGCCGACCTCGCCATGTGCCAAATGTTCCCGGTAGGTTGCGCCAGTTACTGCCAGCAGTAAGGCTGGTCGGGATCCCTCAGGCTGCGCTCATATGCCAAGATGTCCCGGATGTAATATCTCACGGATCGCCCAATCGGGACTGGTTGCGGACCTTCTTTCTTGTACCTCATAGCCTGAACCGTCTTCACGGCGAGGCCGAGCCGAGCTGCCAACCATCTCTCGTCAAAATATCGTTGCTTTGGCTCTTTGCCTGTCCCTGTCTTGGTCACACGTGCGAGCGCCTTGCGAACCTTCCGACAATCGGGGTTGTTGCAGGATATGCTCGGTCGTTCGCTTTTCAGTTTCTTCGTCATAATTCACACTTTCTCAAATCGCGACCGGGAGTGGCCGCTCTAGAAATTGGATTCGCCGCACCGTTTGCGGGCTCACCCATTTCTCAAATTTATCGGTTGGGCGTTTTTCGAGCACGTTCCAGACGAAACTCGATATAAAACTCATATTTATCAATGATATGCAGATGCGTAGTTGTAAAACGAGACACTTATATGTCATTGTGTGCAATGACACCTTGCGGCGAAGTGTTAGCTTTTGGGATGAAAAATGCGCAACTCGACTTCAGAACAATCCGAGCTTCAACCGATTGCTTTCGGGCGAGGCATGGCCTCGCCTGTGATCGACGAAATGCTACAGCGAGAAGCGAAAAGGATATTCGACGGTTTTGTAAGTCGCAAAGCGCCATTGGCTAGTGAGTCGCCTCAGGGCGACGTTCCGTCTTCTTGGGGTGAGAGCGCGGAAGATTGGATGCTCGCCGAAGTCTATATCTTGGTTAGGCAGCTTAGGAGAAGCCGGAAGACAAGAGCGATCGACCGTTTGATCGCCAAGGTGCCCCTAGGAAAAAAGGGACGGGGTGATATGTCAAAGCACCCCTTCAAGCAGATGCTTTTTTTGATGTTCGGGGAAATGATGGTACCTGGAACAAGAAGCCCACTGTCCCGCCAAAGACGAATGCTTCTGGGCGATGCCTTGGAATATGCTGACGTCCATGACGTCCCTGCGGCCTACGTCAATGGTTTCATCAAGCAGGCTGAACTGACGCAATGCCGTGCTAAGCTGGAAAAATTATACGAAGAGCCGCGATCAGAACGGACAGACATAATCGCCATCATCGGGTAACGAGGCCGTGCGGAATTCCTATGGAATTCCATAGGGTGCTACTTTGCGTGGTTGCTATGTGGTTGCTTCCGGATCAGCATTCTCTTGCTGATATTTAGCTAAAGCATTGGTTTTAAATGGTGAGCCCTGCTGGGTTCGAACCAGCGACCTACTGATTAAAAGTCAGTTGCTCTACCGACTGAGCTAAGGGCCCATCGCGGGCCGCTCGATGGCGCCCCGGCGAAAGTGAGCCGTCGCCCTAGAGCGCCGGGGCGGCGCGGTCAACCGGCTTTGCCGACGCGATGCGTGCCGCGTGCTGGCGAACGGTCAAGGTGCTGAGAGGGTGGCGCCAGTCGGGGGCGACCGCCGTCAGCGGATTGAGGACGAAGGCGCGAGTCGTCATCGCGGGATGCGGTATCGTGAGCCGGGCATCGGCCCACGCGCCGCCCGACCACAGCAATATGTCGAGATCGAGCGTTCGCGCGCCCCACCGCCGCCCGGTTCGGCGACCGAAAGCGGCCTCGATCGCTTTCAGTCGTGCGAGCATGGCGGGTGGGCTGAGCGGCGAAGCCACGAGAGCGACGGCATTGGCGAACCGCCGCCGCGACGGCCCCACCGGCGCGCTGGCGATGATCGGACTTGCGTCGACCGGCTCGATATCATCGCTTTCGAGGGCGGCGAGGGCCGCCATAAGGACCCGGCGCGGATCGCCGAAACGCGGGTGCCGCCGGTTCGAACCAAGTCCGATCGCGTACAAAGGAAGCGGTGTTGCATCGCCCATGTTTCCGCGCCTATCGCAGCCGCGTGACAATATCCAGCCCGCTTCCCGCCACCGAACCTCCTCGCGATTGCCAGCGCTGTTCGCGCCTCGTCGCGCTGCGAGAGGAATGCCGCGTGCAGCATCCAGACTGGTGGAATGCGCCGGTCCATGCGTTTGGCGACCCCAACGCATGGCTCGCCTTCGTGGGTCTTGCACCGGGCAAGCATGGCGCCAACCGGACCGGACGGCCTTTTACCGGCGATTATGCGGGCGACCTGCTCTTCGCAACGCTTGCCGAATTCGCGCTGAGCAAGGGACGCTATGACAGCCGCGTCGACGACGGTTTGACCCTTGACGGCGCGATCATCGTCAACAGCGTCAAATGCCTCCCGCCGCAGAACAAGCCGCTGCCGAGCGAAATCGCGGCGTGCCGGCCCTTTTTCGAGGCACAGATCGCCGCCCTGCCCAATGTTCAGGTGATGATCGCGCTTGGCCGCATCGCCCATGATGCGGCCGTGAGAGCCGCTGGCGAACGCCTTGCAGCCTATCGTTTCGCGCATGGCGCCGTTCACCGGCTTCCGGACGGACGCATGCTGGTCGATAGCTATCATTGCTCGCGCTACAACACGAACACGGGGCGGCTGACGCCCGAAATGTTCGCCGATGTGTTTCGTACCGCGCTGGCCCTGCGCGATCAGACGAGCGGACCGAACTCCTCGACCAGCCCGCGATAGAGCGCCCGCTTGAACGGGACGATGAGCTTTTCCAGTTCGTCGAGGTCGGCCCAGCGCCACGCCCGGAACTCCTGGTGGGCGGTGTGGATGTCGACGTCGGCGTCATCGCCCATGAAGCGCATCAGGAACCATTGCTGGCGTTGGCCGCGATATTTGCCGCCCCACATCTTGCCGACCAGATGGTCGGGCAGGTCGTAGAAATATTCCTCGCGGCTGCGCGCAATGATATCGACCAGCCCGCCGTGCACGCCGGTTTCCTCGCCAAGCTCTCGTATCGCCGCGTCTTCGGCGTCCTCGCCCGGATCGATCCCGCCTTGCGGCATCTGCCAGGCCTCGCTGGTGGTATCGAGCCGCTGGCCCACGAAAATGCGGCCATGCCGGTTGGCGAGCATCACCCCTGCGCAGGGGCGATAGGGAAGTTGGCTGTGATCGGTCATGCGGTCGCTTCGGTAATGATCGCTTTCAGCACCGTCAAATTGCCCCTGATGTCCTGTGCGGCGCTGGGGATACCCTGCGCGAGGCAGATATAGCCGTGGATCGTTCCCTTCGCTTCGCGATAGGTGGTCGGTACGCCCGCCTCGATCAGCTTGGCGGCATAGGCGCGGCCCTGATCGCGGAGCGGATCGAGGCTCGCGGTGACGAGCAGCGTCGGCGGCAGCCCTTCGGCCGAAACGTCGATCGGCGCGGCGCGATAGTCGTCGGGATCGGCGGCATATTGGTCGCCGAACCACTGCATCCCGCCCTCTGTGAGCAGATAGCCGTCCTTGAAATCGCGATAGCTCTGCCAGTCGTAATGCGTCGTGACCGCGGGATAGATCGGGTGGATCGCGACGACCGGTTTCGATGCCGGCTTGTCGCGCAGGGTCAGCGCGGTCGCGATGGTCAGATTACCGCCCGCGCTGTCCCCCGACAGGACAAGGCCCGTGCAGGGGATGTTGTCGGCGACCCAGCGCGTCGCCGCTTCGCAATCCTCGGGCGCGGCGGGGAAGGGATGTTCGGGCGCCAGGCGATAGTCGACTGCGATCACCGGCATGTCGAGCTGCCGTGCCGCCTCGGCGCAATAGGGATCATGCGTTTCGAGGTCGCCGATCACCCAGCCGCCGCCATGATAGAAGACCATGACCGGCCCGGCTTCGCGATCGGGGCGACTGTCATAGATACGGATCGGAATGTCGCCTGCCGGTCCAGGGATCGTGCGATCCTCGACCTGCGCGATGTCGCCGCGCGGGACGTCGGCGAGTTGACCCATCGCGCGCATCATCTCGCGCGCGGCGGGGGGCGGCAGCTCTTCCATCTTCGGACCTTCCTGCGCGTTGAGGAAGGCGAGAAAGCCGGCCACGTCGGGGCGAACAAAAGGGGGCGTGCCGTCGGTCATCCTGGATCATCCCTTGCAAGTTGTGCGTTGTTCTTGTCGGCGCAGCTATTCGGCATCGCCGCGGTATAATCAATCGCAAATCGAAACCGATCCTCCGTTTCGCTTTGCGGCGCACAATTTTTTCTGAATTGCGGCTTGCCCCCGACAGGCCTAGGCCCATGTCACAGGTTCGCAAAGATTACGTAAGGCAGAATATAGAATGGCGACAGCGGTAGAGGACAAGGCGAAGACGTCTGAAGTCCCCGTTTCCGACGCAGTGGTGGTGCGGTTTGCCGGCGACAGCGGCGACGGGATGCAGTTGACCGGCGGACAGTTCACGCTGTCCACCGCGCTCGCGGGGAACGACCTCGCGACCTTTCCCGATTTCCCGGCCGAAATCCGCGCTCCGCAAGGCACCTTGTTCGGCGTTTCGGCGTTCCAGATCAATTTCGGATCGAGCGAGATCAACACCGCCGGCGACGCGCCCGACGTGCTCGTCGCGATGAACCCAGCCGCGCTCAAGACCAACGTGCCGTCGCTCAAGACCGGGGGCCTGATCATCGCCGACGAAGGCGAGTTCAACGACCGCAATCTCGCCAAGGCGAAATATGAGTCGAACCCGCTCGAGGACGGCAGCCTCGCCAAGTGGCAGCTCTTGAAGCTCAACATCAGCCAGGCGACGCTCGACGCGGTGAAGCCCTTCGGGCTCGGCAACAAGGAAGCGCTGCGCTGCAAGAATATGTGGACGCTGGGGCTCGCGCTTTGGATGTTCGACCGCGACCGCCAGCCGCTGATCGACTGGCTGAAGGCCAAATTCGCCAAGGCGCCCGAGCTTGCCGACGCGAATATCGCGGCGCTCAACGCGGGGCACGCTTATGGCGAGACCGCCGAACTCGCAGGCCCGCTCAAGCAGCATCATGTGCCCGCCGCGCCTGCCGAACCCGGCCTGTATCGCACGCTCACCGGCGCCGAGGCGATCGCACTCGGCCTCGTCGCGGGCGCGCAGCTTGCGGAATTGCCGATGTTCTTCGGGGGCTATCCGATCACGCCCGCGTCGGCGATCCTGCACCATCTGTCGCGGCTCAAGGAATATGACGTCACGACCTTCCAGGCCGAAGACGAAATCGCCGCGATCTGCGCCGCGATCGGGGCGAGCTATGGCGGTTCGCTCGGCGTGACCAGCTCGTCGGGACCGGGCATCGCGCTCAAGGGCGAGGCGATGGGACTCGCGATCATGACCGAGCTGCCGCTCGTTATCGTCAATTCGCAGCGCGGCGGACCCTCGACCGGCCTGCCGACCAAGACCGAACAGTCGGACCTTTATCAGGCGGTGTACGGCCGCAACGGCGATGCGCCGATGCCCGTGGTCGCGGCGCGCTCGCCGGCCGATGCGTTCGAGTGCGCGATCGAGGCGTGCCGCATCGCGGTGCAATATATGACGCCGGTGATGCTGCTCACCGACGGCTATATCGCCAACGCCGCCGAGCCGTGGCACGTGCCCGACCTGACCGCCTATGAACGCTTCCCGGTCCAGTTCCTGACCGAAGTGCCCGAGGGCGGCTTCAAGCCCTATGGCCGCGACGAAAAGCTCGCGCGCCCGTGGGTCAAGCCCGGGACGCCGGGCCTCCTCCATCGCATCGGCGGCATCGAGAAGGAGGTCGACACCGGGCACATCAACTATGCGCCGGCAAACCACCAGGCGATGACCGACATCCGCAAGGCGAAGGTCGATGGCGTCAAGGTGCCGGATCAGACGGTCGAACTCGGCGCCGAGGGCGGCAAGCTCGCAATCGTCGGCTGGGGTTCGACCTTCGGTCCGATCCACCAAGCGGTGCGGAGGAAACGCGCAGAAGGCAAGGACGTCGCCCACGTCCATATCCGCCACATCTGGCCGCTGCCCGCGAACCTTGGCGCGCTTTTGAAGAGCTATGACAAGGTGATCGTCCCCGAAATGAACACCGGGCAATTGAAGACGGTGCTGCGCGACCAATATCTGGTCGACGCCAAGCCGCTCAACAAAGTGTCGGGCCAGCCCTTCACCATCGCCGAAATCGAAGCCGCCATCGAGGAGGCGCTCCAATGAACGAGATGACCACCATCGCCAAGACGACGCTCAAGGACTGGGAAAGCGACCAGGAGGTCCGCTGGTGCCCCGGTTGCGGCGACTATGCGATCCTGAAGGCGGTGCAGCGGACGATGCCCGACATCGGTACCGCGCCCGAGAATACGGTGTTCATCAGCGGCATCGGCTGCTCGTCACGCTTTCCCTATTATATGGAAACCTATGGCTTCCATACGATCCACGGGCGTGCGCCGGCATTCGCGACGGGGCTGAAGCTCGCCAACCCCGATCTCGACATCTGGATCGTCACCGGCGACGGCGACGGTCTGTCGATCGGCGGCAATCACACGATGCACCTGTTGCGCCGCAATCTCGATTGCCAGATCATGCTGTTCAACAACGAGATCTATGGTCTTACGAAAGGGCAATATTCGCCGACGAGCCGTGTCGGGACGACAAGCCCCTCGACACCGTTCGGCTCGGTCGACCGTCCGGCGCAGCCCTGCGCGTTCGCGCTCGGTGCGGGCGCCCGTTTCGTCGCGCGCGGCTTCGACGTGTCGAAGGAACTGCCGAACGTGCTGAAAGCCGCGCATGCGCACAAGGGCGCGGCCTTCATCGAGATTTTCCAGAACTGCATCGTCTATAACAAGGATGTGTTTCAGGACTTTGCCGCGCCCAAGGGCGCCGAGGATCGCCAGCTCTGGCTCCAGGACGGTGAACCGATGCTGTTCGCCAAGGGTACGAAGGGTATCGCGCTCGACCGCGAGGCGCTGACGCTCAAGGTCGTGGATGTTGTCGACGGCGACTGGCACGCGGCCGGCGTGATCGTGCACGACGTCACCAACCGGAGCGTCGCGCACATGCTCGTCGAAATGCCGTTCGGTGCCTTTCCGATGGCGCTTGGCGTCCTTTACGACGATCCGCGCCCGAGCTTCGAAGCCGATGTCGTGCGTCAGAACGCCGCGGCGCGCGAAGGCAAGACCGCCGACCTGCAGGGCCTCCTCAAAAAAGGGCAGACCTGGACGGTCAAGGAAGGTGGGCCGGAGCTCTGACGTCTTGCGAGCCGGCCTTTGCTCGGCTCTATAGGCGGCGATGGATAATCTGACCCACAGCCTCGTCGGCGCGGTGCTTGGCCAGATGGGGCTCAAGCGCAGGACCGGCCTTGCGATGCCGACGCTGATCCTCGCGGCGAATCTTCCCGACATCGATGCGGGCTGTGCGATCTATGGCGTCGAGTCGCTGGCGATGCGGCGGGGGCTGACGCATGGACCTATCGCTTTGCTCGTCCTGCCCCTGCTGCTGTGGACCGCGATGCTCGTCTTCGATGCGTGGCAAGCACGACGGGGGAAGAGGCCGAGCGGCCGCTTGCCGGTCCATAAGGGTTGGCTGCTCGCACTGGCCTATATCGGCTGCCTCAGCCATCCGGCGCTCGACTGGCTCAACACATACGGAGTCCGCCTGCTCGAACCCTTCAGCCATCGCTGGTTCTATGGCGATACGCTGTTCATCATCGACCTGTGGATATGGATCGCGCTCGGGGTATCAGTGTGGGTGTCGCTGCGCCGGGAACGCCGCGGCATCGCACATTCGACGCGGCCCGCATGGATCGGCTTCACCGCCGTCTGCGCCTATATTTTCGTCAACGGCGCGATTACCGGCCGCGCCGAAGCACAGGCCGCGGAATTGCTCCGCCGTTCCGGCCAGGGCGGGGCGCTCGTCGTCGCCAGCCCGCCGCCCGTCCGGTTCTGGAAACGCGATATTTTCTGGCGCGGCAACGGCTATTACGGCAGCGGCGCCTATTCGATAGGGAAGGGAGCAACGGTCGAACCCGGACGCCCGACCGGAATGGACGATATGCGGCTTCGGCTTTGGGCGCGCGCCGACCCGGCGGCGCGCGCCTTCCTGTTCTGGTCGCGAATGCCGGTGGCGACGCCCGACGGCGATGCGATCATGCTGGTCGACCAGCGCTTCACGCAACCTTTGACCCGCGGAAGCTTTATGGTTCGTGTGAAGGCGCCCGATCCGACAAGCCACTCCGAATGACCGCACCGCGCATCGTATGGCTGCGCCGCGATCTGCGCCTGTCCGACCAAGCGGCTTTTGCGGCGGCCGCGGCCGTGGGCCCGGTCATTCCGGTCTATATCCTCGACGATGAGACACCACGGCACCGCGCGATGGGCGGCGCTTCCCGCTGGTGGCTGCACCACAGCCTGAAGCGGCTGGACGCCAGCCTGCGCGAAAAAGGGTCGCGCCTCATCCTGCGTCGCGGCAAGTGCGACGAGCATCTGGCGAAGATCGCAGAGGAAAGCGGCGCGGTGCAGGTGCATTGCCTGCGTCATTACGAACCGTGGTGGCGCAATGCCGAGCGTGCCGTCGAAAAACGGCTCGAACTCGTGCGTCACGACGGGAATTATCTGGCACCGCCGGGATCGGTCACGACCGGGGCCGGGCATCCCTACAAGATCTACACACCGTTCTGGCGCGCTTTGAAAGAGCGGATGCCTCCCGCGCCGCCCACCAATCGTCCGCGCGAGATCGCGGCACCGCCCAAGTGGCCGGAGACGGATGCACTGGACGACTGGAATCTTTTGCCAAGGTGTCCCGATTGGGCCTCGGCTTTTGCGGACGATTGGGAGCCGGGCGAAGAAGGCGCACGCAAGCGCGTTGCGGCCTTCATCGATCAGGCGGCGGCCTATGACCGGCGCCGGAACCTGCCGTCCGAAGACGGAAGTTCGCGCCTCTCGCCGCATCTGCATTTCGGCGAGGTCTCGCCTGCCTATGTGTGGCACCGCGTCGCCGACGCGGGGGGAAGCGTCGATATATTCCTCTCCGAGGTCGGTTGGCGCGATTATGCGCAAAACGTCATTCTGCAATTTCCCGACTATGGCCGGCAAAACGCTCGCGACGCGTTCGACCGCTTTCCCTGGCGTAGCGGGGCGGAGGCCGACGCCGATGTCGAGGCCTGGCATCGCGGGCGCACGGGATACCCGATCGTCGACGCCGGTATGCGTCAATTATGCATGACGGGATGGATGCACAATCGCGTCCGGATGATCGCCGCGAGTTTCCTGATCAAGCATCTGCTGGTCGATTGGCGGCGCGGCGAGCAGTGGTTCTGGGATACGCTTGTCGATGCCGACTACGGCAACAACAGCGTTAACTGGCAATGGGTGGCGGGAACGGGCGTGGACAGCAACATGTTCCCGCGCATCATGGCCCCACTGGTTCAATCGGAAAAATTCGATGCCGCGGACTATATCCGTCATTGGGTTCCCGAACTGGCGGGATTGAGCGATGCGCGGATACACGATCCCGAGGCGCATGATTGTCTCCCAAAATCCTATCCCGAAAAGCGGATCGCCCATCGCGAGGCGCGCGAACGGGCGCTTGCGGGCTATGATGTCATGAAGTCACGCGACAAGTGATTGTCACGCCGCGGGCTTTGCGGCAGGAAGGGGGCTATGAACACGCATGTCAGCCCCAAACGCGGCAAGGCCCTGCTGCGCGCGGACCGGGCCTTTCGCTCGGGGGGCGGGCTGGCGTGGCTGATGGCGCGGGCACCCGCCGGCTTTTTTCACCGAATGCTCGACCGCATCGACTCGGGTCTCGAGTTCGGTACGCTTGAAGGGCATCTTCCGGACGGCAGCGTTCGCCTGCTCGGCGGGCGGGGCAAGGGACCGATCGCGCATGTCGATTTGCACAATTGGGCGGCACTCGTGCGCCTCGCATTGTCGGGGTCGGTCGGATGGTATCGCGCCTGGGAAAAAGGCGAATGGTCGTCGCCCGATCCCGTGCCGCTGTTCGATCTGTTCATGCGTAACGGAGAGGCGCTGGGTAACGCCGGCCGCGCGCGCGGACCGTGGCGCTGGGTGAACCGGATCGCCCACGCGCTCAATCGCAACGATCGCCGCGGCGCAAAGCGCAACATCCACGCTCACTATGATTTGGGCAATGATTTCTATCGTTTGTGGCTCGATGCCAAATTGAATTACTCGAGCGCCTTGTTCGCGGCGCCCGATCAATCGCTCGAGGATGCGCAGCAAGAAAAGGTCGACGCGATCCTCGATCGACTCGATTTGCGATCCGGAGGACGATTGCTCGAAATCGGCTGCGGCTGGGGTGCCCTGAGCGAGCGTGCGGTCGAACGCCATGATGTCATCTACACCGGGATCACGCTGTCTCCCGCGCAGGCGGAGGTCGCGGGCGAGCGATTGCGGGCGGTCGATCTGACCGGACGATCGACTATCGCGCTATGCGACTATCGCGACGTCAAGGGACCTTTCGACGCCATCGCGAGCGTCGAGATGGTCGAGGCCGTGGGACAGGCCTATTGGCCGGCTTACCTCGATGCGATCGCGCGTCTTTTGCGCCCCGGCGGCAAGGCCGCACTTCAGTATATATCGATGAACGACGCGCTGTTCGAACGCTATGCGGCCAGCAGCGACTTCATCCAGGCCTATATCTTTCCCGGCGGCTGCCTGATTTCGGAAAGCCGGTTCCGTATGCTCGCAGAAGCGCGCGGGCTGGCCTGGCGCAACGTGCGCCGCTTCGGCGGCGATTATGCCGAAACACTGCGTCAGTGGCGCGAGCGTTTCGATAACGTGGTCGCGGAGCGGCAGCTGCCGGCGGGGTTCGACGATCGCTTCGTGCGGCTCTGGCGCTATTATTTGCAATATTGCGAGGGGGGCTTTCGCGGCGGCGGCATCGACGTTGCGCAGGTCACGCTCGAAAAGACGGCCTGAAGCAACAGGGGGAGAGGATAGTGCGACGATTTTTGGCGGCGGCGCTTCTGTGCGCGGCAGCGGCGGGTGGTGCGAGCCCGACTTTCTCTCAGACTAGGCTTCGTGGACAAAGCTTGACTGTGGACTCGGACCTTGATTCAAGGCTGGCTTTTGGAGGCTGCCTTGGGCGAGCGGATTGGCGTTACAGACGAAGAATGGGAAGTGATCGGGCCGCTA
>NZ_JCATIE010000013.1:0-128796 GCF_059693785.1 Sphingopyxis sp. CR5 | reverse complement strand
TGTTCAACAAACTCAAGAATTGGCGCAGGGTCGCCACCCGCTACGACAAAACCAAGGAATCCTACCTCGGCTTCGTCGCGCTCGCCTCAGTTAAACTCTGGATACCCTTTGTCCACGAAGCCTAGGCGGAGTAACACTTACGGGTGGCTTCTTTGGGCAAGTTGTATATCCGCAATCTATTTTGGCGTCAAAAACTGAACAGAAAATATGTGCGAAGGACTCGATGCTGGGGCAGAATCGCTGTGACACGGAACATGGATTTGCTCGAGTTACGCGGCCTGTCGTGTCCGATAGCAACTTCCAGCAAACTTTGATTTACAGCGGTCGTGTAGGTGATCGCGTGAAGATTGGGTATAGAGAGTCCGCTGGGGATATGGCAAGGCCGGCTTTCTCAAACGAAGCTGAATACGACTTGTCTGTCTCAGATGAAATAGCTTATCGTGGCGCAAAAATTCGTATCATTGAGGCAAATAATCAATCCATTACATATAAAGTAATATCAAACTTTAATGGCCAGTAGCTTTCACTCGATATCGAACAATCCCGCGAGCTGCTCGACCATCGTGCCGCCCAGCTGTTCGGCGTCCATGATCGTCACCGCGCGGCTGTAATAGCGGGTGACGTCGTGGCCGATGCCGATCGCGCAGAGCTCGACGGGCGATCTGTTCTCGATCCACTCGATGACCTGGCGCAGATGCTGGTCGAGATAGGCGCCGTGATTGACCGACAGCGTGCTGTCGTCGACCGGGGCGCCGTCCGAAATCACCATCAGGATGCGGCGTTCCTCGGGGCGGTGGACAATGCGGCTGTGCGCCCACATCAGCGCTTCGCCGTCGATATTTTCCTTTAGCAGCCCCTCGCGCATCATCAGGCCGAGCGAGCGGCGCGCGCGGCGATAGGGTTCGTCGGCGGGCTTGTAGATGATGTGCCTGAGGTCGTTGAGGCGGCCGGGGTGTGCCGGGCGCCTGGCGGCGAGCCAGTCCTCGCGGCTCTGCCCGCCCTTCCACGTCCGCGTCGTGAAGCCGAGGATTTCGGTCTTCACCCCGCAGCGTTCGAGCGTGCGCGCGAGGATGTCGGCGCTGATCGCGGCGATGCTGATCGGCCGCCCGCGCATCGAGCCGCTATTGTCGATGAGCAGGGTGACGACGGTATCGCGAAAATCGGTGTCGCGCTCGATCTTGTACGACAGCGACTGGCCGGGCGAGACGATGACGCGCGCGAGCCGCGCGGCGTCGAGCTGGCCTTCCTCCTGGTCGAAATCCCACGCGCGGTTCTGCTGCGCCATGAGGCGGCGTTGCAGGCGGTTGGCGAGCTTCGTCACCGCGCCCTGCAGATGCGTCATCTGCTGGTCGAGATAGGCGCGCAGCCGCGTCAGCTCGTCCGCGTCGCACAATTCGGTCGCGGCGATGATCTCGTCATGCTTTTCGGTGAAGCGGACATAGTTGAAATCGGGGACGTCGGTCGGCAGGCGGTTGGGGCGGACGGGCAGCATGCCCTCGTCGCCTTCGCCGCCCATTTCGGGTTCGCCGTCGGCCTCCATTTCCTGCGCGTCCGGGTCGGTGTCGCCGTCGTCGGCCTGATCGCCGTCCATCTCGGCGCGCGCGTCGACCTGGCTTTCGCCGCTGCCGCCATCCTCGCTTTCCTGCTGTTCCTGGCTCTCTTCGGCCTCGGCTTCGTCTTCCTCGCCGCCGTCCTCGGCGCCTTCCTCCAGCGGCTCGTCGCCATGGATCAGGTCGAGGTGCTGGAGCGCGAGGCGCGCGGTCTGGGCGAAGGCGGCCTGATCGTCGAGCAGCATCGACAGCGCGGTGAGGTCAGCGCCGGCGTCCTGACTGATCCATTCGCGGACCATCGACAGGCCGGTTTCGGTGCCCTGCGGCGAGGTCTCGCCGGTCAGCGCCTCGCGCAGCATCAATTCGAGCGCCGTCGAGACCGGCACCTCGTCGCGGGTCTGGGCGCGGCTGATCGGGTCGCTGCGCATCCGCATCGCGAGGCTCGCCGACAGGTTGGCGCGCATTCCGGCCATGTTGCGTGCGCCGAGCGCCTCGACCCGCGCGCGCTCCATCGCGTCGAAAGCGGCGGCGGCGAGCGGTTCCGACGGGCGGGCCGCGGCGTGCAGCTTTTCGCTGTGATGCTTCATCCGCAGGGCATAGCCATCGGCGAAGCCGCGCGCCTCCGCGACCTGGTCGGCGGGCAGCGTGCGCGAGGGCGTGGGAACCTTGATCGCCTTGCCGATCTGCGCCGGGGCGTCGGCGGTAAAGCCGACCTCGACCTCCGGATCGCGGGTGACGGCGCGCGCGACGCTGGACAGCGCGGTCTTCAGGTCATCGAGGGGGGAGGGGGTACTCATGGCGTTCCGGGTTCGGTGTTACGGTTGCAGATGCTGTCGTCCATCTCCTTGGGCATGGACGGGTCGGGAAGCAAGCGGAAGACGTGGCTCCAACGCGTTGCGGTACGCTGCGGCCGGGTCCGCTTGCCGTCTACCACATCGATGAAGTCCTGGCACGCGACCGCGCTGCGCAGGAAATTGCTGTGTCCGGTCGAACCGCGCGACACGTCGGTCGTGTCGATCACGGTCAGGCCGGGGATGGCCTTTGGATAACAACGCTCCGGCAACCCTTCGGCCTTTAGCTCAGCCGCTTCGAAGGGGTCGAAGCAATAGGGCGAGCCGAGCCGGGGGTAGCCGTGCAGCGCGCGAGACGCGGCCAGCGCCTTGTCGCCGAGCGAAACATAAAGGGTGATGCGCCGGTCGCGCGAGACCTTCGCCGCGGTCAGCACGCCGTCGGAAATGTCGCGCTCGAAACTTTCGCGGTCGATATCGGGGGAGGCAAGGATGATGTTCGAAATGTTGCGGCTGTCGGCGCTCGGTGCTGCGCGATCGACGTAGGCGATGGCGGGCACGACGAGCCGCGCCCCGAGCGAGTGCGAGACGATCACCACTTCCCTGACCCACGGCTGTTCGGCGAGCGCCTTCAGGAATTCGCGGAAATTGCGGACATCGTGATACATGTTGGTCTCGTCGACCGCATAGCTGAGCACGTCGTGCTGCGACGGCCAGCTGTAAGCGATCACCGGCCCGTCGAAGCCCGTCATCCGCGCGATCTGGGCCGCATCCTTCGTCGTCGTCTCGAAACTTTCGCGATAGCCGTGGACATAGAGCAGGACGCGACCCTGCCGCCGGTCGGTTTCACCCTGGAGCGCGGCCCACCAATCGCCCGGATACTGGAGCGCAAGCGGCGTGCGAAAGCGTTTCTTGCCGTCCCGTTCCATATCGCGCGGCGGCGCGAAACGGCCATAGCGCACGCGGTCGCCGCGGTGGTTGAGCAGTTCGATATCGGCGGTCCGGCAGTCGGGCAGGCGGCTGGTGACGAAGAAGAGCGGTAGCGCAGCAGCATCGACCGGAGCGCCCGCCCGCGGCGTGCAGCGCGGATCGGCGACATAGTCGGCGTGGGGGACCTTGCCGTAATCGACCGCGGCGCTGACGCAGCCGGAAAGCGATAGGGCAGCGAGCATGGCGGCGACCAAGAGGCGCGGGGCCGATGCCTGCGATCGCGCGGGGTGGGCGCGAAGGGCGATTGTTCCTGGCATGTCCTATCCCGTCGGCCGTTTTTCCAACGCAAATAGCAAATTCTCGCGATCGGGGTAGTCAAGCGACAGATCATGCACTGCGCGCTCGACCGCAACCGCTGGTACCTGCGCCCAAGCATCCTTGATTATCGGGCTATTTAGAAAATCTGATACACTGATCGTATCGAATTCAGGATTTTTTCCCCTGTATCTTATTATGTTCTGGCCATTCCAATAATAAGCTAAAGAAAAAAACTCCGACTCTTCCCAGCTCGCTTGCTCTATATTAACATTTTGGCGGATTCGTGCCTTTCCGATTGTGTAATTTTCTTTAATATCTAAATTAGCAGGATAGCATTTATTGCATGAGTCCATCGCTAATATGGGCGCAAAAAGTCGGTTACCTATAGGCATATACAAAATCCTAAATAAATTAAATGAACCTAATCTCTCAGAAGCAATTCTTGCAAATCACCCATAGGAATGCCTGATTCTGCAACATTTCTGGGAATCGAATTATAATCTATAGGAAACCAATTAATAAATTTTTTGATTCCAAAATCAACGTGGCTGTCGGTTATTTGCGCTTCTAACCTATCTATTTCTACTCCCGGCCCAAAGTATTTTGGTAGTTGTAGTGGATCAACGATAACCATCGTCTCTAGTGCTAAGGAATTGTCTAATTTCACCATCATGGGCCAGGCGGGTCTCAAGGCATTCATAATCCCGTCAGGAAGATACTGGGGAACCTCAATAGGTTTGCGATTGGAAAGCATTGCCGCGTAGCGCGCAGCAAAGCGCTCCCTGGACGACGTGTCTGGCGGGACATTTCGAGCAGGAGGAGTAAGCCTGAACAAGATGTTCTTGGCCCAATCCACATTGCCATCTGCGGAAGCCAATAGCCCCAACAACTTGCCACGCTCACCAAGGTCCACAAAAATCGCTTGTCCCCTTAGGCTGTGCCTCACCGCCCCGGGAGTTGGAATAGCGTTATCTCCTGCCCGGAATGTGCTCACTTCCAAGACACTGGCGCCGGACACAATGCCTTCTGGTGTACGAACAGATATCCTCAACCGGTAGCGGTATTTCGGCAAATTTGAGCCACAGGCCGATATGCCTAGCACGCCGATGCCAAGCAATGCGGCTATCAGGGAGCGTCGCGCCAAATCCGTCGTTGAATGATAAATGGTCATCGCACCAACTAATTTCCAGTAACGAAATTTCCAGTGTATCTCAGCTTCTTGCAAGCCAAATCCGACCCGGATTGGCCCTTTTAGCGTTTTCGTCCAATGGATTGCGACCGCAAATCTTAATGCCGCACCAATCTCGATCACGTCGCTACCGCTCTCGCCCCGCCTCATCGGGCGCCCGCGATGTCGGCGAGAGCAAATATTGAATGATCCGCAGGTCGCCGGTCTTGATCTCCGCCTGCACCGCGAGCCCCGGCCCGATCGGCTGGTCGCGCCCGGTTCACTCGTATCGACCGCATCGCGGCTGATGCTCTCAACGACGCCCGGCACGATTGTATAATCGGTGAACGTATAGGCTTCGAGCTTGACGCGAACGCGCTGCTGCAGCGTGGACGAATAGTGTCGTTTCCCTGGCAGAAAAGGAAAAATTGCAAATCTCCACTGTGTTGATAAGATAATACACAGGATGGGCCTGCGGGGCCGCAAGGCGAGGAAAGAGCGATGTCGATACTATTGGGTCTCCTGCTTGCGGGGGCGGCGGGATCGCCCGCCTATGTGCCGTCCTTCGATCCCGGCGAGCACAAGAACGAGGCGGCCGCCCGGCAGAACGAGGTTCTGGTGCTCGGCTCGCCGCATCTGTCGGGGTTGCCCGACGGCTTCGACCCTGACAGCCTTGGGCGCCTGCTCGGGCGCCTTGCGGCATGGAAGCCCGACATCATCACGATCGAGGCGGTTTCGGGGCCCCAGTGCGACCAGTTGCGGCGGTATGGCGACTATTATTCCGATGCGGCGGAGAGCTATTGCCCGGACGCTTCCGCGGCGCAAAAGGCCCTCGGCATCGACATGGCGGCCGCAACGAAGATGATAACGGATCGGCTGGCCAACTGGCCCGAACGCCCGAATCCGGCCGATCGCCGCCAGCTTGCCGCGCTGTTCCTGGCGGGCGGCGAGCCGGCGTCGGCGCTGGTCCAGTGGCTGCGCTTGCCCGAGAGTGAGCGCCGCGAGGGGGATGGGCTCGACCCGGCGGCGGTCACGCGGCTGGGCAAGCTGATGAAATGGCGCAACGAAAATAATCTCATCGGTGCGGTTCTGGCGGCGCGGCTCGGCCTGGAGCGCGTCTATGCGATCGACGACCACACGGCCGATGCCGTCAACGCGTCCATCGATAGCGACGCGGGATATGGCGAGGCATTGCAGCGGGCCTGGGACAATCCCGCCACCGCCCGGCGGCTTGCGGAAGACAAAAGGCTCGAGGCGAAACTCGACCAGGATGGCGTGATGGCTCTTTTCCGCGCCCTCAACCGCCCCGATGCCGCCGAGACGACCTATGAAAGCGATTTCGGCGCCGCGCTGGCCGACCCGTCACCGCAAAGCTATGGCCGGCGCTATGCCGGATCCTGGGAAGTCCGCAACCTGCGCATGGTCGCCAACATCCGCGCGGCGATCGTCGCGCACCCGGGATCGCGCACGCTGTCGATCGTCGGCGCTTCGCACAAAGGCTATTTCGAAGCCTATCTCAACATGATGCACGATGTGGTGCTGGTGGACGCGGAAGCGGTACTGGATGGCGGAGGCGTTGCGGAGGTTCCCCGACCCCCGCAGCCGAGTCACTTGCCGACGACTCCCTCGGGCAGGTCCTCGCCGAAGACGCGCTGATAATATTCGGCAACGATCATCCGCTCGGCCTCGTCGCATTTGTTGAGGAAGGAGAGGCGGAAGGCGAAGCCGAGATTGTTGAAGATCGCGGCGTTCTGGGCCCAGCTGATCACCGTGCGCGGCGACATGACCGTCGAGATGTCGCCGGCGATGAAGCCCTGACGGGTCAGGTCGGCGACCTTGACCATATTCTCCACCGTCTTGTCGTCGGTGTTCGGGACCTTGGCGAGGATGATCGCGCTTTCGGTCGCCGCGGGCAGATAGTTCAGCGTCACGACGATGTTCCAGCGGTCCATCTGGCCCTGGTTGATCTGTTGCGTGCCGTGATAGAGCCCGCTCGTGTCGCCGAGCCCGACGGTGTTGGCGGTCGCGAACAGGCGGAAATTCGGGTTCGGACGGATGACGCGGTTCTGGTCGAGCAGCGTCAGTTTCCCCTCGGCCTCCAGCACGCGCTGGATCACGAACATCACGTCGGGCCGGCCCGCGTCATATTCGTCGAAAACGAGCGCGGTCGGCGTCTGGAGCGCCCAGGGAAGCAGCCCTTCGCGAAACTCGGTCACCTGCTGGCCGTCGCGCAGCACGATCGCGTCGCGGCCGACCAGGTCGATGCGGCTGATATGCGCGTCGAGGTTGACGCGGATGCACGGCCATTTGAGGCGCGCCGCCACTTGCTCGATATGGGTCGACTTGCCGGTGCCGTGATAGCCCTGCACCATGACGCGGCGGTTGTATTTGAAGCCCGCGAGGATCGCGAGCGTCGTGTCGCCATCGAAGACATAGGCCGGGTCGAGATCGGGTACGCGCTCGTCGGCCTCGCTGAATGCCGGCACCTTCATGTCGATGTCGACCCCGAAGACCTCGCGTGCGTCGACCTCGGTATCGGGCGCCGCGAGGAGCGTCGAACCGTGGTGATCGGGAAGGCTGTTCGGGATATCGGTCATGGCATTCGGTCCAACACAGACGGGGAGAGTCGCCGCCGGACGGCGATATGGCTAGCCGGTATAGGCATGGGTTGCGGCTTGCAACGCCTTATTCAGAGGATGTCGAGCGCGCGCAGCACCGCCGACTGGTCGTAATAGGGACGTTCGCACAGGATACGGTCGCTGCCGGGCGAGAATTCGAAGGTCGCCGCCATGCGGATGCGAAAGGCCTTGCCGGTCGGCTCGATCGTGCGCAGCCCGAGCTTCAGCGGTCCCAGATGGGTGCCGGTCAGCCAGAATTCGACGAGCACCGTATCGGCGCCGGGATCGGCGGCAATCGAAATGATGTCATTGGCCTGGTCGGGAAAGGGCTCGCGCGATGACGCGAAATAAGAACGAACCGCCGCTTCGCCGTCGAAGATGGTGCCAGGCCCCATCAACTCGTAGCGCGGATGGTCGAACGTCGCGAGGACGCCGTCCCAGTCGTGCGTGATCTCTAACGCCATATGGCGCTTGACCGTCTCGATCCGCCGGTCGTCCAGATCGCTCATCGGCTTTCTCCCTATGCGAAAATCCTGCTTTTCCGCAAAAGCTGATAGGCGGCGACGACTTCGCCGAGCCGCGTTTCATAACCGCGATCGCCGCCGTTGCGATCGGGATGATATTGGCGCACCAACTCGCTGTACCGGCGACGCAGCGCCGAACGGTCGGCCTTGCCGTCGAGACCCAGCGCCTGCATCGCGCGATGCTCTTCGGGGGTGAAGCGCGGGTCGTTCGCTTCGCGCCGGGCCTGGTCCATCCGCTGGCGGAAGCGCGCGCCGAGCGCATCCATCGGATCCTTGAAATCGGCCCAGCGCGGCGGCAGGTCGGCGCTGCCCGCCGCGCGAAAGGTCCGGCTTTCGGTTTCCCAGCCCGAGGTCGGAGACTGGGCGGCCAGGATCTGGTCGGCGCTCATCCCGTCGAAATAATTATAGCCGGCGTTGAATTCGCGCACATGGTCCAGGCACAGCCAGCGATAGGGCGGCGGGCCGTCGGCGCGGCGGCCGCGCGAAGCGGGCGCGCGAAACTCGCCGGGCGCGTCGCAACCGGGCATGTCGCACTGCGCCTCCCGGGGGACACGGCCGTGGAATCGATTGGGTCGGGGGCTTGTCATAATCGTGGTTCCTCCCCAACATGGGGGCATGACGGAAAAAGGTCCAGTGCAACGCGAAATGGAAGGGTTGCTCGCCGACGCCTTTCCGGGCGCGACATTCACCCTGAGCAACGACAGCGCGAAGCATCATGGCCACGCCGGCGATGACGGCAGCGGCGAATCGCATTTCAGCCTGCTGATGGTGTGGGATGGCTTTGTGGGGCAAAGTCGCGTCGCACGCCAGCGGTCGATAAACAAGGCGCTCGGCGACCTGCCGGGCGATCGCGTTCATGCGCTGGCGATCAAGGCGATGGCGCCGGGAGAATGACGATGCATGTGATCACCCCCTCGACCCACGATATCGGCGCGTTCGACGTGCGGCGTACCTTGCCCGACAAGGCGCGCACGATGGTCGGGCCCTTCATCTTCGTCGACCAGTTCGGCCCCGCGCATTTCGACATCGGGCAGGGGATGGACGTGCGGCCGCATCCGCACATCAACCTGGCGACCGTCACCTATTTGTTCGAGGGCGCGATCGACCATCGCGACAGCCTGGGCACCCATGCGACCATACGCCCCGGGGCCTGCAACCTGATGACCGCGGGCAGCGGCATCGTCCATTCGGAGCGCACCCCGCCGGCCGAGCGCGGGACCGGGTCGGCGATCTCGGGGATGCAGACCTGGCTCGCCCTGCCCGACGGCAAGGAAGAGATCGCCCCGGCGTTCGAACATGTGGCGAAGGACGACCTGCCGCTGGTCGAGGATGGCGGCGTGTCGGCGCGGGTCATCATGGGCAGCCTGTGGGGCGCAACGTCGCCGATCACCCAGCATGCGGCGACGATCTATGCCGACATCCTGATGAATGCGGGAGCGAGCATCCCGATCGAAGCCGAGGCCGACGAGCGCGCCGTCGTCGTCGCGCTGGGCGATGCGAGCCTCGACGGCGAGGTGCTCGACCGCCACAGCCTTTACATATTGAAACCGGGCGACACGATGACGCTGCGGGCCGCAAGTGACGCGCGGGTGATGCTGCTCGGCGGCGAAGCCTTTTCGACGCCGCGCCACCTGTGGTGGAATTTCGTCAGCTCGTCGCGCGATCGCATCAACGCTGCAAAGCGCGACTGGAAGGATGGAAAATTCCCGATCGTTCCCGGCGACAGCGAGGAATATATCCCGCTGCCGGGAATGCCGGAGACGCCGACTTATCCGTGATTTGCGCGCGGAGGCGTGGAGATTGCAGAGGTTTCGGTTCACGCGGAGACGCGGAGACGCGGAGAATATTCGGGCCGTAGGCCCTTTTTCTTCGTCGAGTTCGATCATGCCGCGACGTCGGGAAAGAAGGCCGCTTCGCGGCGGGTGCCATTTCTCCGCGTCTCCGCGTCTCCGCGTGAATCTCTTCATACGACGATCTCTGCGCCTCTGCGCGCAATAATCGATCCGCCCGGCCCAACGGGCTTGCCAGACGCGGCAATCCCGGCCACTTTCGTTGCGAATTGAAACCAATGGGAGCGGGTAATGATCGGCGATTTCGAGCAGCGGCGGGTGAAGCTTTCGACCGGGGTCGAACTCGACACGGTCGATATGGGGCCGAAAGACGCTCCGGCGTTGATTTTCCTGCACGGCTTTCCCGAATCGCATCGCACGTGGCGCCATCAGTTGCCGCACTTTGCCGAGCGATTTCGCTGCATCGCACCCGACCAGCGCGGCTATCGCGGTTCGTCGAAGCCGCAGGATGCGGCGGACTATTCCCCCGACAAGCTGATCGCCGACATCTTTGCGCTCGCCGATGCGCTGGATGTCGACGCGTTCACGATCGTCGGTCACGACTGGGGCGGCGCGATCGCATGGGGCGTCGCGCTCGGCGGGCAGCCGGGCGGGCTGCACCCCGCCTGGTCGGGGCGCGTTACGCGCGCGGTGATCGCGAACGCGCCGCATCCGGCAATTTTCCAGCGGCTTTTGCTGACCAATGCCGAACAGCGCGAAGCGAGCCAATATATCCGTGTCTTCCGCGACCCCGCCAGCGACGCGCTGATCGAGGACCAGGGGATTGCCGGCTTGCTGGCAAAGGCCTTTGCGGGGCGCGTTCCCAGCGGGGGGACGCAGCCGCCGGAGGAGATTGCGCGTCTGCTGGCAGATTGGGAGGACCGCGACGCGTGCCGCGCGATGATCAACTGGTATCGCGCCTCGCCGGCCGCTGTGCCGGCGATGGATGACCCCTATGCCGACCCTCCGGCCATTCCCTTTCCGAAACTGACGATATCCGCCCTTGTCGTGTGGGCGCTCGACGACGTGGCGCTTCCGGCGTGCAATCTAGACGGGATCGAAGAGCTGGTGCCGAACGCCACGATCGTGAAGGTGCCGGGCTGCGGTCATTTTGTGCCGTGGGAAGCCCCCGATGCGGTCAACGCCGCGATGGACGAATTTCTCGCCAGACCCTGAGGAAAAAAGATGCGGCGGGCGGCGAGGAGGCGCCTGCCCGCCGCAAGGGGGTTATTTGGTCGTATAGCCGCCGTTGACCAGGATCGTCTGGCCGGTCATCCACCAGCCCTCGCTCACCATGAAGCGGATCCACGGCACGATATCCTCGATATGGGTCAGGCCGGTCGGCGTGAAGGGTGACAGGGCTGCCGCGCTCTTGTGATACGCCACCGCTTCGGCGCCCTCGGCCGGATAGAAGAAGGGCGTGTCCATCGGGCCGGGACCGATCGCGGTCACCGAAATGCCGCGCGCTCCGAACTCCTTGGACGCCGCGCGCGTATAATGTTCGACGGGCGCCTTCGTGCCGGCATAGCTTGCATAGAAGGGCGTGTAGGCGCCGAGCAGCGAGGTGACGAGGGTGCAGACCTTGCCATTGTCGTCAAGATGCCGGCCGGCTTCCTTGATGAAGAAAAAGGCGGTTTTCGAATTGACCGCGTTCATCGCGTCGAATTCGTCTTCGCCGATTTCGATCATCGGCTTTTTCAGGACCTTGCCCACCGTGTTTACCGCGATGTCGATGCCGCCCATCGCCGCCTTTGCGTCCGCGAACAGTTTTTCCATCGCGCCTGCGGTGGTGAGGTCGGCCTGGAAAGCATGCGCGTCCGCGCCGGCCGCCTTGATCGCGGCGAGCGTTTCTTCGGCTTCGCCGCGGGCGGCGTCGCTGTTGTAGTGGATCGAAACGGCGCGCGCGCCATGCGCTGCGAGGTCGCGGGCGAGCAGCCCGCCGAGATTTTTCGCGCCGCCGCCGATGAGGACGGCTTTTCCTGCGATCCTATGGTCTGTCATATGTAGGGTCCCTTATGTTGGAGGAGGGGATTCGACCTTAGGGACGCGCCAAATTCGAGGCTTTCAGATTCTCACAGACTTGGCATAACCACGCTATGCGCGGTGGGGACATACAGGCGATGATGGCCGAGGACCGGATCGACGGACCGACAGCCTGGACAATCGAGCGCGAGAGCCATTCGCTGATGCTGCACGAGGCGGGGAGCTATCACTGGCTCGAAACCTGGCTCGACGGACGACGTACATCGCTTGGCGATCCCTTGCCCGGCGAAATGTGGTTCGCGCCGGCCGGGCGCCGCTATCGCGCACAGGCCAAGGGCGGTCACGTGCGCTATGCGGCGGTCGAGATTCCCGCGAGCGTTCTGGATGTCGGGTCGACCGCGCGCGGGCTTGCGGGCCATCAGGATCGGGCGATTGCGGCGCTGATCCTGGCGCTCGTCGCGGGCGAACAGGCCGCGGCGATGCCGTTGGTGACGCTGCTCCACGAGGCGCTCGACGGGGCCGCTTCGACGCGGCCCTCCCCAACCGACGTGGCGCGCCGTATCGATGGCCTGCTGACCTTTATCCAGACGCATATCGAAACCCCGATGACGGTCGAGGACATGGCGGCGGAAGCCGGGATGTCGGTGAACAGCCTGATCGGTCATTTCGCCCGTGCGACCGGGCGCACGCCCGCGCAATATGTGCTCAACCAGCGGCTCCGCCGCGCGCGCTGGTTCCTGATGCACCGGCCCTTGTCGGTCGCCGAAATCGCCTTTGCCACCGGCTTTTCGAGCCACGCCCATCTTTGCGCCGCCTTTCGCGACAAGCTCGGCATCTCGCCGACCGAATGGCGTCGGCGCACGTTGCGGGAGAATGACGTGTGACCGTCCCCGACCATCTGTTCCGAGCGCGCAGCGAGCACGGCCATGCGCCGGTCACCTATATCGAGCTGTTCTTCGACCTCGTCTTCGTCTTTGCGATCACCCAGCTTTCGCACGGGCTGCTGGCGCATCTGAGCTTGCTCGGCGCGCTTCAGACGCTGCTTTTGCTTTTCGCCGTGTGGTGGGTGTGGATCTATACCACCTGGGTCGCCAACTGGCTCGACCCGGAGCGGGCGAACGTGCGGTTGATGCTGATCCTGCTGATGCTGGCCGGGCTCGCGCTGTCGAGCGCGATTCCCCATGCCTTCGGCGCGCGTGGCTGGCTGTTCGCTGCCGCCTATTGCACGATGCAGATCGGGCGCAGCCTCTATGTGATCTGGGCGAGCGCGGGCGTGCATCCGGCACGCGCGCGCAATTTCCAGCGCATCCTGTTCTGGTCGATCCTGTCGCTGCCGCTGTGGATCGCCGGATCGTTCGCCGCGAGCGAGGCGCGCCTGTTGCTCTGGGCGGGCGCGTTGCTCGTCGACTATGCGGGTCCGCTCGCCTTTTTCCGGACGCCCGGTCTCGGGCGGTCGACCGGGGCGGACTGGGACATCGCGGGCGGCCATATGGCCGAGCGTTGCGCGCTGTTCATCATCATCACGCTTGGCGAAGGAGTGCTCGTCACCGGGGCCACCTTTGCGACGCTGCCGCAGGATGGGGTGCACTGGATCGCCTTTGCCAGCTGTTTCCTCGGATCGGCGGCGCTGTGGTGGCTCTATTTCGACACCGGCGCGCGGCGCGGGAGCGAGGTGATCGCCGCGAGCAACGACGCCGGGCTGCTTGCCCGCAACGCCTATACCTATTGGCACATTCCGATCGTCGCCGGGCTCGTCGTTTCCGCAGTGGCCGACGAAATGCTGCTGGCGCACCCGCACGGCCACATCGAACCGGCGATGCTGGCGGTCTCGATCGGCGGTCCCTTGCTGTTCCTGATCGGCAATATGGCCTTCAAGCAAGCGACCACCGACCGGCCGCTGCCGCCCTTTTCGCACCTGCTGGGCAGCGCGGCGCTGATCGGGGTGGGGGCATGGGCATGGTTCGGCCATCGGGAACCGCTGACGCTTGGCCTGGCGGTGCTCGCGGTGCTCGTCCTTACGGCGATTTGGGAGTGGGGGTCGTTCCACGGCGGCTGGCGGCGCTGGACACCGTGGCTCGGCCGCATGGTCGGCGCCGACCCCGCCGCGGCGCAGGAGAAATAGGATGGCGCATGGCGCCAGCGTGCCGATCGACCGTTCGATGCCGCGCGGCACGCTTGCAGGCTATCCTGCCTGCCCGCCGCTCTCTGCACCCACCTTCCCATCGGGCGACTAGGGGTCCTGACCCTAAGGCGACCGGGACGTCCGCAGGCGCGACGGTCGCTCGGTGCGCGACTGGGGGCGCTGCGCTTTCGGTTCGGCGCGAGGCGGGGCGGGACGCGCGGGGCGCGCCGTCGCTTCCGGTCGCGCACGGTTCGGCGCCGGCCGGGTCACGGGGCGCGGCCTTGTCGTCGCGGGCGGCGCGCCCGCCGACAGGTCGGGACGCTGCGGCCGCGGCCTTGCCGCCTGCGGGCGTACGGGGCGCTGGGGGTGAACGACGGTCGGCGTGTTTCCTGAGCCAGGGCGCGTGCCGTGCGGACGATCGCGATCCCCGCCGCTGCCGCGTCCGGGACGGCCGTCGTGATCCCGATCGCGGTCGTGACCCTGCCATCCGCCGGGGCGGTTCGGACGTCCGTCGTGGTCCTTGTCGCGATCGTGCCCTTTCCATCCGCCCGGGCGGTTCGGGCGGTCGGGACGGCCTTTCCAGTCGTCGCGGTCATGGCGGTGTTTCCACCACGCCCGCCGGCCGCCCCAATAGTTCAGGTAGCGCCCGCTGAGCGGATAGCGGTTGCGATAATTGTCGTACATCCAAAGGCCATAGCCGGGGTAGTAATAATCATCGTACCAGCCGCCGCCGAAGCCGATGCTGACGAAGCCGCTGCCATAGTCGCCGCCATCGTAGCAGTCGTAACCATAGCCATCGCCATAGCTGTACGGATCATAGGCGTAATAGTCGCTCGCGCAGGCTCCCGACCCGCCATAGCCGGCGCCATAGACGTCGCCGTAATAGCAACCGCCGAGCGTGGTCGTGGCGAGCGCGCCGAGCGCCAGCGAAAGAGGGCGTCGAAACAGATTGGGCATTGTCGTGTCCTTCATGCGACCCCAACGGATGGATCGCCAAACTTGTCCTGCAAGTTGCACGAGACGAGTTGAATTTGCGGTGAATAGAGACATATTCGTGCCATCGCTTTACTTGCAACAATGTCAGTAGTGCGATAGCGTCGGGTCGATGGCGCTGTGGATGGAGGTTGCCCCCGATGAATGCTCCGGCGAAGATTGAATGGTCCGAAGCGCGTTTCGGGCCCGAAACGAAGCATTGGCTGCCGCGCAATCCCGAGAGCAGCCTGGACCATATTCCCGGCGATGACGGCATCCCGGTGCTTGGTACGACCCTCGCCCAGCTCAAGGATCCGACCGGTTTTACCAACCGCATGGTCGCGCGTTTCGGGAAAGTGTATCGCGCCAAGAGTTTTGGCGGCCGGGGCGTTTCGCTGGTCGGGCCCGACGCCAATGAACTCGTCCTGTTCGACCGCGAGAAATTGTTTTCGTCCGAACAGGGGTGGGGGCCGGTGCTGAACCTGCTCTTCCCGCGCGGGCTGATGCTGATGGATTTCGACAAGCATCGCGCCGACCGCAAGACGCTGTCGGTCGCATTCAAGCCCGAGCCGATGCGTCACTATGCCGACTCGCTGAACGGCGGCATTCGCGACCGAGTTGCCGCGTGGAGCGGCACGTCGTTCCAATTCTATCCGGCGATCAAGCAACTGACGCTCGACCTCGCGGCGACGAGTTTCCTTGGTATTCCGTGGGGGCCGGAGGCGGAAAAGATCAACAAGGCCTTTGTCGACATGGTGCAGGCGTCGATCGGTGTCGTCCGTGTTCCGATGCCCTTTACCGCGATGGGCCGCGGCGTCGCGGGGCGCAAATTCCTCGTCGACTATTTCACCACAATGGTACCCGAACGCCGCGCGTCGTCGGGCGAGGACATCTTCACCCAAATCTGCCAGGCGAAGGACGAGGGCGGGGATTATCTGTCGGTCGAGGCGATCGTCGACCATATGAACTTCCTGATGATGGCGGCGCACGACACCATCACCAGCTCGATCACCTCGCTCGTGTGGCTGCTTGCGAAGCATCCCGAGTGGCAGGACAAGCTGCGCGAGGAAATGCTGGCGGTCGCGCCGGCAGGCGAGGGAGTCGGACACAACGCCCTCGGCGAGCTCGAACTTACCGAAATGGCGTTCAAGGAAGCACTGCGACTCATTCCGCCGGTTCCCGCGATCCCGCGCCGGGCGCTGCGCGATTTCGAGTTCGCAGGTTACCATATTCCCGCCGGCACCAACGTCGGGATCAATCCCGCCTACACGCATATGATGGCCGAATATTGGCCCGAGCCCGAGCGGTTCGATCCGATGCGCTTTGCCCCCGAAGCGGTGCGCGGGCGGCACAAATATGCGTGGGTGCCCTTCGGCGGCGGCGCGCACATGTGCCTGGGACTGCATTTCGCTTACATGCAGGCCAAAATCTTTTTCCATCATGTCCTGACCACGCATCGCATCGCCGTTGCCGATGGATATGCGCCCGAGTGGCAGATGTGGCCGATCCCCCGGCCAAAGGACGGGCTGACGGTGCGGTTCGACCCGATCTGAGCTTGCGGGCCGGCGCGCGCTGCGCCACCGTGGCGCGGTGACGAGTTTCCGACCCTATCTCATAGGCTTCGGCATCGCCGTGCTGCTCACCATCGCCGCGATCCGCGCGATGATATGGCTGCGCGCGCATCCCGAGCACGACCCGACCGCGCGCTTCGAGCTGGCGCAGCCGCAGGGTTGGGCGACACGCCGCAAACTGCTGTCGCTCGTACAGGACGACGCGGCCTGCTTCGCTGCCTTTGACCGCGCGGGCGCCGGCTACCAACGCCGGGCGCCGGCGGGCGTGGGCGTGTGCCGCGCGAGCCAGCGGATGATCCTGACCGGGGACATGTTCGTTCCGACGCTGGCCCCCGCCAGCGCCGCGCCCGGCTGTGCGGTCACCGCGGCGATGGCGCTATGGACGCGCGATGTCGTCCAGCCGCTCGCGCAGAAATATTTCGGGCAAACGGTCGCGAAGCTCGAAAATCTCGGCAGCTATAACTGTCGCAAGATCGCGGGGCGGCAGGCGCAGAGCGAGCATTCGACCGCCAACGCGATCGACATTTCGGCCTTCGTCTTCGCCGACGGGACGCGCGTGTCGCTGATCAACGATTGGGAGCAGGGCGATCGCCGCAGCGATTTTCTGCACGCGGTGCGCGACGGATCGTGCGACCTGTTCAGCACCGTGTTGTCGCCCGACTACAACCGCGCCCACGCCGATCATCTGCACCTCGACATGGCGGTGCGGACCGCGGGCTGGTCGGTGTGCCGCTAGCTCAGACGGTAAAGCTCTCGCCGCAGCCGCAGGAGCCCTTGGCGTTGGGATTGTCGAAGACGAAGCCGGCCGCGAAATCATCCTCGACCCAGTCCATCGTGCTGCCGATCAGATAGAGGACCGACGCGCCGTCGATGTAGAAAATGCCGCCCGGCGTTTCGATCTTCTCGTCGAACTTTTCCTCTTCGGTCACATAGTCGACCGAATAGGCGAGCCCCGAACAGCCGCGGCGCGGGGTCGACAGCTTGACGCCGATCGCATCCTCGGGCGCCTTTTCCATCAGCGCGGCGACGCGCGCCTCGGCATTGGGGGTCAGCGTGACCGCGGCGGGGCGGGTGCGGGTTTTGGTATCAGTCACAATCCGTTCCTTTCGCCGTTCGTGTCGAGCGAAAATTGGCAAGGGCCTGTTTCACAACATCCCCAGTTCGAGCCGCGCCTCGTCGCTCATATTGGCGGGCGACCATGGCGGGTCCCAGACGAGATTGACTTCGGCGTCGCCGACGCCGGGCACCGCGCCGACGCGCAGCTCGACCTCGCCGGGCATCGATTCGGCGACCGGGCAATGCGGCGTGGTCAGCGTCATCGTGACCATCACATGCCCCTCGTCGATCTCGACATTATAGATCAGGCCAAGGTCATAGATATTGACCGGGATTTCAGGGTCATAAATGTCCTTCAGCGCGTTGATCACGGCTTCGTAAAGGTCGCCGCCGACGGCGTTGGGGTCCGCCGCCGCGGGCTTGGCGGCGAGGAAGCCCTCCAGATAGTCGCGCTTGCGCTCCAGTTTCTCGGGTGCGGTCTCGGCATCGGCGACGCGCGCCTTGGGCGGCGCCTCGACGCGCGTCACTTCCTCGACCTTGATCGCCCGTTCCTCGTTCATCCGAAAATCCTTTCGACGCGCGCCAGTCCTTCGATCAGCGCGGTCACATCGTCTTCATTGCTATAGAGCCCGAAACTCGCGCGCGCGGTCGCCGGAACGCCCAGATGCTCCATCAGCGGCTGCGCGCAGTGGTGCCCGGCGCGGATCGCGACCCCGCTTTCGTCCAAGATAGTGCCGATGTCGTGCGGATGAACCCCCGCCATCGCGAAGCTGACGATTCCGGCGCTGTTTTCGGGGCCGAAAACGCGCACGCTGTTCTTGCGCGCGAGCGCCTCGCGCAGCGAGCCGACGAGCTTGCACTCGTGCGCGTGGATCGCGTCGAGCCCGATCGCATCGACATAATCGACCGCGGCGGCGAGCCCGAGCGCCTCGATAATCGCGGGCGTTCCCGCCTCGAAGCGGGTGGGGGCGGGGGCATAGGTCGTGCGTTCGAAGGTCACGCGGTCGATCATCGACCCGCCGCCCTGCCACGGCGGCAGCACGTCCAATTTGTCGCTCCACAGCACGCCGACGCCGGTCGGGCCATAGAGCTTGTGCCCCGAAAAGACATAATAGTCGCAGCCGAGCGCCGACACATCGACGGGCAGCCGCGGCACCGCCTGGCAGCCGTCGACCAGCAGCTCGGCGCCGACGCGGTGGGCGAGATCGGCGGCGCGCGCGACGTCGAGCGGGCTGCCGAGTACGTTCGAGACGTGGGCGAAGGCGACCATGTTGTGCTCGGGGGTCAGCATCTTTTCGGCGGCGTCCAGGTCGATGCAGCCATCGTCGGTCAGCGGGCAGACGTCGACCTGCCATCCCGCGAGCTGCCAGGGCACGATATTGCTGTGATGTTCGAGCACCGACAGCAGCACGCGTCCCTTTTTCGGATGCGAGTAAGCGACGAGGTTGATCGCCTCGGTCGCGCCGCGCACGAAGGTGACCTGGTCCTCCTTCGCGCCGACGAAGGCGGCGATCCGCCGCCGCGCCGCTTCATACGCAAGCGTCATGTCGGCCGAGCGCGCATAGACGCCGCGGTGGACGGTCGCATAGTCGCGGCCCATCGCATTGACGGTGGCGTCGATCACCGCTTGCGGTTTTTGCGCGGTCGCCGCGGTATCGAGATAATGCCAGCCGGGGGTCAGGCCGGGGAAGTCAGCCCTGATATCCCCCTCCCGCAGGCGGGAGGGGTTAGGGGAGGGCATGTCGAGGTCGGGCGCTGACGAAACAGGCCCTCCCCCGATCCCTCCCGCCTGCGGGAGGGGAGAAGAGATGTCGGCATTCGTCACACCAGCTCTCCCAGCTTTGCGAGCGCCAACTCCTGCAATCGCGATTCCTCCTCGGCGCCCTCGAACACGCCGGCGACGAACGCTTGCAACATCAGCTTCTTCGCCTCCGCCGGCGGCATCCCGCGCGACTGGAGATAGAAAAGCGCCTCGGCATCGAGTTCGCCGATCGCGCAGCCGTGCGCGCATTTGACGTCGTCGGCGAAGATTTCGAGTTCGGGCTTGGCGTTCGCGGTCGCGCTGCGGTTCAGCAGCATCGCCTTCACATCCTGCTCGCTGTCGGTTGCCTGCGCGTCGCGCGCAACCGCGACCTTGCCCAGATAGGTGCCCGTCGCGGTGCCGCCGAGCACCGAGCGCACGACCTGCCGCGACGTCGCGCCGGGTTCGGCGTGGATCACCGTGGTGATAATCTCGAGCGTCTGTTCGCCGCCGCCGATCTGCGCCGCGCCGAGCGTGAAGTCGGCGCCTTCGTGCAGCGTCACGGTCAGCTCGATCCGGCCATAGGCGCCGCCGATGTTGAGGATGTGCAGCGCGGCCTTTGCGTCCTTGCCCACGCTTATCTCGATCTGCCGGATCGCGCCTTCATCCAGCACGATCGCCCGCTTGAAGTCGCCGCCCGCGGGCACGACGATGCTCTCGGGCGCGGGCAGCGGCCACGCCGCCGTTACCGCGTCGATGTCGGCATAGCGCCATGCTTCGTCGCGGCGGGTTGGGAGGGGGGTCACCATATTCCCTCTCCCATTGGGAGAGGGTTGCGATAGCTTGGCAACTTGTTGCCTAGCTGAAGCTGGGTGAGGGGATGTCTGCTGTCGGCGACAGACACCCTCATCCAACTACGCCTAGCCGGCAAGCCGGCAAGGCTCCGTATCCTTCTCCCACGGGGAGAAGGTTTGCGAAGCACCATCCTCACGCCGCAATCTCCGCATAACCGTGCGCTTCCAGTTCGCGCGCCAGTTCCGGCCCGCCCGACTTGACGATCCGCCCGTCCGCGAGGACGTGGACGAAATCGGGCTCCACATAGTCGAGCAGGCGCTGATAGTGCGTAATCAGCAGAACCGCCTTGTCGGGACGCCGCATGATCGCGTTGATCCCGTCGCCGACGACGCGCAGCGCGTCGATATCCAGCCCTGAGTCCGTTTCGTCGAGGATCGCGAGCCTGGGATCGAGGATGCCCATCTGCACCATCTCGTTGCGCTTCTTCTCGCCGCCCGAAAAGCCGACGTTCACGGGGCGCTTGAGCATGTCCATGTCGAGCTTCAAGAGCCCCGCCTTCTCGCGCGCCAGCTTCAGGAAATCGCCGCCCGACAGCGGCTCCTCACCGCGCGCCTTGCGCTGGGCGTTCAGGCTTTCGCGCAGGAACTGGACGTTCGACACGCCGGGAATTTCGACCGGATACTGGAAGCCGAGGAACAGGCCCGCCGCGGCGCGTTCGTGCGGCTCGAGGGCCAATAAATCCACCGTTTGCCCTGAACTTGTCGAAGGACTGTTCTTTCCTCCTTCCGTCGTCGAAGAAAAGGACGGGCCTTCGACAAGCTCAGCCCGAACGGGGGTGGAGGCAAAGGTCACCGACCCTTCGGTGATTTCATATCCAGGCCGCCCGCCGAGCACATAGGCGAGCGTCGACTTGCCCGCACCGTTGGGGCCCATGATCGCGTGGATTTCGCCCGCGTTTATGGCGAGCGACAGGCCTTTCAGGATCGGCTTGTCGGCGATGGTGGCGTGGAGGTTTTCAATTTTGAGCATGGGATTGGTCTATCTTATATTCATTGGATTCCAGCTGAACCGGACTGCCGTTGATGGAGAGGGACTGGTCCTGCGGGACGCGGACGAATTCGTGCGATCCGCCGGTCTGATTGGCCGCATTGGGCACCAGTTCGGGTTCGGACCCGAGCGGCCTCGCGGCGCGCTTTCCAAAGAGCCAGCGCAGCATCACCCCACGCTCCCCTCAAGGCTGATCCCCAGCAATTTCTGCGCCTCGACCGCAAACTCCATCGGCAGTTGCTGCAGCACTTCCTTGGCAAAGCCGTTGACGATCAACGCCACCGCCTCTTCCTGCCCCAGCCCGCGCTGCATCGCGTAGAACAGCTGGTCGTCGCTGATCTTGCTCGTCGTTGCTTCATGCTCGACGGTCGCGCTGGGATTACGGACTTCGATATAGGGGACGGTGTGTGCACCGCAGTTGCTGCCGAGGAGCAGGCTATCGCACTGGGTGAAGTTGCGCACCCCTTCGGCATTGGGCGCGACGCGGACGATGCCGCGATAAGTGTTGTTCGATTGGCCCGCGCTGATCCCCTTGCTGACGATGGTCGAGCGCGTGCGCTTGCCATTGTGGATCATCTTGGTGCCGGTGTCGGCCTGCTGGTAATTGTTCGTCACCGCGACCGAATAAAATTCGCCGACGCTGTCGTCGCCATTGAGGACGCAGCTCGGATATTTCCAGGTGATCGCGCTGCCGGTCTCGACCTGCGTCCACGATACCTTGCTGCGCTTGCCTTGGCACAGCGCGCGCTTGGTCACGAAATTATAGATGCCGCCCAGCCCCTCGGCATTGCCAGGATACCAGTTCTGCACCGTCGAATATTTGATTTCGGCATCGTCCAATGCGACGAGTTCGACCACGGCGGCGTGAAGCTGGTTTTCGTCGCGCATCGGCGCGGTGCAGCCTTCGAGGTAGGAGACGTACGCGCCCTTGTCGGCGACGATCAAAGTGCGCTCGAACTGCCCCGTATTTTCGGCATTGATGCGGAAATAGGTGCTCAGTTCCATCGGGCAGCGCACGCCTTCGGGCACATAGACGAACGTCCCGTCCGAAAAGACCGCGCAGTTGAGCGCCGCGAAATAATTGTCGTGCTGCGGCACCACCTTGCCGAGCCACTTCTTCACCAGCTCGGGATATTCGCGGATCGCCTCGCTGATCGACAGGAAGATGACGCCCGCCTTTTTCAGCTCCTCGCGAAAGGTCGTCGCGACCGAAACGCTGTCGAAGACCGCGTCGACCGCGACCTTGCGCGCACCCTCGACGCCGGCGAGCACCTTTTGCTCCTCGATCGGGATGCCGAGCTTTTCATAGACCTTCAGGATTTCGGGATCGACCTCGTCGAGGCTCTTGAGCGCCTCCTTCTTTCTGGGCGCCGCATAATAATAGGCGTCCTGGTAATCGATCGGCGGGACGTTGAGCTTCGCCCAGTCGGGCGGGGTCATCGTCAGCCAGTGGCGATAGGCCTTCAGTCGCCAGTCGAGCATCCATTCGGGCTCGTTTTTCTTGGCGCTGATGAAGCGCACTGTGTCTTCGCTCAGCCCCTTGGGCGCAAAGTCGGTCTCGATGTCGGCCGACCAGCCATGCTCATAGTCGGCAACCCTGGCGGCGGCATCGTGCGCGGCTTGGTCCTTGATGCGGGTTTCGGTGTTGTCGGTCATTGCAAAATTCCGTTCGCCTCGAGCGAGGTCGAGAGGCCCGTCGGCCGTGCGCTGTCGAGGGGGGTCTCGACTGCGCTCGACAGGAACGGGGATGGTGTCTTCGGTGTGGTTGCAAGGCTCGCCAGGCTGATCTGCGCCAGGGCGCCGCGCACCGCGCCGTTGACGACGCTCCAGTGCGGCTGGACCTTGCAATTGCCTTCGAGCGCGCAATCATGGCGCCCCTCTTCGACGCAACTGGTCAGCGCGATCGGTCCTTCGACCGCTTCGATGATATCGGCAACGCTGATCGCCGCCGCGGGGCGCGCAAGCCGCACACCGCCCCCGGTGCCGCGCGTCGACACGAGCAGTCCGGCGCGCGCGAGGCCGCTCACCAGCTTTTGCGCGGTCGGCCCCGGAATGCCCGTTTGCTCGGCGAGCAGCCCCGCGTGCAGCGGCACCGACCCGCATTGGCGCGCCGCGGCGCTCATCAGCACCACGGCATAATCGGCAAGGTTGGACAGGCGCATGGCTGGGTCCGGGCTCTTTCCCGTTCGAATTGCGAACGATTCTTAACTGGAGTAAATTACTCCACTTATATAGAGAAGGGCCTCCCGCGGTGCAACCCGTGCGGCGTCGTATGCAGCTGCAAAAAAAATGGCACCCATCCGGCCGAAACCGAATGAGTGCCAAGATGAAGGTCTCGATCCTCGTCAAGAGGAAGAGCTCTTCTGGGTCGCGGGGTTCGAATATTCCTGCGCGGCGATTCGCGATTGGACGAAAACGCCAAATCGGCATTTTGCGCAATTTTAATTGGTTAACGAACGCTTGCGCTTTTGTTTCAAGTTTCTGACACGAGCGGGCTGACCTTGCCCGCAAGCTGCTTGCGGCCCTTGGTCGTCGCCTCGGTATAGCGCGTGGGGTGCGACAGCTGGCCGGGGGTCGCCCCCGCGAAGCGCTTGACCTCGCGGATCAGGTGCGACTGGTCGTAAAAGGCTTCGCCCAGCATCGCTTCGTCGAGCGTTTCGCCCCGCGCCAGGGCCGCGGCGGCGCGTACCGCGCGATATTTGCGCGCGAGCATGCGTGGAGGCAGCCCGTAATAATGTTTGGTCATGCGCTCGACCGAGCGGATCGACATGCCGGTCGCTTCGACGAGGTCGGAAACCTGGGGCGAGATCGATTCGCTCAGCCACCGATCGACGGTATGGATGAACCACATCGGCGCCGCGTCGTTGCTCTTCAGCACTTCGCGCACGAAATTGTTGAGGATGACGAGCCGCTCCTCGGCGCTGGCCGCGCGTTCCAGCGTCGCCGCGACATCCTCGACCCACGGACCGAACAGGTCGGCCGCGTTGATCGCATCGTCGGTGAGCCGTTCGGCTTCGTCGCCTATCAGGGCCGCCCAGCCCGCGGGCAGCATGCCGAAGCCGAACAGGCCCGTCGGGCGCCGGCTGATCGCGCGCACGCGGCCGCTGGTCGGGCCGATGATATTGGCACGGCACGCGTCGGCGCGATGCCCGTTCGTAAAGACATATTCGCCGTCGGCATCGGTCATGAAGCGAAACTGCGGCCGGTCGGCGCGTTCATATTCGTCGAACGACGCCATGTTGATCCGCGCGATATAGAAGCTCGAGACCATCTCCGCCAAATCGGAATCGGGCGGGTAATAATGCAGCTCGAATGGCGTATCGCCGTCCCCCGACGGCGGCGGTGTATTTTGCGTCATGACGAGACCGACCCCGACAGCCTGATGCTGCCTTGTTGATATGTAACAAAGCATTTGCTTTTCAGGGCGGCGCGTCAAGAGGCAATTTTATGGCGCGGACCGGCCCTTTTCGGCATTGATCCATGCGTCGACGCGCCGTTCGAGGATGTCGAGCGGCACCGGCCCCGATTTCAGCACGACGTCGTGAAAGGCGCGGATGTCGAAGCGATCGCCGAGCGCCGCCCGCGACCGTTCGCGCAGTTCCATGATCTTGAGCTTGCCGATCAGATAGGCGGTCGCCTGACCGGGATAGACGATATAGCGCTCGATGGCCTTTTCGATGTCGCCGTCGGGGTTCGGGGTATTCTGCTTCAGATAGGCGATCGCCTTTTCGCGGCTCCAGCGCCGGTCATGGATGCCGGTGTCGACGACGAGCCGGCAGGCGCGCCACAACTCCATGCCGAGGCGCCCGAAATCGCTATAGGGGTCGGTATAGGCGCCCATGTCCTTGGCCAGTTCCTCGGAATAGAGGCCCCAGCCTTCGGTATAGGCGGTGAAGCCTCCGAAGCGGCGGAACGCCGGCAGGTCGTCAAGCTCGGTCTGCACTGCGCGCTGCAGGTGATGGCCGGGAATACCCTCGTGATAGACGAGCGCTTCAAGCTCGGTCTTCGACATGTCGCGCAGGTCGTAAAGGTTCACATAATAGGTGCCCGGACGCGAGCCGTCGGGCGAGGGCGATTGGTAAAAGGCCTTGCCCGCCGACTTCTCGCGAAACGCCTCGACCGCTTTCACTTGCAGATGCGCCTTGGGCAGCGTGTTGAAAAAGGCGGGGAGGCGGGCCTCCATCGTCTTCACCTTCGCATCGACGTCGGCCAGATAGGCTTCGCGGCTGGTGTAATAATATTGCGGGCTGGTGCGCAGATGCTCGAAAAACGCCTGCAAATCGCCCTTGAAACCGACCTTGCGTTTGATCGCCTCCATCTCTTTGTGGATCCGCGCGACTTCGCGAAGACCCAGTTCGTGAATCTGGTCCGCGGTCATGTCGGTCGTGGTGTAATTGGCCAGCAACGCCTGATAATAGGCGGCGCCGTCGGGGAGGCGCCACACCCCGTCCTCGGTCGGGGCGACCGCTTCCTGCCGCTTCATTTCTTCGAGAAGGCGTGTATAGGCGGGGCGGGCGCTGTCGGCCCAGGCCGACCTGGCCTCCGCCATGATGCGCGCCTTTTCTGCGGGCGTGACGTCGAGCTTCGCCGTCTTCGCCGCGATATCCTCGATCACCGCATTATCGTCGCGCAGCAGGTTTTCGATGTCCGAGATGACATAGGGATAGACCCATTTGGGCGGCTGAATCCCCTTGGCCGCGCGCGCGGCCGATTGCGCCGACAGCGCGTCGATCACCGGACCCATGCCCCGGATGCGCGACACATAGGCTTCGGCCTCGGTCGGGTTCGACACGCGGTGGATGTTGATCAGGAAGGCGGGCATGCGGCTTTGCGCGCCGTTCATCTGGTCGAAGATATAGCCGTGGTCGCGAAAGGCGAACAGCCGGTCGTCGCGCGCCGCTTGCGCGTTGAACAATTCGAACGAAAGCGCGTCTTCCTTCGACAGCCTTTCCGGATCGAAGCTGCTGCGCATTGCGGCCGCCGCGGCTTGTTGCAGCGTGTGTTCGGCGACTTCGGCTTCGTCGCTGACGTCGTTCCATTTGCCGTAATCATCGTCGCGAATGCCGCGATAGGCCTTGCCGAGCGGGCTCAGCGACAATTGGGCCTGGTCGTATTTTTCGAAGAATTCGGCGAGTCCGGCACCGGCGGGCGCGGGGGCTGGCGAAGCGACATCGCGTGGCGCGTCGACCGCGGCGAACGTGCATCCGGCGGCGGCCAGAAGGACAAGGCAGCTCGACAAGCTGACGGCAAGGCGACGACGTGACACGATTTACTCCCCGTTTTGCTATGTTTTTTTGCTGGCCCGCCGCGGGGCTTGCCATAGCGTCCGGCGCGGCGCAATGGCAGGCCCCATGTCGCTGTTCGCTTCCGCCGCCGATACCGCTTATGCGCTCGTCCGTCCCTTCGTTCACGCAAGCGATGGCGAGGCTGCGCACAACTTGACGCTCCAGGCGCTCCAGCCGTTGCCGCGCGCGCGCTGCGCGCTGACCAGCCCCGTGCTCGCGACGCGAGTGGCGGGCATCGATTTTCCGAACCCCGTCGGGCTCGCTCCGGGCTTCGACAAGGACGCCCGCGTTGCGCACGCCATGCCGCACTTCGGCTTCGGCTTCGTCGAAGTCGGGACGCTGACGCCGCTGCCGCAAGCGGGCAATCCTCGCCCGCGCCTGTTCCGGTTGGTCGAGGATCGCGCGGTGATCAACCGCATGGGCTTCAACAATGGCGGGCAGGACAGCGCGGCGGACCGCATCGCACGCCTGCGCCGCTTTGGCCTGCCGGTGCCGCTCGGCATCAATATCGGCGCGAACAAGGACAGCGCCGACCGGATCGCCGACTATGCGAAGGGCGCGGCGGCAATGGCGCCGCTCGCCGATTATCTGACGGTGAATATATCCTCGCCGAACACGCCGGGACTGCGCGCCTTGCAGGACAAGGCTGCTCTCGAGGCGTTGCTCGACGGGGTGGCGGCGGCGCAGGCCGGTTCGGCGGCGAGGCCTGTTTTCCTGAAGGTCGCTCCCGACCTGGCGCCCGCCGACATCGACGACATCGTCGCGGTCGCGATCGACAAGGGTCTTGCGGCGGTCATCGTGTCGAATACGACGATAGAAAGACCGGCGCTGACGTCGCGCCATGCCGATGAAGCGGGGGGCCTGTCGGGCGCGCCGCTGGCTGAACTCGCGCTGCAACGGCTCCGCGACTTTCGGGCCGCGAGCGGCGGGCGGGTGCCGCTGGTCGGGGTGGGCGGCATCGCCACCGCCGAGCAGGCGTGGGACCGCATCCGGGCGGGTGCCAGCCTGGTGCAAATCTATTCGGCGATGGTGTTCGAAGGGCCGGGACTGGCGGCGCGGATTGCGCACGGGATCGAACGTCTGGCCGAGCGCGAGGGTTTCGCACGCGTTGCCGACGCGGTGGGCACCGCGGGCTGACCCCGAACCTTGCGGGGTTGCACTCGGTACGACGCCACGCCAATGTCGCGCGCATGATCAAACGACTCTTTGCTGTGCTCAGCCTGTTCGTCATCGCGCTCCCGTCGCTTGCCGCGGCGCAGGGCGTCACCTCTTCCGCCGATCCCCGCGCGACCGAAGCGGGGCGCGAAATCCTGATGAAGGGAGGCTCGGCGGCCGATGCCGAGATGGCGATGATGCTGGTGTTGACGCTTGTCGAACCGCAATCGAGCGGCATCGGCGGCGGCGGCTTCTTCATCTACCACGATGCGAAGACCGGGCAGATCCTGACGATCGACGGGCGTGAGAAGGCGCCCGCTGCGGCGACGCCCGACCGCTTCCTGGGCAAGGACGGGAAGCCGCGCGGCTTCATGGACGTCGTGCCCGGCGGCCTGTCGGTCGGCGTTCCGGGGAATATTCGCCTGATGCAGGACGTGCACAAGCGTTGGGGCAAGCTCCCCTGGGCGGATATCTTTCAGCCCGCCATCGCGCTCGCGGACAAGGGTTTCAAGGTGACGCCGGTCCTTAACAGATACATGACGCTCTACGCCGACGTGTGGAAGGATTTCCCGCAGGCCCGTGCGATCTATTATGTCGATGGCAAGCCGGCGCCGGTCGGCACGGTGATCCGGAATCCCGCCTATGCGAAAATCCTCCGCGACATCGCCGCGCGCGGACCCGATGCGTTCTACACCGGCACGAATGCGCAGGCGATCGTCACTGCCGTAACACAGGCACCGCGCAATCAGTCGAAAATGACGCTGGCCGATCTCAAGGCCTATCAGGCCAAGGAGCGCCCCGCGGTCTGCACGACCTATCGCGTCTACAAGGTTTGCGGCATGGGGCCGCCCTCGTCCGGGGCGACGACCGTGTTCGGGATCTTGGGTATGCTCGAAGCCTATGACATGAAGGCGATGGGCAAGGATAATGTAATGAGCTGGCACCTGCTTGCCGAGGCGATGCAGCTCGCCTACGCCGACCGTGGCCAGTATCTCGGCGACAGCGACTTCGTCGACGTGCCGGTCAAGGGGCTGCTCGACAAACAATATCTTGCCGACCGCCGGATGCTGATTTCGCCTTTCGCGGTGCGCAGCGACTATCCCGCGGGCTCGCCCCCGGGTGCGGAACCGCGCACCGCGTCGGGTCCGGTGAACGAACATGGGACGACGCATTTCGTCGCAGTCGACCGCGACGGCAATGTCGCGACGATGACCTCGACGGTCGAATCGATCTTTGGCAGCCAGCTCGTCGCCAATGGCTATATCCTTAACAACGAACTTACCGATTTCACCTTCGTCCCCGAGAAGGACGGCAAGCCCGTCGCCAACCGGGTCGAGGCGAACAAGCGCCCGCTGTCGTCGATGTCGCCGACGATCGTGTACGGCCCCGACGGAAAGGTCGTGCTCGCGCTCGGTTCGGCGGGCGGGAAGCGGATCATCATGCACGTGACGAAAACGCTGATCGGTGTCCTCGACTGGGGCCTGTCGGCGCAGGATGCGATCGCGCTTCCCAACCTGTTCTTCGACGATCAGGGCGCGATCATCGAAGATAATGCGATGGGGCAGAAAATCGCGCAGGAATCGGCGGTCTTCGGCAAGCCGATCCGGCCCGAGGACTTCGGGTCGAAGGTCAATGCGATCGAACGCACGCCGACCGGCTGGCGCGGCGCCGCGGACCCGCGGACGCCGGGCAACTGGGCCACCGACGACCCGACGGCGGCGGCCGAATAACGACAGACAACATAATAGACGCAGCATCCTCCCGGGAGAGAAGAGGCATGAAGCTCGACAACCCGCATCTCGACCAATTTCCCAGTCTGGTCGCGATGTTCTTCGACCGCGCCGAAAAGGGCGGCGAAGACCCGTTCCTGTGGCGCAAGGCCGATCGCGCCTGGCAGCCGCTCAGCTGGCGCCAGGTCGCCAATCAGGTCGCGGCGCTTGCGAACAATCTGCGACGGCTTGGCCTGAAGGAAGGCGACCGTATCGTGCTCGTCAGCGAGAACCGGCCCGAATTCTGCATCGCCGACCTCGCGATCATGGCGGCGGGCTGCATCACGGTTCCGACCTATACGACCAACACCGAGCGGGACCACCAGCATATCCTCGACAACAGCGGCGCGCGCGCGGTGATCGTTTCGACCGCGAAGCTTGCGCGAACGCTGATGCCCGCGGTGATGCGGTCCGACGCGCATATCGTCATCAGCATGGAGCCGCTGCGCGTCGGCCAGCAGGGCGAGGTGGAAGTGCACGACTGGGCGCCGCTCGTTACCGGCGGCGAGGCGCATCTGGACGAAATCAAGGCGCGGGGCCTTGCGATGTCGCGGGACGATGTTGCGTGCCTTATCTATACCAGCGGCACGGGCGGGGCGCCGCGTGGGGTGATGCAGCACCATGGAGCGATCCTGCACAATGCGGCCGGGGCGGCCGAAATACTGGTCAATGATTTCGGCATCGGCGAGGAGGAAGTGTTTCTCTCCTTCCTGCCGCTCAGCCACGCCTATGAACATTCGGGCGGGCAGTTCCTGCCGATCATGGTCGGCGCGCAAATCTATTATAGCGAAGGCCTTGAGAAACTCGTTTCGAATATCGAGGAAACAAAGCCGACGATCATGGTCGTCGTGCCGCGATTGTTCGAGGTCATTCGCGCGCGGATGATCAAGTCGGTCGAGAAGCAGGGCAAACTCGCGAACTGGATGCTCCGCCAGGCCCTGCGCGTCGGCGAGAAGGATTATGAACGGCGCATGGGGCTGGCCGACCGTCCGGTCGACCTGCTGCTCAACAAGCTGTTCCGGCCGAAGATCCAGCAAAGGTTCGGCGGCCGGATGAAGGCCCTCGTATCGGGCGGCGCGCCGCTCAATCCCGAAATCGGGGTATTCTTTCATTCGATCGGGCTGACGCTCTTGCAGGGCTATGGCCAGACCGAGGCCGGGCCGGTGATCAGCTGCAACCGGCCGAAGACCGGGCTCAAGATGGACACGGTCGGGCCGCCGCTGATGAACACCGAAGTGCGGATCGCCGACGATGGCGAAATCTGCGTGCGCGGCGAACTGGTGATGAAAGGCTATTGGCGCAACGAGGCCGAGACGCAGCGCGTGCTGGTTCCCGACGTCGCCGATCCCGACGGCGCGCCCTGGCTGCATACCGGCGACATCGGCCATATCGACGAAGCGGGGCGCATCGTGATTACCGATCGCAAGAAGGACCTGATCGTCAACGACAAGGGCGACAATGTCTCGCCGCAGCGGGTGGAGGGTATGTTGACCCTGCAACCCGAAATCCTGCAGGCGATGGTCTATGGCGACAAGAGGCCGCATCTGGTCGGCATTCTGGTCCCCGACCCCGAATGGATGGCCGAGTGGGCCGAAGCGGAGGGGCTGCCGAAGGATCTCGAACGCCTGCGCGAACACGACAAGTTTCGCACGGCGATCCGCGAAGCCGTCGATCGGGTCAACGGCCAGCTGTCGGTGATTGAAAAGGTGCGCAAGTTCGACTTTGCCGACGAGCCCTTCACGATCGAAAACGAACAGATGACCCCGTCGATGAAAATCCGGCGCCACGTGCTGAAACAGGTCTATGAAGGCAAGATCGCCGCGCTGTATCGGGGTTAGGCCGGCGCGCGTTCCGGGTCAGATGACGGGCAGGGGCGCGACCCGAAGAGCTCGGTGCAAACCGGAACCCCGCCCGTCGCCGAGCGCAGGGCTCAGCCTTTGTCCCCCGCCGGTTCGCGATAGGGGACGAAGTCGCCAAAGACGCAGGTCGGACCGCGAATGCCGCTCGACCGGTCGACCAGGTGGAAGAAGTCGCCGTTGCAGACCTGCGACCCGAATTGCTCGACGACCATGATGTCGCTGTCGCGCGCCAGGCCGGGGCAACTGCCTTTGAGATCGTTGCGATAGACGAGCTTGCCGCCCGAGCGATAGAGCAGGATATTGTCCGAAACGCGGATCGTGTCGGTCGTGCGATAGCTCGGCAGACAGCTTACCGGTTCGCCCGCGACCTTGCCCGCCAGCTGCTTTTCCAGGGTCTTCGCCTGTTTCGGGGTCAGACCGTTCGCGCCGGCGTCGGCGGTGCCCGACGGTGTGCAACCGGCGATCGCGCCCGCCGACAGGGTCAGCAAGGCGGCGGCACGGAACGGGAAACTCATGGCCATGGCTAAACTCCTTGCGATGATACGCTTCCTAGACGGAGCGCGATGAACGCAGCCTTACGGCCTCCGGTCAGGCCGCGTCCTTGAGCGCGCGAATGCGACCGAGTTCGGAGGCGCTCGGCGCGCGCAGGAAGGGATTGGTGGCGCGTTCGGCGCCGATCGTGGTCGGGACGGTCGCCTTGCCCGCTTCGCGCGCGGCCTCGACTTCGGCGAGCCGCGCGTTCAATGCGGCATTGTCGGGCTCGACCGTCACCGCGAAGCGCGCATTCGACAGCGTATATTCGTGCGCGCAATAGACGCGCGTCGCGTCGTCGAGTGTGCCCAGCCGCTGCATGTTGGCGAACATCTGGTCGGCGGTGCCTTCGAACAGCCGGCCGCATCCCATTGCGAACATCGTGTCGCCGACGAAGATCGCGCCGTCCTCGGGGAAATGATAGGCGATATGGCCCGCCGTGTGCGCGGGCACGTCCCATATCTCGGCGACATGCGCGCCGAGGGCGACCGTGTCGTCGCCGCGCACCAGCCGGTCGGCGGTCGGAATGCGCTCGCGCTCGGCCGCGGGCGCGATGATTTCGCAACCGGTCTTCGCCTTTATCTCGGCATTGCCGCCGGTGTGGTCGGGGTGCCAATGGGTGTTCCAGATCGCCCCGATCGTCCAGCCGCGCGCGTCCGCTTCGGCGAGCACCGGCGCGGCGACCGCGGGGTCGACGACCATTGTTGCGCCGCTGGCGGCATCGTGGACCAGCCAGACATAATTGTCGCTGAGGACAGGGATGCGTATGATTTCCAGCGGCGTCACGGAAAGCCTCCTCTTGTGCCGGCCTCCTGCGATCGCGCCGGAGCCGGTTGCTGACCTGGTCCCACTATGCCGCCTGCCGGGCGCCTTGGCTACCAGCTGCCCGTGTTCGGCATCGAAGCCCAGGGTTCTGCGGGATCGAGATATCCGTCCTGAAGAAGTTCGACCGAAATGCCGTCGGGCGAGCGGACGAACGCCATATGGCCATCGCGCGGCGGGCGGTTGATCGTCACCCCGGCGTCCATCAGCCGCTGGCAGATGTCGTAGATATTCTCGACCCGATAGGCGAGGTGGCCGAAATTGCGCCCGCCGGCATAGGCCTCGGGGGCGCTGCCGTCCTCGGGCGGCCAATTATAGGTCAACTCGACTTCCGCGACGCCCTCCTGCCCCGGGGGAGCGAGGAAGATCAGCGTGAAGCGGCCGCCTTCATTGTCGAAACGGCGGACTTCCTCGAGCCCGATGAGCTTGAAGAAATCGATGGTGGCATCGGGATCCGACACGCGGATCATCGTGTGGAGATATTTGGTCATCGCGCCAATCTAGGCGCGAAGGCCGCATCCTTCAAATGCTTCGAACAAAGATACGAATTCATCGGGGACCGGCGCGGGCGCCCCGCGCGCTTCGCCGACATGCACGTTGACCAGAAGTCCGCCGGCGCGCAGATCCTCGCGGCCCTTGCCATGCAGTTCGAACATATAGGTCATCGACGAACGTCCGACGCGTGACGCGCGTACGCAGATATCGATTTCCTCGTCCAGAAGGATCGGCGCCTTGTAGTCGACTTCGGCCCGCGCGACGTGGAATTCGGGGCTCGCGTGGTGCGGCCAGCGGTCGTGGACGCCCGCGGCGCGCCAATATTCGGTGATGCCGATGTCGAAATATTCGAGATAGCGGCTGTTGAACACGACCGCCTGCGCGTCGATTTCGGCGTAGCGCACGCGCTTGGTGATGTGGAAGCGAAAGTCGCTCCGGGCCATGGACGATCCTTTGGTTAGCGATGGGGCGCGGCAAGCCGCGCGACGGTGTCGATCAGAAGCGCGACGTCGCTTTCGCGCGAAAGCCGGTGGTCGCCGCCCTTGACCAGCGTCACCTGTACGTCGTCGCTCGCGAGCGCAGCGGCCAGGCGCAGGCTGATGTCGGGCGGAACGTCGCCATCCTCCTGTCCGTGGAGCAGGCGAACGGGACAGGCGAGCGGGATGTCGCCGCCAAGCAACCGGTTTGCCTCGCCCGACTGCCAGAACAGCCGCGTCGTGACATAGGGTTGGTCGCTATAGGGAGTCTCTTCGCGCAGTTCGCCCTCGGCCTGGAGGATCGCCTTTTCCTCGCTGGTAAAGCCCCAGTCGGTGAAGTCGGGCGCGGCCGCGATGCCGACGAGCCCCGCGACGCGCGCCGACCCGTCGCGCTGCGTCAGCGCGAGCGCCGCAAGCAGCATCAGCCAGCCGCCCATCGAGGACCCGACGATCAGCACCGCCCCCTCGGCCTTCGCATCGATCAGGTCGAGCACGTCGCCGCGCCAGTCGGGCAGGCTTTGGTCGATGAACAGGCCATCCGATGCGCCGCATCCGGCATAATCGAGCAACAGGCAGGCCCGACCCTCGGCGGCCGCCCAGGCGAAGAGCGCGCTCGCCTTGCCGCCCTCCATATCCGACATATAGCCGGGGAGGAACACGATCGTCGGCCCGCCGCCGCGCACATGCCGATAGGCGAGCCGGGGGCGGCCGGTTCTTTCGAGATAGTCGGGCGGCGCGAGGTCGGTCACGGCGCGGTCAGATCACCCAGTCGACGGTCTGCATTTGCGCGACCGCCTGGCCCTTGGCGCGGCGCTGTTCGACCATGATCTTGTTGAGCCGCTGGATCGTGTCGCTGCCCGTCGTGATGCACCAGCCCGGGACGAGCGCATGGACGAGCGCGCACAATCCGCCCCAGATCATCGTCAGGCCAAAGCGCGAGGCGACCCCGAAATGCTCGAGGTAATTTTCATCGACGCTCTTTGGGTGGTCGACGAACAGGCGCTTGAACATGGCGGCTCCTTTCCGGTTGCCGCCGCCCTAGCGGGGGCAGGCGATTCCGGCAAGAACGCGCGCGCATCGACTGCGCATCGACAGGGCGAGCGGACCGAAGCCATCCACGAGGGTGTTCGGGCGATACCTACTCGCTCAGAAACGCATCGACCGCTTTCGCAAAGGCGTCCGGCTGGTCGAGCATGACGAAATGGCGGCTGCCGTCGATGCGGACCAGCGTCGCGTCCTTCACCGGTGCGAAGGCGCCCTTGTAGAGTTGGTCGACTTGATCGGCAGACAGGACACTGGCGTCGAGTGGATACACGATCGTCACCGGCGACAGGATCGCGCCCAGTTCGGGCCGAAGATCGGTCGTCATGTCGTCGTACATCAACTGCGCCGCGACCTTCGCATCGGCGGCCGCCGTCCAGGCCTTGACCTGCGCGCGGCCGGTTTCGGTCGCCGACATGATCTGCAGCGTCCGTGCATCGGCTTCGGCATTGTCGCGCGCGCTCATCATCGCCCGCATCGTCGCGGCCTGCGGTTCGACGGTTTCGACTGTTGCCGTCGGACCGAACAACATGCCGAAAAAGGGCAGGCTGTCGACGACCATCAGCTTGCCGACCTCTTGCGGCGCGCGGGCCGCGATCATCAGGCCGGTCAGCCCGCCGAGCGAATGGCCGATGATCGCGGGCGCAGGACGGCCGGCGTCGGTGATGCAATCGTCGATATAGTCCGCAACTTCCTTCATCATCGGATCGAGCACCGGGCCGTCTGCATTGGGACCGGCATCGCCGCCGTCAAAGCCCCGCACTTCGACCAGGTGCAACCGGTATCGTCCTTTCAGACGCTTGGCGGTCGTGTCCCACACCGCGCGCGGCGAGGACAGGCCCGGGATCAGCACGACGTCGGGCCCGCTGCCTTCGACCTTTACGGTAATGCGTTTGCCCGCGACCAGCGGTGCGGAACAACTCGCTTCCGGCTCGGCCGCGCGGGCGTGGCCGACGATGGGGTCGGCGACGCACAGGGCAAGGAGCGCCGCGATAACGAATGATGCTCTCATGGGGTCAATCCTTCAGGAATATCTCTTCGATCCGCAGGCCGAAAACATCGGCGATGCGAAAGGCGAGGGGGAGGGAGGGGTCGTATTTGCCGGTCTCGATCGCGTTCACCGACTGGCGGGACACCTCCAGCCGTTCGGCAAGGTCGCCCTGGCTCCAGTTCCGCTCGGCGCGCAGAACCTTCAGGCGGTTCCTCACGAACCGCGTACCCGTTGCGCGATCTGCGCGAGACCGAGGCCGATCGCCCACACGGGGACGACCATCCAGCTTTCGACGTGCGGCACGACCTTGAAGCTTTCGAGGAAACCCCACACGGTCGCGACGATCAGCAGAAGCCCGAGCCCGAACAGGGCCTGGCCGACATAGCGCATCCGCAGATATTCGTCGGTTTCCTCGACCAGATAGCGATGGAGCGACCAGACGAAATAGACGATCGGCAGCGCCGGCAGCACCGCGATCAGCCACAGCAAGGGCCCTTCGGGCTGCCATGCCTTGTTGACTGAAATCGCAAAGAACAATGCGCCCACATAACTGAAGGCCCATATCAGTCCGCGCCGATTGTATTTTTTGAGCGCGGGGGACGTACAGCCCCCGAAATCACCGCCGCGTTCGGTCGAGCGCACGAGCGGGATCAGCAGCAGCATCGGCGGCAGCATGACGAGCATCGTCCAGAAGCCGGCGAGGCCCGCGAACCGCGCGCCGAACCCCGCTCCGAACATTGCCGTGACGAACGCGAGTCCCCAGTAAAGGGGCGCGCGATTGCCCGGTACTTCGGCATCCTCTGCCATGTCAGGCAACCTTGCGGCGACGCGTGCAGGGCTTGCCGTTCAGCGTCGTCACCATGAGCGCCGGAAGGACCACGATCATCGTCTGCGCCAGCGATCGGGGGATCAGATCGAAGATACTGGCCAGCGCGAAGAACAGGCTGGCGGTGATCCAGGGCAGGGCGCGGCGGATGGATGGCATGGGTCAAGCTCCCTTATTAATGAGTAAAGGAACATTGACATAACTTGGCGCTGTTGTCAAGGTTAGTTTACACAAAGACAAGGGTGCTAGTCCGGGCTCGGGGCTTTAGTCGTGGTCGCCGGCGCCATTCCTGTCTCTCGCCCCATGCCGCATCCGCCAGTTGACAAGGTGTGCGCTGGCAAGGCCGATGGCGCCGGCGGACGTAAACCACCGGTCGGCGATTTCCGGATCGGCCACTCCAAGCCATCCGCCGTGCGCAAGCAGGCCCAGCACAAGCAGCGTCAGCCCGCCGGCCGCGAGCGCTGCCGGCGCAATGCGCCGGTGACCGCGCCAGCCGTCCGACATCGCAATGGCCGCAGCCGGCGTCGCGAGCAGCAGGATCGCGGCATGGGTCCATTCGGGCAGCGACAACCAGGCACTCAGCGCAGGCGCGAGCAGCAACAGCAAGGGGAGCGCAAGACAATGCACCAGACAGGCGAAGGACAGGCCGACGCCGACGGCGTCGGACAGCCGCGCGCGGGGGGAGGGAAGGCACATGGGAAACGCTTTCTCGATTGGGCTCGCGGGCCCACATAATGTTACACTATATCATTGCAAGCGCGAATTGCGAAACCAGCCCTTGCCGCCCATATCGCATGCTGGCAAAGGAGCCCGGCAAATTTTGCCCAGAAAGGCCTGTTTTTCGATGTCCGACATGATCCGCGTCACCCTTCCCGACGGCTCTGCCCGAGAAGTCGTGCGCGGCACTACCCCGGCAGAGATTGCCGCCGACATCGGACCCGGCCTCGCGAAAGCCGCCCTGGCGGCCAAGGTCGATGGCGAAGTGCGCGACATTACGCGTCCGCTCGATGCCGACGCGAACCTTGCCCTGATTACCGGCCGCGACGAGGCCGATGCGCTCGAACTCGTGCGCCACGACTATGCGCATATCCTCGCCGAGGCGGTGCAGGCGTTGTGGCCGGGAACGCAGATCACCTTTGGCCCGGCGACCGATGACGGCTTCTACTATGACGTGAAGGCGCCCGAGAGCCGCGATCCCTTCTCGATGGACGATTTGCCCGCGATCGAGGAAAAGATGCGCGAGATCATCCGCGCCGACAAGCCGCTCCGCCGCGAGGTGTGGGGCCGTGACGCGCTGATCGCCAAATGGGAAAAGGACGGCGAGGTCTTCAAGGCCGAGTGGGCGAAGGAACTGCCCGAGGGCGAGGATCTGACCGTCTATTGGTCGGGTGACGACTGGCTCGACATGTGCCGCGGCCCGCACCTTGCGAGCACGGGCAAGGTCGACCCCCAGGCCTTCAAGCTGATGCGCGTCGCGGGGGCCTATTGGCGCGGCGACCAGCGCAATGCCCAGCTCACGCGCATTTATGGCACCGGCTGGCTCAACAAGAAACAGCTCGACGCGCATCTGCACAAGCTGGAAGAGGCGGCGAAGCGCGACCACCGCAAACTCGGACGCGAAATGGACCTGTTCCACCTGCAGGAAGAGGCGCATGGCAGCGTTTTCTGGCACCCGCACGGCTATATCGTGTGGCGCGAGCTGGAGGCCTATATGCGCCGCGCGATCGACGGCGCGGGCTACAAGGAGGTCAAGACGCCGCAGGTGATGGACGCGCGCCAGTGGGAGGCGTCGGGTCACTGGGGCAAATATCGCGAAAACATGTTCGTCATCCCCGACGAGGTGCCGAATATCGAGGACGAAGGTCCGCTCGTCTCCGACGCCGCCGAATGGATGGCGTTGAAGCCGATGAACTGTCCCGCGCACGTCCTGATCTTTCGCCAGGGGATCAAGTCGTACCGCGACCTGCCGCTGCGTATCTACGAGAATGGCTGCTGCCACCGGAACGAGCCGCACGGCGCGCTCCACGGGCTGATGCGGGTGCGCCAGTTCACGCAGGACGACGCGCACATCTTTTGCCGCGAAGACCAGATCGTCGACGAGGTTCAGTCCTTCTGCAAGCTCGCCGACCGCATCTATCGCGACATGGGTTTCGACGGCTATGCGATCAAGCTCGCGCTACGCCCCGACAAGCGTTTCGGCAGCGACGAAATGTGGGACCAGGCGGAGGCCGAACTGCGCGATGCGGTCGTGCGTGCGGGGCTGGCGACCGACGATTATGGCTGGGAGGAACTGCCGGGCGAAGGCGCTTTCTATGCGCCCAAGCTCGAATGGCATCTGACCGATGCGATCGGCCGGACGTGGCAGGTCGGCACGATCCAGTCCGACCGCGTGCTTCCCGAGCGGCTTGACGCCTCTTACGTGGCCGAGGATGGCGAGCGGCATCGCCCGGTGATGCTCCACCGCGCGATCTTCGGCAGCTATGAACGCTTTATCGGCATCCTGATCGAGCATTTCGCCGGTCGCTTCCCGACCTGGCTCGCACCGGTGCAGGCGGTGGTCGCGACGATCGTCAGCGATGCCGACGGCTATGCGAAGGATGCGGCGGCGCAGCTGGAGGCCGCGGGAATCCGCGTCGAAACCGATCTGCGCAATGAGAAGATCAACTACAAGGTGCGCGAGCACAGCCTCGCCAAAGTCCCCTACCTGCTCGTCGTCGGCAAGCGCGAAGCCGACGAGGGCACGGTCGCGATCCGTACGCTCGGACAGGAGGGGCAGCGCATCCTGCCGCTCGCCGAGGCGATCGCGATGCTGAAGGGCGAAGCGACTCCGCCGGACCTCAGGGATTGAGCACCCGCCCGCGGCGCGGCTGGCTACGCTGGGCGGCGCTCGTCGCGCTGCTCGGCACTGCGCTGCTTGCGAAGGGCTATTGGAACGCGACGCGCGATCCGATCGTGCGCAAGGCGTCGGTGGAGGTCGCAAGCTGGCCGGTGGGGCAGCCGCCGCTCACCATCCTCCTGCTGTCGGATACGCACGTCGCCGGTCCCGACATGCCGCCCCGGCGGCTCGCGCGGATCGTCGCCGATCTCAACCGGTTGCGGCCCGATCTCGTGCTGGTCGCGGGCGATCTCGTCAGCGAAAAGCGCGCCGCGACGCACATCTATACCGCCGCCGAAGCGGTCGCGCCGCTTGCGAGGCTGCGCGCGCCGCTCGGCGTCGTCGTCGCGCCGGGCAATCACGACCATTGGTTCGCGCCCGACGCGCTGCGCAGCGAATTGGAGCAACAGGGGCTGCGCGTGCTGCAGAACGAGGCGGTCAGGCTCGGTCCGCTGATCGTCGGCGGCGTCGATGACGATTATTCGGGGCACGATGATGTCCCGGCGACGCTTGCGGCGATGGACCGGCTCGGGCCGGGCGTCCCGCTGCTCCTCACCCACAGTCCCGACATCGTCCCCTCGGTGCCGCGACCGGTTGCGGCGATCTTTGCCGGCCATACCCATTGCGGGCAAATCCGCTTCCCGCTCGTTGGTGCGATCAGCTATGTCTCTCGCTATGGCGACCGCTTCGCCTGCGGCGATATCCACGACGGGGATCAGCGCGTCTTCGTTGGCGCCGGGCTCGGTACCAGCATCCTGCCGCTCCGCTATCGGACTCCGCCCGATGTTTGGCTGGTGACGATCGGGCCCAAGGCGCGAGCCGGGTGACCGCTCTGCACGCGATCCTCGGCATCGCGCCGCTGACGCTTGCCGGGGCGGCGGCGATGACCTTCGCGGCCGCCTATGTGCGCGGGCTTACGGGCTTCGGGATGGCGATCATCCTCGTGCCGCTGCTCGGCCTGATCATTCCGCCGGCGCAGGCGGTCGTGCTCGGCATTCTGCTGCAACTGTTGATCGGGCCGGTGGGGATCGGGTTGATCCATGCCGATGCCGACCGGGCGACGGCGATCCCTATCGGCCTGACGGCGATGGCGACGACGCCGCTCGGAATGGCGGTGCTCGATGTGACGCGGCCCGATGTCGCGCGGCTGCTGATTACCGCGGTTGCCGTTGGCGCCTTCGTCGCCGTGCTGCTGCCCAAGCAGCCCGAGGGGCACCGGCCGGGCCGCGGGGCGGTGTTCGGCACCGGGATCGCCTCGGGGTTGCTGACCGGCTTTGCGGCGATGCCCGGACCGCCCGTGGTGCCTTTCTACCTGCGCCGCTCGCTCGACCCCAAGGTAGCGCGTGCATCGATGCTCCTCATTTTTTTCCTGACAGCGATTGCCGGAACGCTTGCGGCGCTGTGGGTCGGGATCGCGACCGCCAGGCTGTTTCTGTTCGCGCTGCTGCTCTTTCCGCCGATGTGGCTCGGCAATCGCGTCGGCGGCAGCCATTTCGGCCGCGTGCCGCCGCATGTCTGGCAGGCGATGGTCGCCGTTGTGCTGGGATTGGCCGCACTCTCGGCGGTGGTGCGGATCATCGACTAGAGGCTCCTGAGCGCGCGCGCCGGGCGCGCTGAAAGGAGCGGCCAGCTTCCGGCTATCCCGATCAGAAAGGACAGGCCGGCGCCGCCAAGCAGCGTCAGGCCGACGATCACCGGGTCGGGGGCGAAGGTGAAGTCGAAGATCTGCGTCACGACATACCACGCCGCCGCGAGGCCGAGCGCGAGCGACAGCAGCGCGAGGATCGCCGCGAGCAGGCCGTATTCGACGCCCTGCGCGCCCAAGATCTGCCCGCGCGTCGCGCCGAGCAGCTTCAGGATCACGCTGTCATAGACGCGGCGTTCGCGGCTCGCGGCGATCGCACCGATGAGCACCGCGATGCCGGCGAGGATGGCGATGCTCGCGGCCGCAGCGATGGCCTGGCTCATCTGCGTGAGCAGTGTCGTGACCTGCGATACCACGTCGCGTACCTGGATCAGCGAGGCCGAGGGGAAGGCGCGGGGGAGGCTGCGGGCGAGTTCGGTTTCGGCCCGCGGGCTGACCGCCACCGTCGCGACCATGTTGTGCGGCGCCGCGGCGAAGGCGCCGGGCGAGAAGACGAGGACATAGTTCAGCCCGAAATTGTCCCACTCGACGGTACGGAACGAGGCGACGGTCGCCTGCACCTCGACCCCGAGCACATTGACTGTCAGCGTGTTGCCGATCTTGAGGCCCAGCGTTTGCGCGACATCCTGTTCGACGCTGACGAGGGGCGGCCCCTGATAGTCGGCGGGCCACCACGTACCGCCGGTCAGCGTGCTGCCCTTTGGCAGGTCGGGGCTGTAGGTCAGCCCGCGGTCGCCGCGCAGCACCCACGCACCTTCGGGCAGGGTTTCGAGTTCGTCGACGCGCTGGCCGCCAAATTCGGTGATGCTGCCGCGCAGCGCCGGAATCATGTTGACCTCGGCTTTCGGATCCGCCTGCGTGACGAGCGACCGGAATTGCGCCGCACCATCGCGCGGAATGTCGAGGATGAAGAAGCTCGGCGCGCGCTGCGGCACGGTGCGCGCGATCTCCGCCGTGATGCTCGTCTGGACGGCGGCGAGGGTAACGAACAGCGTGAGGCCAAGGCCGAGCGCGACGACGAGCGCCCCGGTCGCCGCGCCAGGGCGGTGGAGGTTGGCGAGCGCGAGGCGTAGCAGCGGGCGCTTGGGGCGCGGCAGCCGGCTCGCGAGGCGCCGCACCAGCCAGCCGAGCCCGACAAGGATAGCCAGTAGCGCAGCCGCCGCGCCGATGAAGCCGAGCGCGAACAGCGGCTCGCGCGCGGTGCCGACCGCGAGCGCGACGATTGCGGCGAGCGCGGCGCCGACGGCGATCACCGTCCGCCTTTCGGGGCGCGCCATGCCGTCGATGGTGGCGCGGTACAGCCCGGCGGCGGGCACCTGCCGCGCTGCCGCGAGCGGCGGCAGGGCGAAGACGATCGCGATGAGCAGGCCATAGGCTGCACTGACCGCGAGCGGCAGCGGATAGACGGCGAGGCCGGGCTTCACCGGCAGCACGTCGCCCGCGACCCCGGTAATCAGGCTCGGCGCCAGCGCCCCGGCGACCAGTCCCGCGCCGATCGCTGCCGCCGCGACCGTCAGGATCTGCAACGCATAGATGCGCATCACCGTACCGCTGTCGGCCCCGAGCACCTTCAGCGTCGCGAGGCTGGGCCGCTTACCCGCGAGATAGCTGGCGACGCCGTTACCGACACCGATGCCGGCGATCACCAGCGCCGCGAGCCCGACGAGCGCGAGGAATTGGCCCATGCGTTCGATGAAGCGCCGCGTGCCGGGGGCGCCGTTGCTGCGGTCGTTGACGTCCCAGCCGGCGTCGGGGAATTCGGCCGACAGCCGCTTGCCGACCGCGGCGGGATTGGCGCCGCCGGGCAGACGAACGCGATATTTGCTTTCATAGAGGCTGCCGGGCTGGATCAACTGCGTCGCGGGCAGGTCGTCGATGCCGATGATCGCGACGGGCCCGAGCGTGAATCCTTCGCCGAGGCGGTCGGGCTCGTCGGCGATGATGCCGTCCACAACGAACGCTTTTTCGCCGAACTTCACGCGCGATCCGGCTTTCAGCGCCAGTCGCGAGGCGAGATCGGCGCCGATCCACACGCGCCCCGGTGGCGGGGGTCCGCGCCGCGAGCCGGCCGCCAGCCGCATGGTGCCATAGAGCGGATAGGCGGCGTCGACCGCTTTCAGCTCGGCGAGCAGGGCATCGCCGCCGGGCACGGTTGCCATCGCGCGCATTCGCACCGTCGCCGACGTCGTTCCGGCACGGCGGAAAGCGGCCATTTCGGCGGGTGTGGCTTCGCGCTGCGGCAGTTCGAATTCGACGTCGCCGCCGAGGATCGTCTGTCCGCGGGTTTCGAGTTCGGAGGTGATGCCGCGCGTCAGGCTGCCGATCGCGGCGAGCGTCGCGACGCCGAGGAACAGGCACACCGCGAGCAGCCGCAGCCCGCGGATGCGCGTCGCGAGATCGCGGCGGGCGACGCGCCAGAGGGTCGCGAGCGGGAGCATCAGCTGCGCGACCGTTCCTCGATCCGCCCGTCGTGCATCGTGACGACGCGGTCGCAATGGTCGGCGAGTTCGGGGTCGTGGGTGATGATGAGCAGCGTCGCGCCGAGTGCGGCGCGGCGCGCGAAGATCAGCTCGATGATCGCGTGGCCGGTCGCGGTGTCGAGATTGCCGGTCGGCTCGTCGGCAAAGATGATCGCGGGTTCGCTCGCCATCGCGCGGGCGATCGCGACGCGTTGTTGCTCGCCGCCCGAAAGCTGGGCGGGATAGTGGGTCAGGCGATGGCCGAGGCCGACCGCCTCGAGCTCGGCCGCCGCGCGCCCGAAGGGATCGGCGTGTCCCGCAAGCTCGAGCGGGACTGCGACATTTTCGAGCGCGGTCATCGTCGGCAGGAGGTGAAACGCCTGGAGCACAATGCCGATGCGCCCGCGCCGCGCCCGCGCGAGCGCGTCTTCGCCCATCGCGCCGAAATCGAGCCCGGCCACCTCGATACGGCCGCCGTTCGCGCGTTCGAGCCCGGCGAGCACTGCCATCAGCGAGCTTTTTCCCGACCCCGACGGGCCGAGCAGCGCGACCGAGGTGCCGGCCGCGACCTCCAGATCGACGCCGCGCAAAATTTCGACGGGGGCCTTGTCGCTCCCCAGCGTCAGCGTCACATTATGGGCGGCGATCGCCAGGCCTGGCGAAGGTCGGAGCGCGTCGGACAAGGAAGGACCCTTTGGATATGAAAACCGCCGGATGGCGTTCGGCCTTCATATATGGTTGCGCCGTGGCGCTTTGCCAACCGCTTGCCGCGTGTGGCGGCGCCGATGCACCTGCGGCGAAGAGCGAACGGGCCGATGCAAAGGCCGCGATTCCCGACGATGCGCCGCTGGTCATCGCGTTCGGCGACAGCCTCTATGCGGGCTATCAGCTTGGCCCCAGGGAAGGGCTCGCGCCGCAGCTTCAGGCCGCGCTCGCCGCCGATGGCGTCGCGGCGCGGGTGCAGAATGCCGGCGTGTCGGGCGACACGACCGCGGCCGGGCGTCAGCGGCTGGGCTTCGTGCTCGACAATGCGAAGACCAAGCCTGCGCTCGTGCTGCTTGGGCTCGGCGGCAACGACATGCTGCGCGGGATCGATGCGGGCCAGACGCGCGCCAATCTCGACGCGATGCTCGCCGAGCTCAAGCGGCGCGACATTCCGGTGCTGCTCACCGGCATGGTCGCCGCGCCCAATCTCGGCGCCGATTACGCCCGGAAATTCAATCCGATCTACTCCGAGCTTGCGACCAAATATGACGCGAGCCTCTATCCCTTCATCCTCGACAATGTGGTGACCGACCCGTCGTTGATGCTCGGCGACCATATGCACCCCAATGCCAAAGGCGTGGCGGTGATCGCGAAGGGCCTTGCGCCGCTGGTCGAGGAGCAATTGCCCGACAGCGAATAGCGCGCATCAGCCCTCAATATTCGGCCGATAGCGCCGGCTGCCGCGCAGCGTCTCGCCGCTGTCCATCTCGACGTCGAAGTCGCCGCTCTTGTGCGTGAGGACGCACCGGATCGCAGCCCTGCGGACGAGCCGGCTCCGGTGGATGCGCGCGAAGCCCGCGGCCGCGAGTTCGGCCTCGATTGCGCTCAGCGTCGCGCGGTGGAGCAGACGCTGCTCTTTCCATGCAATCTCGACATAATTGCCCGCTGCCGCCACATGCTCGATCTCGTCGACGGGCAGGTGGTGGGTGACCGAGCCGTCGCCGACCGCGAGTGTCGGGCGCACCGGCACCGAAGCCGGGGGAGCCGCATAGCGCGCGACGAGCCACTGGACGAGGAAGAGGATGAAGACGAGTTCGACATAGGCCGACACGTCCTTGCGCATTTCATAGAGCAGCGGGCTGCCGTCGGGCGAGGTGAAGTGATAGGTTTCCCCGATCGCCCACCACGCCGCGGTGCGAAAGGCCACCATCAACGCGATATGACCGAGCGAGACCGGGATCGCGAGCAACGCGTGGATCGTCGCGGTGGCGGCGAGCCCGAAGCGCGGCGGGCGGATATGGCGCACGCTGAACCAGCAGGGGATCATCATCACCGCCCAGGCGAGGAGGCTGCACCCCTCGAGCAGCCACGCGATCGTCGGCGATGTTGCGAGGCCCGCGCCTTGGCGGTCGGCGATATAGGAATAGACGTTGGCGGCGATGCGGACGACGCCGAAAAGGAACATGGCCGCGAGCAGCAACAGGGTCAGCGTCCGCGCGCTGAGTCCGCTCGTCCCCGCTCCGCCGCCGCTCGTCCCTGACCGCTGCTCGTCCGTCACTGTCGCTCCGCCATTCGTCCCGCTGGTCTCGCCCGGCGTCCGTCCCATCGCTTAGCCGCTCGACGTGGCCCCGGCAAAGGAGATCGAAGGTGGCGCGGACGACACGGCATTATGGGATGGACTGGCTGAGGATCGGCGCGTTCGCGCTGCTGATCTTTTATCATATCGGCATGTATTTTGTGCCCTGGGGGTGGCACGTCAAAACGCCGCACCCGATGGACTGGGTGCAAATCCCGATGATGGCGACGAATAGCTGGCGGTTGCCTCTGCTCTTCCTCGTCTCGGGTTACGCCAGCGCGGCGTTGTTCGCAAAGATCGGCGGCATTGGCTCCTTCTTGCGCTCGCGCAGCGCGCGGCTGCTCATCCCGCTCGCCTTTGGCATGATCGTCGTCATCCCGGTGCAGCCGTGGATCGAGCTTGTCACCCAGCACGGCTATGTCGGTGGCTTCCTGCATTTCTGGCTGGCCGACTATTTCCGTTTCGGTTCGCTGGACGGGATCGTCCTGCCGACGTGGCAGCATCTGTGGTTCGTCGTCTATCTTTATGCCTACACCTTGCTCGCGGCGATCCTGCTGGCCGCGATCCCCGAGCGGACGCGGGCACGGTTTGCCGACGGTGCGGTGCGGCTGCTCGCCGGCTGGGGACTGTTGATCGTGCCGCTTGCGGTGTGGCTGGCCATCCTCTTCGCCTTTCCAGGCCATCGCGAGACGCACGCGCTGGTCGACGACGGGCCGAACCATCTCCATTATCTTGTACCCTTCTTCATCGGCTGGCTGCTGCGCGTCCGGCCGGTGCTTTTCGATGCGGTTGCACGCTGCTGGCCGGCGGCTGCGGCCGCTGCCGTCGCGGCCTATGGCTATGTCGCGTGGGCGCTGTGGGCCGCGCCGGGCGAAGGGCCGCCGCCCGAAGGCGTCGTGACCCTCTTCATGGTGGTGCGGCTGGTGCAGGGCTGGATGGCGATCGTCGCCCTCGTCGGGATCGCCGATTGCTTCGCCAACCGCGACCATCCGCAGCGCGCGATGCTCGCCGAAGCGGTCTTTCCTTTCTACATCATCCACCAGACAATCATCGTGCTTGTCGGATACTGGCTGCTGATCGGGCGGGTCGGGGTGGCCGCGTCCTTCCTGCTCTTGATCGTGGCGACCGTCGCGGGGTGCTGGGCCTTCTATCTCGGCGGGCGGCGGGTCGGCTGGTTGCGGCCGCTGATCGGATTGCAGCGCCGCGCGTGACAGGCGTGCGGCTTTGTGCCAGCGTCGCCGTACACGGATTGCGGAGGATGACATGGGTATCATCAAGGGACTTGCGGCGATCGTCGGCGTGGCGGCGATCCTGATGGGCGGCCTGTGGATTTTGCAGGGACTCGACATTGTGCACTGGCCGTCGAGCAGCTTCATGCTCGGCGATACGCTATGGACGCGAAACGGGGCCATCGTGGCGATCGTCGGGGTTGTCCTGATCTGGTTCTCGCGGCGGCCATGACCGGATTTGTCTTGCGACTACAAATGTAGTTGATCTGTATTGCCGATCTGATACAGTCTGCTCCCGCCGGGGGTTGGAGTGGAGATCGACAGCATGCAACTGCACAGTATTTTTGGCGCCGCGCTGCTCGCCGCGGCAGGGCCGGCGCTCGCTATTTCGTCGGGGCCGGCCGCAGCGCGGCAAGCGGACGCGGCGGTCGATGCCAACGCGATCGCCGAACATTATGCCGCGTTGCTGGAGCGCGACTATGTCTATCCGGACACCGGGGAGCGTTATGCCGCCGCGCTTCGGGCGGCGATCGCGGCGGGACGCTATGCCCCGCTGTCCGGGGCTGCGCTGGCAAAGGCCATCGATGCCGACATCGACTCGGTCCAGCCCGACGGGCATCTGCGTGTCCGGCCGCCCGAAAGCGCGGAGCCGGCATCGGGCGGGCCGGCCGGGATGCCGCGCGGTCCCAAGCCGCCGGTCGAGCAGGCGGGGTGGATCGCGCCGGGGATTGCCTTCATCCGCTTCAATCTTTTTCCCGACGATGCGGCGGTGACCGCGGTCGCCGCGAAGTTCATGGCGGACCATGCCGGGGCGAAGGCGATCATCTTCGATATCCGTACCCATAATGGCGGGGGTATCGAGCAGATGAACACCATCTTTCCCTGGCTGTTCGCCAGGCCGACGCGGCTGGTGACGATGGCGACGCGCGCCTCGGTCGACGAATCGGGGGAGGGACCGCTCGGCGCCGATTCGGGGCTGCGGCTGGTCGCCGGCGATCCCGGCATGGTGACCCGCGAACATTGGGCGACGCCGAACGACGATGCGCGGCTGCGCGACGCGAAAGTCTATGTCCTTACGTCCGAAGCGACCGCCTCGGCCGCCGAACATTTCGCGCTGGCGATGAAGCATACGGGTCGCGGCGTGCTGGTCGGCAGCGCCACCGCCGGCGCCAATCATTTCGGCCGCGGCGAAGAGCTGGGAGGTGGATTCCGCGCCTTCATCCCGGTCGGGCGCACCTATGATCCGATCACGGGCAAGGATTGGGAGGGTGACGGGGTGCAGCCGGACATCGCGGTGCAGCCCGCCGATGCCCTGATGCGCGCGCTGATCGAGCTTGGCGTCGAACCCGGGGAAGCGCAGCGTCTCGGCGACGNCCGCCGATGCCCTGATGCGCGCGCTGATCGAGCTTGGCGTCGAACCCGGGGAAGCGCAGCGTCTCGGCGACGCGTACAAGCCCGCGTGGTCCATGGAGCGGCGGCGGCCGCGCGCGGCGCGCTGATGGCGTCCCGGATGACCGTGGTCAGCACCCCGCCAGTGCCGGCAGCGCGTCGCCGTCGACGCGCATGACCGTCCATTCGTCCATCATCCTGGCGCCGAGGCTCTTGTAGAAGCCGATCGAGGGCGCGTTCCAGTCGAGTACGGACCATTCGAGCCGCGCGCAGTCGCGCTCCATGCAGAGCCTGGCCAGGTGGGCGAGCAGCGCCTTGCCGAGCCCCGATCCGCGCGCCGCCGGACGCACGAACAAATCCTCCAGATAGACGCCTGGCTTGCCTTCGAAGGTCGAGAAATTGTGGAAGAAGAGCGCAAAGCCCTGTGCCGTCCCGTCGATTTCGCCGATCACCACTTCGGCATAAGGCCGCACGCCGAACAGCTTGTCGCCTAGCGTCGCTTCGTCGAAGCGGACCTCGTGCAGCAATTTTTCATAGTCCGCGAGTTCGCGGATAAAGGCGGCGATGAGCGCCAGGTCGGCGGGCGTGGCGGGGCGGATGGTCAGGGTCATGTCCGCGCTCTGTCGGGTTGGATGCGCGCTGTCAAATCGCCGCGCCGCACGGTCCCATTATTTGTAGACGCACGCGTCGAGCCCGTCGCGACGCACGACGCCGATGCGAGCGCGGATCGTGTTGCCATAGCGGCGGGTGAAGCCCGAGGGGCTGATCGCTTCGCGCTTTTTGGGCAGCGGCAGGATCGCGGCGATCCGCGCTGCTTCGGCGGGCGCGAGCTTGCCCGCGCCATGCTTGAAATAGCGCCGTGCCCCCGCTTCGACCCCATAGGTGCCGATCCCCGTTTCGGCGACGTTCAGATAGACTTCCATGATCCGCCGCTTGCCCCAGATCGTCTCGATCAGGAAGGTGAACCACACCTCTGGCACCTTTCGCACGTAGCGGGTCCAGCCGCTGCCTTGCCACAGAAAGACATTCTTTGCCGTTTGCTGGCTGATCGTGGATCCGCCGCGCAATTTCTTGCCTGTGGCATTGCGCTCAAGCGCGTCTTCGATCGCGTCGCGGTCGAAGCCGTTATGGCTACAGAATTTGCCGTCCTCTGCCGCGATCACCGCGCGCACCATGTTGCGGTCGATGTGCGAGAGGCCGGTCCAGTCCTTGGTGATGCCATTGGAATCGGCCAGCATGGTAAAGGTCACCGGCGGCGGAACGACCGCATAAAGCAGCACCCACAGCGCGCTGATCGCCATGAACCAGGCCAGCCATTTGAAGGGCCGCAGATACCAGGGAAGCTTGCGGCGGCGGGCTTTGGTCGCGGGGCTCATCGCCGCGTCTCTATCGCAGCGCGGGGCGATCGGACAAGCGGCTCATTCGGGAAAGCGCACGACGCTGTTCGCCGGCGGCAGCGCCGGACCGGGAGCGAGCGGCGGTGCCGGCTGCCACGGCGTTCCCAGGTCGTCGATCGACCGATAGCCGCCGATCCGCGTGGCGCCCTCGATCAGAAAGGGCAGGCCCTCGGCCGCGAGCGGCGAGGGCGCCGACGCGACGTGAAAATGGAGGTGTGGGGCGGTGCCCTGACCCGTCAGGCCGAGGTGCCCGATCACCTGTCCGCGCGTCACCCGGTCGCCGGGTTTGACGAGCAGGCCCGGTTGCAGATGCTCGTAAAAGGCATAGCGGCCGTCGCCGAGGTCGAGCGCGATATAATTGCCGCTCGCATCGCCGATCGTTACGTCGGGAATGTCGGCGCGCAATTCGGGCTCGGCGAAATCGTCGCGCGTTGCGGACACCACCGCATCGGCGACGGCGAGTACCTCGGCCCCATAGCTCAGCGAATCGGCGAGCGTCTTGCCGTCCGAGCGGTCGAAACGCCCTTTGGCGTCGATCTTCATCCAGTCGATCGCGAAACGGCCCGGGATCGTCGCGTGCCCGGCGACGGCATAGGGCACCCGACGATGGCCGCGCTCCATCTCGGGCGCATAGACGGCAACCCATGGGCCTCCGCGCAGCGGCGGGCCGAGACGGGGGAGGGGGTGCGCGTCGATCGCGACGCGCCCGGCGTTGACGATGTGCGGCCCCGTCGGGCGCGCCAGCGTCACACGGTGCGCGAGCGCGTCGGGCGTGCGGCCGCCCGTCAGCGGAACGTCGAGATAGGCGATGACGCGTTCGCCCGGCGCGATCGCCGGCCCTTTCAGGTCGCGTCCAGACGGGACGTGGCCAAGCGCCGTCGTCAGCGCTTCGCCCGACAGCGCAAGCAGGACCGTCCCGTTCGCGGCATCCTCCACCGCGATGCGGACCAGCGTCAGCGGCTCCGACGCGAAATTCGTGAGGTGCAGCTCATAGACGAGGTGGCGGGCGTCGCCGATCCGCACCACGCTGGGCCGATAGGGGATGTCGGCATCGAAAGCGTCGATGACGGCGTGCTCCGGCGGAACCGGAGCTGCGATGGGCGCGGCGAGAGCTGCGAACAGGGGAAGAAGCCACATGGCGCCACCTTAGGTCAGGCGGCGCCACTCGCAAATGGTCCGCGTCAGGCGCCGATCAGTCGGCGCTCGCCGGCGAGCTTGAGCATCGCCTTTTGCAGCTTTTCGAACGCGCGCACCTCGATCTGGCGGACGCGTTCGCGGCTGACGTCGTAAACCTGGCTCAGATCCTCGAGCGTTTTCGGATCGTCGGTCAGGCGGCGCTCGGTCAGGATATGACGCTCGCGCTCGTTCAGCGTTTCGAGGGCTTCGTTGAGCAGGTCGTGGCGCACGTCGCGCTCTTCGGCGTCGGCGACGCGCTCGTCCTGCAGCGGTTCCTCGTCGCCGAGCAAATCCTGCCATTGGCTGTCGCCATCCTCGCCCATCGGAACGTTGAGCGACGTATCCCCGCCCATCGCCATGCGGCGGTTCATGCTGACCACCTCATCCTCGGTAACGCCCAGATCCTTGGCGATCTTCGCGACATTTTCGGGGCTAAGGTCACCATCCTCGAACGCTTCGAGGTTGTTCTTCATCCGGCGAAGGTTGAAGAACAGCTTCTTCTGTGCCGCGGTGGTGCCCATCTTCACAAGGCTCCACGAGCGCAGGATGAACTCCTGGATCGACGCGCGAATCCACCACATCGCATAGGTGGCGAGGCGGAAGCCGCGTTCGGGATCGAACTTCTTCACCCCCTGCATCAGCCCGATATTCCCTTCGGAAATCAGTTCGCTGACCGGCAGCCCATAGCCGCGGTAGCCCATCGCGATCTTCGCGACGAGACGAAGGTGCGACGTGACGAGCTGCGCCGCCGCCTCGCTGTCGCCATGCTCCTGAAAGCGTTTGGCGAGCATATATTCCTGCTCGGGGGTGAGGAGCGGGAATTTGCGAATCTCGGCCAGATAGCGGTTCAGGCTGGCTTCGCCGCCCAGCGCAGGCACTACGGCCGGAACATTGCTCTTGTTAGCCATTGAAAGAGTGTCTTCCCTAAAACCTGAAATCATCCTGCCGCGGTTGCTGTCCGCGGTCAAAATAGATTTTCATTCGAAACCTAAACGCGCAATTCATCGATCAGTTCCCGCATATCGGCTGGGATTTCGCTGTCGAGCGCGACTTCGTTACCGGTCACCGGATGAATAAAACCCAAATGGGCCGCATGCAATGCCTGGCGCACGAAATTCCGCGCCTTCAGTGTATCGGACAACGGCTTGCGGGCGCGGCCGTACACCGGGTCGCCGACGAGGGGGTGTCCGATATGCGCCATGTGCACGCGAACCTGGTGGGTCCGCCCGGTTTCGAGCCGGCATTCTATCAGGGTCGCGCCGTTCAGCGCCTCGACCGTGCGGTAATGGGTCACCGCGCGCTTACCGCGCCCCGAAGCGACCACCGCCATCTTCTTGCGGTTCGTGGCTGAACGGCCGAGCGCGGCGTCGACGGTGCCGTTCGTGGGCACCGGACGCCCGGTCGCGAGCGCACGATAGCGGCGGTCGATGCTGTGCGCGGCGAATTGTTTCGCCAATCCCTCATGCGCCCGGTCGTGCTTGGCCGCGACGATCAGCCCGCTCGTATCCTTGTCGATGCGGTGGACGATTCCGGGCCGCGCAACCCCGCCGATCCCCGAGAGCTGCCCCGCGCAGTGATGGAGCAGCGCGTTGACGAGCGTCCCGTCGAGGTTGCCTGCCGCGGGATGGACGACCATGCCCGCGGGCTTGTCGACGACGATCAGATGCTCGTCCTCGAAGGCGATGACGAGATCGAGGTCCTGCGCGACATTATGCGCCGGAGCGGGGGCGGGCAGGCGGATTTCCAGCGCCGCGGACCCGGCTGCCTTCGCCGCCGGGTCCCATAAGATGTCACCCCGCGCATCGGCGACCCGGCCGCCCTTTATCAGCGTCTTCAACCGTTCGCGCGACAGGGTGGGAAGCGCCTCGGCGAGCGCCCGGTCGAGCCGTAGCCCTGCCGCGCCGTCCGCCAGCGTCACGCTCAGAATCTCGTCGTCCCCCTGCATCGCTCGGGATGTGGCCCCGAAACAGCCAAATTCAAGGGGGATCGCCCTTGCCCTCGCGCCCCAGACTGCCCTAGGAGCGAGCCCGGCCGGAAATGTCCGGACGCCGCGCTGGGGAGCCATCCAATATTATGACCGATGATCGCGTCGATTTCGCCTCCATGCTGGCTTCGCGCCTGTGTCACGATCTGCTCAGCCCGGTGGGTGCCTTCGCCAACGGTCTCGAACTGCTGGCCGACGAAAAAGACCCCGAAATGCGGGCGCGCTGTATCGACCTGCTCGAACAGAGTGCGCGGACATCGGCGGCGAAGCTCAAATTCTTTCGTCTCGCCTTTGGATCGGCAGGCGGGTTCGGCGAGGCGGTGCCGCCCGCCGAGGCGAAGTCGGCGATCGAAGGAATCATGGCGGACCGGCCGATCGAGCTTAACTGGATGATCGGCGACGATCCTCTGCCCAAGCCCGCGGTGAAGATCATCCTGAACCTCGCACTGATCCTGGTCGACGCGCTGGTGCGCGGCGGGCGGCTGGATATCGGGTGCGAAAAACAGGGGGAGGGGATCGAGATCGCCCTCCACGCCGAGGCCGAGCGTATCCTGGTCGACGCCGATGTCGAACGCATCCTGCGGGACGGTGAATCGAGCGCCGCCATGACGTCACGCACCGCTCCGGCCGCGCTGGTGCAAGCGGTGGCGGCGCAGAACGAGGGGCAGGTCATGCTGGCGCGCGAAACGCCGAGTTCGCTGCTTGTCGGAGCCGTGCTCAAAGGTCGCGGGTAAAGTCCTCCTTAACCATTGTCCTTCATGGTGGCGGCTGGATTAGGGGCGCCGGTTACCGCGATGGACGATCTGCTGAACGACTTTCTTGCCGAAACGGCGGAAATCCTTGCCGAAGCGAGCGGTGCGCTCGTCGCCTGGGAGGGCGATCCCGCCGACCGCGAGCGGCTCGATGCGATCTTTCGTTCGGTCCACACCATCAAGGGCAGTTCGGGCTTCCTCTCGCTGCCGCGCATCACCGCGCTTGCCCATGCCGCCGAGGATGCGCTCGACCAGGTGCGGCGCGGGCATCGCGCCGCGGATGCGGCGCTGGTGACCGCGGTACTTGGCGTCGTGGATCGGCTGCAGGAGCTTTGCGCCGCACTCGGGAAGAGCGATGTCGAACCGCAAGGCGACGACAGCGCGATCATCGACGCGCTCGCCGGGACCGGAGAGACGCCGGCGTCGACGCGGCCGGTCCCGTCGGACCGGGAACCGGACCGCTTCGAGGAAGAGGATTTGTCGCTCGACCTTCAGGCCTGGCGTTCGATCCGGGTACCGCTGCCGCTGCTCGACAGCGTGATGACGGGGGTTACCGACATCGTCCTGGCGCGCAACGAATTCGGCCGGATGCTGCGCGCGAGCGGTGTCGACGCGTCGGTCGCCGCCGCCTTCGACCGCCTGTCCGATTCGATTGCGGCGATGCGCCAGTCGGTCAGCCAGATGCGGATGCAGCGGATCGACAAGCTGTTCGCGCCGCTGCCGCGCATCGTGCGCGACCTGGCACAGGATCTTGGCAAGAAGGTGCAGTTCACGACCAGCGGCGGCGAGGTCGAACTCGATCGCGAGATGATGGAGAATATTCGCGATCCGCTGATTCATATCGTCCGGAACGCGATCGACCACGGGATCGAGCCGCTCGATCAGCGGGTCGCGGCGGGAAAGGGCGTCACCGCCCACCTGACGGTGCTGGCGCGCCAGTCGGGTAACCAGATCGAGATCGAGGTGCGCGACGACGGGCGCGGCCTCTCGCCGGACGCGCTGGTCGCAAAGGCGGTCGCCTCGCGCCTGGTATCCGCGGCCGAGGCGCGCGCCTTGACGCCCAAACAGAAGCTCGAGCTGATCTTCCGTCCCGGCTTTTCGACCGCGGCAAAGGTCACCTCGGTGTCGGGGCGCGGCGTCGGCATGGACATCGTCAAGGCCAATCTGGAAAAGATCGGCGGCATCGTCGAACTGCGCAACGAGGAGGGGCGCGGCCTGTCGATCGTGCTGCGGATGCCGATGACGCTGACGATCATTTCCGGGCTGATGGTTCGTGCGGCGGGGCAGTATTTCGCGATTCCGCGTGGCGCCGTGCGCGAAATCCTGCTCGAAAACAGCGACAGCGTCCGCATCGACCGCGTCGGCGGCGGCGAACTCGTCACCGTGCGCGGCGAACAATTCCCGCTGCTACGGCTTGAGGCGATCCTCGATTGCGAGGCCGGGGAGGACGAGGATGCCGACGAGCGTGCCGTGGTGATCGTCCGGCCGGGACAGGGCCAGAGCTATGCGATCAGCGTCGCGGCAATCCACGACCATGAAGAACTGGTCATCAAGCCCGCCGCCCCTCCCATCATGGCGACCGGGCTCTATGCCGGGACGACGCTTCCCGACAGCGGGCAGCCCGTGCTGCTGCTCGATGTGCAGGGCGTCATGGCGGCGGCCGCGATCGATGCGTCGGACGTGGAGCGCAGCGAGGGCGACGGCCCCGGCGCCCCCGAGGACGAGGTCCGCGAAATGGCGCAACTTCTGTTGTTCCGCGACACCGACCAGCGCCTTCGCGGCATCCGGTTGTCGGTGATCGAGCGCGTCGAGGAGGTTCCGGCTGCGGCGCTGTTCGAAAGCGGGGGTGCGGTGCGGGCGCAGATCGGCGAACGGATATTCCCGGTGCACGCGGCGCGCCTGCCCGAAACCGACGCGGCGGTCAAATTGCTCCGGCTGTACGACGGGCGTTCGATCCTCTGCTATCCGATCGACGCGGTGATCGACATCGTGCGCCTTCCCGACGCGATCCAGCCCGCTGCGACGCCGGGCCTGATTGCCGGCGTGGTGCTGGTCGGGGGCGATCCGGTCGAGCTGATCGATCCCTTCTGGCTGATGGAGCGTTGCGATCCCGCGACGTCGATTGCGGCGGTCCCGCAACGCCAGCCGCTGTGCAGCCTGGCTGGCGACGAGGACGGTTGGGGCAATAATTTCCTCGCGCCGCTACTGCGACAGGCCGGATATCGCGTCGCGGGCGCCGATGACGCGCATGCCGAGCGTCCCGACGTCCTGCTCTGTCTGGCCGACGATCCGGCCCAATGCCGTATCGACGGCGACGTTCCGATGATCCGGTTGCGCGCCTCGCTCGCGGCGGCCGGTCCGGAGGACGAGACCGTCTATCGCTACGATCGGCAGGCGCTGCTCGAAGCGTTGCACGCGCGACTCACGAAAGGGGCGGCATGATGGACAATCTTTATCTCGTCGCGCGAATTGCCGACACGCGCGTCGCGCTGCGCAGCCGCGCGATCAACTCGGTGGTCACGGTCGGAACGCCGGTACGCGTGCCGGCGGCGCCGCCCTATGTCGCCGGACTGTTCGCGCTTCGCAGCCGCGTGCTGACGCTGATCGATCCTCATGTCGTCGTCGGCCTGCCCCCGGTACCGGTGGTCGAAGGACAGCGGGTGATCGTCGTCGATGTCGCGGGACACGGCTATGCGCTGCTGGCCGACGAGATCGAGGATGTGTGTTTCATCGATGCTCCCGAACGGCGCATCGCGGGAAAGCTGCTGCCGGGATGGGCGCGCGTCGCCGACGCGGTGATCGAGCATCGGGGCGCTTCGCTGCTGGTGGTCGATCCTGCCGAACTGATCGTGCAGCCGGTCGCGCACGCAGCATGAAACCTATGGGTTATTAACGGGCTGGACACTCCTTTGGGTTACCACGGCGCGAACCTCGGGGGGGTCGGAGGGATATATATGTCGAAATCTTGCCTGGTCGTCGACGACAGCAAAGTCATTCGCAAAGTCGCGCGCCATATTCTTGAAAGCATGGCTTTTGCGGTCGAGGAGGCCGCGGACGGCCAGGAAGCGCTGAGCTTCTGCCGCGCCAATCGTCCCGACGTGATCTTGCTCGACTGGAATATGCCCGTGATGAGCGGAATGGAATTTCTGGGCGCTTTCAACGATCTGGACTATGGTCTTGAGGAGCGGCCGCGCGTGGTCTTTTGCACGACGGAGAACAGCATCGACCATATCCGCGCCGCCATCGAGGCGGGCGCCGACGAATATGTGATGAAGCCGTTCGACCGCGAAACGCTCGAAGGAAAGCTCCAGCTCGTCGGCGTCGCCTGAGGAAGACGGTGACCCGCTACCAGCCCGACCTGCCAGACCCCGCCGCGGCGACCGAGGTCGCCTCCCCGCGCAGCGTGCGGGTCATGCTCGTCGACGACAGCCTCGTCGTGCGGAGCATCCTTGAACGGATCGTCGAGCAGCGACCCGAGCTCAAGATATGCGCCTCGGTTGCGTCGGCCCGCGAGGCCCTCGCCTATCTTGCGTGCGAGCCGGTCGACGTCGTGGTACTCGATATCGAAATGCCGGGCATGAACGGCATCGACGCGCTGCCGCATATCCTGGAACGCGCGCAGGGCGCTCGCGTCCTGATCCTTTCGTCGAACTGCGTCGAGGGCGGCCCGGCGGCGATCGACGCGCTGGCGCTCGGGGCGAGCGATACACTTGCCAAGCCCGGACGGGGCAGTTTTTCGGGGCGCTTCGCCGAAGTGCTGACCGACCGAATCCTGACCCTGGGACAGCAACAGGTGCCGCTGCCCATATTGTGCGCGCTGCCGCAGGTGACATCGCCGTCGCCGGCCACGGTCGACGCAGTCCAGTCGGTCGACTGCATCGCGGTCGCCGCGTCGACCGGTGGCATCCCGGCCTTTTCCAACTTCCTGGCGCATCTGGACCCCCGGGTGACCGCGCCCATCCTGCTCACCCAGCATTTGCCCGACGCCTTCATGGAATTTTACGCCCGCCAGATCGCGACGATGACCGCGCGGCGCGTCCTGGTGGCCGAAGCCGGGACGAGGATTCAGCCCGACCATATCTATCTGGCGCCCGGCGACGCGCACCTGCTTGTCGTCGCGGGCGCGCACGGCGCGGAGATTGCACTGGATCGGCGACCGGTCGCCAACGGCTGCTGCCCGTCGGCCGATCCGATGCTCGATTCGGTCGCCTCCTTCTATGGCAAGGGCGGGGTCGCGGTGATCCTGAGCGGCATGGGACGCGACGGCGCGCAGGGCGCCGCCCGACTGAAGGCCGAAGGCGGCACCGTCTTTGCCCAGGCGCCCGAAAGCTGTGTGATCTGGGGTATGCCCGGCGCCGTCAGCAAAGCGGGTATCGCGGCCGCGACGCTGAACCCGGACGCCATCGCGCTGATGCTTGGGACGTTTCGCGGGAGCCGCGGGCGATGATGGGCGGAGGCGGAAGCGATTCGGCGTATCGCGTGCTGATGGGCGTGCTCGAATCGCGCACCGGCCAGACGCTGTCGCCAAGCCGCATCTGGCGGATCGAAATGTCGCTGAAGCCCGTGATGCAACGGCACGGCATCGGCGATCTCGACGCGCTGGTTGCGGCGCTCGTGACATCTACGAGCCGGCAATTGCTCGACGACACGGTCGACGCGATGTTGAACAACGAGACGTTTTTCTATCGCGAACACAGCGTGTTCGACGATATCGCGACCAAGGCGCTCGACCATGTTCGCCGGGCCAATGCCGCCTCGCGCCGCCTGACCATCTGGCATTGCGGCGTGTCCACGGGTCAGGAAGCCTATTCGCTGGCGATGCTGCTGGCAGAACAGGCAGGGACATGGGCGGGCTGGACGATCCAGATCGTCGGAACCGACGTCAGCTATCATGCCATATCGCGCGCGCGGATCGGCCTCTATTCGCAGTTTGAAATCCAGCGAGGCCTGCCGGTGCAGCGGATGGTCAACTGGTTCGACCAGACCGACGCGGGCTGGCTCGCCAAGGCCGACCTGCGCCGCCGCGTCGATTTTTCGGTCCAGAACATGCTTGTCGACCGTCCGCCGCTTGCCGCGCCCGCCGACCTGGTCTTCTGCCGCAACCTGCTGCTCTACTTTGCGAAGCCGATGCGCGAAAAGGCGTTTGCCCGGCTGCGTGCCGCCGCGGCACCGCAAAGTTTCCTGGTCCTTGGCGCCGGGGAAACGGTGCTCGGCCAGACCGACCAGTTCGTTGCCAGCCAGCGCTTGCGCGGTCTGTACGAGCCCGCCGACCAGCGGACACGCTACGCCGCCTGACCTTGCAATTTGTCCGCCGCTGTCGCAAGCGGAGCGAAGGGCCGGGCGCCCGGGGCCGCAGCAAGGATGGACAGCGAGACGCATGAGCGATTTTATCGAACGCTGGTCTCCCAATTTCGATGAGCGTTTGCTGCCTATCTCGATGATCGTGCTGCATTATACCGGCATGAAGACGGGGGCCGAAGCGATCGACCGACTCGCCGATCCGGCAGCAAAAGTGTCGGCCCATTATGTCGTCAGCGAAGATGGCCAGATCACCCATATGGTGCCCGAAGACAAGCGCGCCTGGCACGCGGGCAAATCGCACTGGCGCGGGATCGGGGACGTCAATTCCGCAAGTGTCGGGATCGAGATCGTCAACCCGGGCCACGAATGGGGGTATGTTCCCTTTCCGGCGGAACAGGTCGCCTCGGTCGTCCGGCTCGTCCATCTGATCAAGGACCGCTACGCGATCACCCGCGGCAACATCGTCGGCCATTCGGATATCGCCCCGGCGCGCAAGCAGGACCCCGGCGAACTGTTCCCGTGGGGCGAACTCGCCCGCCGCCGACTGGCACTGCCGCGTCCGACGAAGAAGCTGACCGATCCGTTGTGGACCGACGCCGGATTCCTGCTCGCGCTCGAACGGTTCGGCTATGACGTGACCGATGGTTTCGCCGCGACGGTCGCGTTCCAGCGCCGTTTTCGCCCCGAACTGATCGACGGAACGATCGACGGCGAATGCCGCGCGATCCTGCTCGCACTGCTGCTGCCGCAGCCCGAGGGTGATTGACCGGCTGGGAGTGACCGGAGACGACCGAAAGCGACCCTTCCTCTTCTCGTCACCCCGGACTTGATCCGGGGTCCATGACTTCGGCGCTGCTATGGATCCCGGATCAAGTCCGGGATGACGAATATCAGTGAACGACCGGAAGTCGACAATCCACATCTTCAACTTTGTCGTTCCCGCGAAAGCGGGAACCCAGGGCGGAGTTGCGCAACCCTGGATCCCCGCTTTCGCGGGGATGACAAAAGTTGGCAATGGCCGCTTCCCACCCCATTTCCGCCCTTCGCGCAATCGCTCGCAATCGGCGCTCGTTCGCGCTATAGTAGTGGCAGCCAGAGGGTCGGGCGATCGCCGCCGCGCGTAAGCGCGGGGGAGGAAAGTCCGGGCTCCACGGAAACCACGGTGCCGGATAACGTCCGGCGGTCCCCGTGAGGGGATCAGGGAAAGTGCCACAGAGAGCAGACCGCCAAAGGCTTCGGCCCGGCGAAAGGTGAAAGGGTGCGGTAAGAGCGCACCGCGCGGACGGTAACGGACGCGGCACGGCAAACCCCACCGGGAGCAAGGTCGAATAGGGATGGCAAGAGGCAACTCAGGGCTGGTTCCGGCCCCGCCGTCCGGGTTGACTGCTTGAGCGTTCGGGCAACCGCGCGCCTAGAGGAATGATCGCCCATCCCCGGCAACGGGGTGGACAGAACCCGGCTTACAGACCCTCTGGTTTTTCTCTCCCGCCCCGATGCGGAACTGCCCGCGCGGACGGCGCGTTGCCATTGGAAGCAGACGAAAGGGAGACAGCGATGAAAATCGTCGAAGACCATGTCGAAGTCACCGACGAAGAAGCGTCCAGCGGCATCAAGGGGCAGGGCGTTCGCTACGTCCTCGGCATTTCGCTGGTGCTAGCGGTGATCATATTGTCGATCGTGTGGGTAATCCCTGCGCTGATGCAGCCATAAGCGGTCAGGGATAACGGATCGCGACGACTTCCCATTCCTTGGGTCCGCCGGGCAGGGTCACGGTGCGCAAGTCGCCGACCGCGGCGCCGCGCAGCGCCCGCGCAAGCGGGCTGTTCCATCCGATCCGGCCGGCGCCCGCATCGGCCTCGTCGTCGCCGACCAGCGTGACCGTGCGGCGCGCATCGTCCTCATCGGCGAGTTCGACCGTTGCGCCGAACCATATCCGGCTTTTGTCGGGCTGTTCGGCGGGATCGACGACCCGGGCCGCCTTCATCCGCCGCGCGAGAAAGCCGAGCCGCCGGTCGATTTCACGCAGTCGTTTGCGGCCATAGATATAGTCGCCATTCTCGCTGCGGTCGCCGTTGCCCGCCGCCCAGCTGATCACCTCGACCAGCTTGGGGCGTTCATCGCCGAGCAGCGTATCATATTCGGCGCGCAGCGCGGCGAACCCCGCCGGGCTAATGATGTTCGGCCTGTTCCCCGCCATAGCCTTCAGCCCGGATTGGGCTTGCCGAGGTAAAAGCTGAGCGGCGCGTCGGGCAGCGGTCTCTCGTCTTCGCGCAGCGTATCGTAGACGACGGCGTTTTCGAGCACCCGCTGGACGTAGTTTTTCGTTTCGAAAATCGGGATTGCTTCGATCCAGTCCACCATGTCGACCCCGCTCGTGCGCGGGTCGCCGTTCGCCCGAAGCCATTTGTTCACATTGCCGGGCCCGGCGTTATAGGCCGCAACGGCGAGCGGATAGCTGCCACCGAAATAGCGCAGCATCTGCATGAAATAGGTCGAGCCGAGCGTCATATTGTAGCTGCTGTCGCTGGTCAGCGCCGACGAATCGTAGCTGAGACCCAGCTTGCCGGCGACTTCGCGCGCGGTGCCCGGCATCAACTGCATCATCCCCCGCGCACCGGCGTGGCTGATCGCCTGGCGGTCGAACTGACTCTCTTGGCGGCTGATCGCGTGGATGAAGGTCCAGTTATTCTCGTGCCCCGCGGGGACGCGTACGGTGGGGAAGCCCGATACCTCGACGGCGTCGAGGCTGTTCGCCTGCGCGCTGCGACCGATCATCACGCCCAGGTCGGGGCGGCCGATCTGCTTGGCAAGCTGCCCTGCGAGGACATGGTCGGCGGGGGTCATCGCTTCCTGGGCCAACGCGCGCAGGAACAGCGACTGCTCCCGCCATGCGCCGATTTCACCGAGCGCCCGCGCCGCGCGCACAAGGCGGTCGTCCTCGAAGGCCGTCCGTTCGGCCGCCGTCACCTGGATCGTCGGTTCGGCGATTGGCTTGGGCTGCTGGCGGTGCAGCCGCTCGAGCGAGAGCTGGCCATAGAATTGGTCGTAATGCTGGGCCGCGTCGGCGAATTCGGCGTTTGCGGTCGGCTGGTCGCCGGCCGCGAGCGCCGCGCGCCCGGCCCAATAATAGCCCTTCGTTCGCGTCTGCGCCGAGCGTGCCGCGTCGCCATAAGCGCGGAACAGTCGCGAGGCGTCCGCGGGGCGACCGAGGTCGTGGAATGCGAGCTGGCCCGCGAGCCAGGCGAGCGAGGTGTAATCGTCGCGCACGCCGAGCGGCGTTTCCCGAACGACGGTGCCCGGTGGCAGCGCGTCGTCGAGCTTGCTCGCGATATTATAGGCGGTGAGCTTGTCGCCCGCCTGGTCGGCGAGACGGGCATTGGTCAGCAGCGTTTCGAGCCACTCCTCGGCATCGAGCGGGGCGCTTGCCAACTGGCGCGGCGCGGCGAGCAGCGCGCGGGCTTCGCCGACGCGGCCCGACTTGCGCAGCCAGGTTGCCTTCGCGGTGATGTAGCCGGGGTCCGTGCGCGTGATCGAGGGGTTGGCGGCTTCCACCGCGGCGGCCTGCATCGCGGCGTCGACGGCGCCGTTTCGCATGGCAAGCCGGGCGGCAAATATCGCGCGCTTGCCGGGTGAGGTGAAGCCGAGTTGGCGCGCCGCCGCGCCCATGTCGTTCGACCAGAGCAGCTTGTCCATCCGCGCATCATGGTCGGCGAGGGTCAGCGCGCCTGGGAAGAAGGACAGGACGCGGCTGATCTCGTCCTCGCTCAGCGGTCCGCCGACCCACGCGCGGCGCACTGCGGCATTGGCTTCGTCGCGGCGTCCCGACGCGTTGAGGGCCAGGGCCATGCGAAGCTGGCCGCTGGGCGTCTTCGGCGGATAGGCCGTGAAATAGGCGAGGGTCCGCGCCGGGTCGTAGCTGTCGATCGCGATCGCCTTTTCGGCCCGGACGCGCATCTTTTCCGCGTCGGGCCAACCCTTGTTCGCCATCAAGAAGCGCGACAGCCGATCGAAGGAGGCATTGTCGTCCTGCGTCAGCCGGCGCCATTCGATCAGCGCGTCGCCGACGGTGTTGGTTGCGGTGGGCGGCGTCGCCGAGGCCGTCGCCAGCCCCATCTGGGCGCGGTACCAGGCCATTTGTTCGGGAGTGAGCTCGCTCGCCGAGGCGATGCCCGGCATCAGCAGGGCGGCAGCAAGGGCGAGACGGGAAATGGAGGACAATCGGATCATGCCCGGCATGATAATGGCAAACTCCTTGCAGCGCGCTGAATAGGCGTCCATTAGGCGGCGCGCCGGCCGTTTCTATCGGATACCGGCTGAAATTTGTAAAGGAGCGCTACATGTTTTCGGGCTCGATTCCCGCCTTGGTGACGCCGTTTCGCGACGGGGCGTTCGACGCTGCCGCCTTCGCCCGGCTGGTCGACTGGCAGGTGAACGAGGGTTCGAAAGCGCTCGTGCCGTGCGGGACGACCGGCGAGAGCCCGACGTTGAGTTTCGACGAACATTATCAGGTGATCGATTGCTGCATCGAGGCCGCGGCGGGGCGCGTGCCGGTGATCGCCGGATGCGGCTCGAACGACACCGCGACCGCGATCCGCCACATGCGCCACGCGCAAGCCGCGGGCGCCGATGCGGCGCTGATCGTCGCACCCTATTACAACCGGCCGACGCAGGAGGGGCTGCTCGCACATTTTCGTGCGCTCGCCGACGCAAGCGACCTTCCGATCGTGGTCTACAACGTCCCCGGCCGCACCGTCACCGATATCGCCGCGGAAACGATGTGCCAGCTCGCCGAGATTCCGAGCGTGGTTGCGGTGAAGGACGCAAGCGGCGACCTCGCGCGGGTGACCGTCCATCGTGCCGGGGCGGGGCGCGACTTCTGCCAGCTTTCGGGCAATGACGATTTGTGGCTGCCGCATGCGGTTATGGGCGGGGCGGGCTGCATCTCGGTCAGCGCCAATGTTGCGCCGCGGCTCTGCGCCGATTTCGCAGCCGCCTGTGCCGCAGGGTCGTGGGATCGCGCGCTGGCGCTTCACGACCGGCTGTTCGCTCTGCACAAGGCGATGTTCTCCGACGCGTCGCCCGGACCCGCCAAATATGCGTTGTCGCGCGTGCACGACTGGTTTTCGCCCGAAGTGCGCCTACCTATCATTCCGGCGTCCGAAGCATCGCGCGCCGCCGTCGATGCCGCGCTGGTCGCGGCTGGAGTTCTCTAGGTACCTTCGCAATGGCCCGTCCGCAGTCCGCCGCCGAATTCGACAAGAAGAAGGTCGTCGCCGAAAACCGGCGCGCGCGCTTCGATTACAGCATCGAACAGGTGTTCGAGGCGGGCATCGCGCTGCAAGGAACCGAGGTGAAGTCGCTGCGCTTCGGCGAGGGAACGATCGCCGAGAGCTATGCCGAGGTTGCGGGCGGCGAAGTGTGGCTCGTCAACGCCAACATTCCCGAATTCAGCCATGGAAACCGTTTCAACCACGAACCCCGCCGACCGCGCAAACTGTTGCTCAATGCGCGCGAGATCAACAAGCTCCACGCCGCGGTCGCGCGGCAGGGGATGACGCTGGTCCCGCTGTCGGTCTATTTCAATGGCCGTGGCCGGGCAAAGGTCGAACTCGCGCTCGCCAAGGGCAAGAAGGCGCACGACAAGCGCGAAACGATCAAGGAACGCGACTGGAAGCGCGACAAGCAGCGGCTTCTGAAAGAACGCGGATGAGCCGCATCGGGCAATGGGTCGCGCGCAACCTGCCGCGCCGCGAGGATATGGCGAAGAGTCGCTGGATCCGGCCCTTTGCCCACCGTGTGCTGCGGCCCGAACTGTGGCGCTTCACGCGTCGGTCGGTGCCGCGCGGGGTGGCTTTGGGCGCGCTGGTCGGGATCATCATTCCCTTTGCGCAAATCCTGTTCGCGGCCATCCTTGCGCTGCCCTTTCGCGCCAATGTCCCCGTCGCCGCGCTCACGACCTTCATCACCAATCCGCTGACCACGCCGCTGGTCTGGATCGCCGCGTACGAGATCGGCAGCTTCATCCTGCGCGTCGATGCGATGACCTATGGCCGTCCCATCGGCACCGCGGTGCGGACCACCGATGTCGGCAACATGATGCAATGGCTGACCGGCGCCGCGTCGATCACCGCCTTTGGCCTGATCGTCCTTGGCGTCGTGACGGCGTCGGTCCTCTATGTCGTCACGGCCTTCGGCTGGCGCTGGTTCATCGGCGACAAGTGGCGCCGCAAGCGCCGCGCGCGGGGCGACCAACGACTTGAGTCATCGACAAGCGACACGCCCGCCGGTTGAACGGCGCGGCCACCCGATTATAGCTATCCCCATCGCGCCGGCCTCCTGAAGGCAGCGCCATCCATTCGAACTGGGGAATTTCATGACTCGTCCGACCAAATATTCGCGCCTGCTGGCGACGGCGGCGCTTGGCGCCATGCTTCTCGGCTCCGTGGCGTCCTCGCCGCTCGCAGCCCGGGAGGAAACGGCTGCGACCGCTTCGACCGACGCACCCGAAATCGGCAGCTTTGGCTTCGATGCCACGGGGATGGACCGCACCGTGCTGCCCGGCAACGACTTTTACGCCTATGCCAACGGCACCTGGGCAAAGAATACCCCGATCCCGGCCGACAAGTCGAATTACGGCATGTTCACCGCTCTGGCCGACCTGTCGCAAAAGCGCACGCAGGAAATCCTGGAGACCGCGAAAGGCGACCCCGGCAGCATGATCGGCCGCGCCTATGCCTCGTTCCTCGATGCACGGACGGTCGAGGCGAAGGGCCTCGCACCGATCGAACCGTGGCTGAACAAGATCCGCGCCGTCGACAAGGCGGGCCTCGCCGCGCTGCTCGCCGAGGCCGATCGCAACGGCGTGTCGCATTTCTTTGGCGGCTATGTCGGCCAGGACGACAAAAATCCCGAGGTCTATATCTATTCGCTCTACCAGGGCGGGATCGGCATGCCCGATCGCGACTTCTACCTGAAGCCGGGCGAGCGGAACGAGAAGCTGCAGGCGGCCTATCTCCAGCATCTGCAGAATATTCTGACTCTCGCGGGCGAGACGAACGCCGCGGCGCGCGCGCAGGCGATCTATGACCTCGAAAAGTCGATCGCGACGGTCCACTGGGACAAGAACGACAGCAGCGACGCGACGAAGACCTATAACAAGATGACGATCGCCGCGCTTCAGGAGGCGGCACCGGGATTCGACTGGGCAACCTTCATCCACGGCGTCGGGGTCCACGAGGATTCGGTGCTCGTCGCCCAGCCCACCGCCTTCACCGGCGAGGCGAAGATCATCGCCGCCGCGCCGATCGGCGTGATCCGCGACGCGCTGATCGTGCGCAGCCTCGACGGCTTTTCCGACGTGCTGCCCGATGCGGTGGCAAAGGAAAGTTTCGCCTTTTACGGCACCGCCCTGTCGGGCACGCCCGAAATGCAGGAGCGCTGGAAGCGCGCGGTCGATTTCACCACCGGCAATATGGGCGAAGCGGTTGGCAAGGACTATGTCGCCAAATATTTCCCGCCTGAAACCAAGGCGGCGATGGAGGAGCTGGTCCAGAACGTGCTGACCGCGCTGGGTCACCGGATCGACAAGCTGACCTGGATGCAGCCGGAAACCAAGGTGAAGGCAAAGAAGAAGCTCGCCAATTTCACGGTCAAGATCGGTTATCCCGACCGGTGGAAGGATTACAGCTCGCTGGTCATCAAGTCCGACGACCTGTTCGGCAACGCGCTGCGGTCGAACCAGTTCGCGCACGACGACAACATCAGTCGCCTCGGGGGACCGATTCGCCGGTGGGAATGGGGAATGACCCCGATGACGGTCAATGCCTATGCCAATTTCAGCATGAACGAGATCGTCTTCCCGGCTGCGATTCTGCAACCCCCCTTCTTCGACCCGAACGCCGATCCGGCGATCAACTATGGCGGTATCGGCGCGGTGATCGGCCACGAAACGAGCCACCATTTCGACGATCAGGGATCGAAATATGACGAGACGGGCAAGCTTGCCGACTGGTGGACCCCCGCCGACGTCAAGGCATTCGAGGACGCTGGCAAGGCGCTTGTCGCACAATATGATGCCTATGAAGTGCTGCCCGGCGAGCATCTCGACGGCACGTTCACCCTGGGTGAGAACATCGGCGACCTTGGCGGTCTCAACATCGCCTATGACGCCTATAAGGCTTCGCTGGGCGGCAAGGAGGCGCCGGTCATCGACGGAACGACCGGCGACCAACGCTTTTTCCTGGGCTGGGCGCAGGTGTGGCGGCGCAACTATCGCGAGCAGAATTTGTCGCAGCGCATCACGACCGATCCGCATTCACCCTCGATTCAGCGGACTTGGATCTCGCGTAACCTCGATCCTTGGTATAAGGCATTCGCCGTCAAGGACGGCCAGAAGCTTTATCTGAAGCCCGAGGATCGCGTCCGTATCTGGTAACGCCTAAAGGGAATCCCATCATTGGCCGCGACGACCCTGCCTTCCGCTGACGATCCTATCGGCAGAGCGGCGGCGGGGTCGGCCGGTCCGATGCCGGTTTCCGCGGGACTCTCGCGCACCGACCTCGCGTTGATCGGCGGCCTCGCTGCGGTGTCGGTGGCGCTGCTCTTTTGGACGACGCGCGACATACTGTTGGCCGGCGGCTTCATCGCCGGGCTGGCGCTGGCCGTCGCCGGCCTCCTGCTTGTCCGGCGCCTGTTTCCCGCTACCGCCGCGGGCGAGACCGCGGCGCCCGACTGGACGATGCTGCGCCAGGCGGTCGCGCACGACGATGTCGCGATCGCGGTTACCGACCGCGCCGGGCGGCTGGTGTGCGCCAATGACTTGTTCGCGACATGGATGGGCGGCTTCGTCACGCCCCCGGGACTGCCCTTCGACGGCCAGGGAGCGGATCGGCTCAAAAATGCCGGGCGCGGGGCCTGGCGCGATGGCGAGGGGGTCGCCGAGGACCTTGCGATCGGCCCCCTGCGGTTGCGCGCGCACGTGACGCGCACCGGTCAGGCCGAAGATTATCTGGTCTGGCGATTCGCGGCGCAGGAACGGATCGACCTCGCCACCGAGATCGTCCGGCATCTCGACGGACCGGCGGGTCGCACGCTGGGACAGGCCGGAATTATGGCAGCCCTCGTCAGCGCCGAAGGCCGGCTGCGCGTGGCCAATCAGGCGTTTCTGCTTCGCGCGCTCGGCGAGGCCGACCAGGCGCACTATGCCGGGCGCGACGCGGCGCAGATGTTGCGCCTCGACGATAGCGGCGCACTGTATTTTGCGCGGGAAGGCGACCGGGCGACGCCGGTGCGGTTGCTCCAGATTCCACTGGCCTCCGCCGATGCCGGCGGTCCGATGCTGCTGGCGCTGATCGACGAGGAGATCGGCCCGGCCGACCGGGGCACGGCGCAAAGCTATGTCGAAACCCTGTTGTCGCTACTCCCCTTCGGGCTCGCGATGGTCGATCGCGACGGTCGCTTTCTCTATATGAACCGTGCCTTCACGCGCGCGGCGGGGGTCGCGGACGGACGCATGCCGCGCTATCCCGGGGACCTGGTGGTCGGCGAGGATAAAGGCCCCCTTGCCGACATGATCCGCCGCCACAGCAGCGGGCAGCAGGTGGGCGGTGACCTGTCGATCCGGCTGGCCGGGCAGGGCGACGAGCCCGTGTCGATGCGCGTCGTGGGCGTGCGCGGGCTGGGCGAGGCGGCGGTGCTCCTCAGCCTCAAGGATTCGAGCGAGGAATCGCGTCTGAAGCGGCAGGTGGCTCAGCAATCGAAGATGCAGGCGGTCGGCCAGCTGGCCGGCGGCGTCGCCCACGATTTCAACAATATATTGACCGCGGTGCTCGGCAGCTGCGACCTGATGCTGATGCGCCACACCCCCGGCGACAGCGATTATGACGATATCCAGCAGATCCGCAGCAACGCCAATCGCGCGGCGAGTCTGACGCGGCAATTGCTCGCATTTTCGCGGCAACAGACGCTGCGACCCCAGATATTGCAGCTTCCGGACGTGATTTCGGAGGTGTCGCACCTGCTGAAGCGGTTGATGGGCGATACGGTGCAGCTCGCGGTGCATCATGGCCGCGGACTTGGCGCGGTCCGTGCCGACCCCGTCCAGCTCGAACAGGTGATCATCAACCTTGCGGTCAATGCGCGAGACGCGATGCCTGGCGGCGGAACGCTGACCATCGAAACCTATCCGGTTTCGGCGGCCGAGGTGCGGGCGATGGGCAGCGAGATCATGCCGCCGGCCGATTACAGCGCGCTGCGGATCAGCGACACCGGGGTCGGCATTCCCGCGGATGTCCTGCCCAAGATCTTCGAACCCTTCTTCACGACCAAGGACGTGGGCAAGGGGACGGGGCTCGGACTTTCGACGGTTTACGGCATCGTGAAGCAGTCGGCGGGCTTCATCTTTGCCGACAGCAAGCCGGGGGACGGTACGCGCTTCACCGTCTATCTTCCCGTCCATCGCGCGGCGGGCGACGCGCCCGCCACGCCGACGCCCGCGGCGAAGCCAAAAAAGAGCCAATGGGGAACCGGGACCGTGCTGCTTGTCGAGGACGAGGACATGGTTCGCGCGGTCGCGGAACGCGCGCTGGTCCGCGCGGGTTACAAGGTTGTAACCGCGCAACAGGGTGAAGAGGGACTCGAACGGTTCGGAACGATGGACACAATCGATCTGGTCATCAGCGACGTTGTGATGCCGGTCATGGACGGGCCGGCGATGGTGCGCGCGATGCGTGCAAAAACGCCGGGCCTGCCCGTACTGTTCATGTCGGGCTATGCCGAAGAGCAACTGCGCCAGTCGATCGACATCGACCATGTCGCCTTCCTGCCCAAGCCGTTTTCGGTCGCGCAACTTGCCGAGGCCGTGTCGGCGACTCTCGACGATGCGGCGCATCGCGGACGCGCGCATGCCGAATGACCGCCGTCTCCTGCTGGTCGAAGACGATGTGCTGATCGGCATGATGCTCGTCGACATGCTCGATGCGCTCGGATTTCCCGAACCCGCGCAGGCGACGAGCAATGAAGAGGCGATCGCGATTCTGGAGCGCGAAGCGATCGCCGGCGCGCTTGTCGATATCAATCTGGGCGAGGCAAAGGGGTGGGTGACTGCGGACGCCCTCGCTGCGCGCGGCGTTCCTTTTGCCTTCACATCGGGCGGCGGCGACGTCATTCCGCCCGCTCATGCCGGGCGCAAGCTGGTTACCAAGCCGTTCCGGATCAGCGAGATAGAGGCCACGATCGGCGATTTCTTTCGCGACTGAAACCGGATCGCTCGCAGCCCGGCGCTTTTTTCTGTTCCCCTCTTGTTCCATGAGAACAAATGCCGTACAGGATGGGCCGGGCGTTGCGATGCGTCTGCTGTCGCTCTAAGCAGGAAAGGGACGGTCATGGCCGGACAATTGTCACTCGTGGAATCGGGGAAATCAGTGAACGGAACGGACAGGCAGAAGGCGCTCGACGCCGCATTGGCGCAGATCGACCGCGCCTTCGGCAAGGGCTCGGTGATGAAATTGGGCTCGAAGGAAGCGATGCAGGTCGAGGCGGTCTCGACCGGTTCGCTCGGTCTCGACATCGCCTTGGGGGTCGGCGGCCTGCCGCGCGGCCGCGTCATCGAAATCTATGGACCCGAAAGCTCGGGCAAGACCACGCTGGCGCTGCATTGCATCGCCGAAGCGCAGAAGACCGGCGGCACCGCCGCCTTTGTCGATGCCGAGCATGCGCTCGATCCCGTCTATGCGCGCAAGCTGGGGGTCGATATCGACGAATTGATCGTGTCGCAGCCGGACACCGGGGAACAGGCGCTCGAGATCGTCGATACGCTCGTGCGCTCGAACGCGATCGACGTGCTCGTCGTCGACTCGGTCGCCGCGCTCGTGCCGCGCGCCGAGATCGAGGGCGAGATGGGCGACAGCCATGTCGGCTTGCAGGCGCGGCTTATGTCGCAGTCGCTGCGCAAGCTCACCGGTTCGATCAGCCGCTCGCGCTGCATGGTGATCTTCATCAACCAGCTGCGCATGAAGATCGGCGTGATGTACGGCAATCCCGAAACGACGACGGGCGGCAACGCGCTCAAATTCTACGCCTCGGTCCGCCTCGACATCCGCCGCACCGGCCAGATCAAGGATCGCGACGAAATCGTCGGCAACACGACGCGCGTCAAGGTGGTCAAGAACAAGGTCGCGCCGCCGTTCAAGCAGGTCGAATTCGACATCATGTACGGGCAGGGCATTTCGAAGATCGGCGAAATCCTCGATTTGGGGGTCAAGGCCGGTCTCGTCGAAAAGGCCGGGGCCTGGTTCAGCTATGATTCGGTTCGTATCGGCCAGGGCCGCGAGAATGCGAAGAATTTCCTGATGGAAAATCCCGAGTTGATGCAGCGTCTCGAGGCGGCGATCCGCGGACGGACCGAAGCGGTTGCCGAAGAGATGATGACCGGCCCCGATGCGGACGACGATGACGATCTTTGATCGACCCTGACGCCTTCCGGCCGGTCATGCCCCTCCCGACCGGCCGGCCGACGGCGGCGGGCCATGGAATCCGGCGGGCGATGTTAAGCCCGCGCGATTCCGCTCCTTGCGCCTGCACCCCTCTCGCAGGCCGGCCCGCCCGCCGTTGATCGCGGCTGTCGACCCAGTGGGCGCCCTTCTTCGGAAGTGGCGCCCAAACTTTATTGGCGTCGGTGCATTGCGTCGGGTACTCCGGCGATATCGCCAGATCGCCCGACACCGGGGCCGCTGCGAGGGAGAGCGCCATGACCCTGATCGTCCACCATCTCAACAACAGTCGTTCGCAGCGTATCCTGTGGCTGCTCGAGGAAATCGGCGCGGCGTACGAGATAAAATATTACGAACGCGACGCGACCACGAACCTCGCACCGCCCGAACTGCTCGCGGTTCATCCGCTCGGCAAGTCGCCCGTGCTCGAAGACGAGGGCCGCGCGATCATCGAATCGGGTGCGATCGTCGAATATCTGTGCGAACGCCACGGCGGCGGGCATCTCGTTCCGGCCCGCGGCACCGATGATCATGTCCGTCATCTCGAATGGCTGCATTTCGCCGAAGGCTCGGCGATGACGCCGATCCTGCTGCGCCTCTATACCGCGCGGCTCGGCGCCGCGGCCGAGCCGCTGGAGGAGCGGATCGCACAGCAGCTCGATTCGCATTTCGCCTATATGGAGGCCGGGCTCGGTCCCGATGGCCATTTCATCGGCGACGAGTTGTCGGCCGCGGATATCATGCTCAGCTTTCCGGCCGAGATTGCGGTGATGCAGGGCATGGCGCCCCGCTATCCCAAGCTCGCCGCGTTCGTGACGATGTGCCACGCGCGTCCCGCCTGGCAGCGCGCCCGGGAAAAGGGCGGGGCCTATTATGGCTATTGAAGGCCGGTATCGCGGCTGCATCCTGCTCGCTGCGTGCGCATTGGCCGTGGGGACGCGGGCCGCCGCCGCGCCGCCGGTGCTCGCGCCCGAAGTCGAGCGTGAGGTCGTCGCCCCCGCTGGCGTGGACTTCAAACCCGCAGCTTCCGACGATGAAGCGGCTATCGACCGCTTTGCCACCTACACGCTCGCGCTCTCCCGGCGCGACTATGGGGCCGCTTATGCAATGCTGCGTCCGTCGCTGCAGATATCGAGCCCACGCCTCGATTGGGAAGCCGACCTGCGCAAGCGCGATGGCCTGTGGGCCGACGGTACGATCCGAATCCTGCGCCTGACATGGTATCTCGATCCAGCGGGCCAGCCGCCAGGGATATACGCCGCCTTTGATTTTCGGGGCGATCGGCCGGACGGAACGATGGATTGCGGTTATGTCGTGGTCCATCGGGCAACGCCGGCCGCGCCCTTTACGGTCGTGCGGACCGACACGTCCGAAGTGCCGTCCAGCATGATGGAGGATGGGGTGCCGAAGGCCGATGTCTTGCACCAATTGCCCTGCTATCTTGGCAAGGGCATCGCCACCGCCTTCTGATCGCATGCACCAATAAGCCTGAGGGGCCTTTCCCGCTTGTCGGAAGGGGGCAAAGCCCTTAATTCGCGCGCATGACATCGACCAACGACATTCGCCGCTCCTTCCTCGATTATTTCGCGGGGGAAGGGCATCATATCGAACCGTCGGCGCCGCTGGTGCCGCACAACGACCCGACGCTGATGTTCGTCAACGCGGGGATGGTGCCGTTCAAGAATGTCTTCACCGGGCTCGAAAAGCGGCCGTACAGCACCGCGGCTTCGTCGCAGAAGTGCGTCCGCGCGGGCGGCAAGCACAACGACCTCGACAATGTCGGTTTCACCGCGCGGCATCATACCTTCTTTGAAATGCTCGGGAATTTCTCGTTCGGCGATTATTTCAAGGAACAGGCGATCCATCATGCGTGGACGCTCGTCCACAAGACGTGGGGGCTGCCTGCCGAGAAGCTGACCGCAACCGTCTATCACACCGACGACGAGGCGTTCGATCTGTGGCGCAAGATTTCGGGCCTGCCCGAAGAGCGGATCATCCGCATCGCGACGAGCGACAATTTCTGGTCAATGGGCGACACCGGGCCATGCGGGCCGTGCAGCGAAATCTTCTACGATCATGGCGACCATATCTGGGGCGGCCCGCCGGGATCGGCGGAAGAGGACGGCGACCGCTTCGTCGAAATCTGGAACCTGGTGTTCATGCAGTATGACCAGCAGCCGGGACGCGACCGCATCGACCTGCCGCGGCCGAGCATCGACACCGGCATGGGGCTGGAGCGCGTCGCGGCGGTTCTGCAGGGCGTTCACGACAATTACGACACCGACACGTTCAAGGCGTTGATCGCCGCATCGGTCGACCTGACCGGGGTTCCCGCCGACGAGGCGCGCAAGGCGAGCCACCGGGTGATCGCGGACCATCTGCGCGCATCGAGCTTTCTGATCGCCGACGGCGTCCTGCCGTCGAACGAGGGGCGCGGCTATGTGCTGCGGCGGATCATGCGACGCGCGATGCGCCACGCCCATCTGCTCGGCGCCAAGGATCCGTTGATGTACCGGCTGCTGCCGTCGCTGACCGCCGAGATGGGCGCCGCCTATCCCGAGCTGATCCGCGCCCAGCCCTTGATCGCCGAAACGCTCGAGCGCGAGGAGACGAAGTTTCGCCAGACGCTCGACAAGGGGCTGCGGCTGCTCGACGAGGCGACCGGTGGGATGGACGAGGGCGCGACCCTGCCAGGCGACGTCGCGTTCAAGCTCTACGACACCTATGGCTTCCCCTATGACCTGACCGAAGATGCGCTGCGCGCACAGGGCATCACGGTCGATCGCGCTGGGTTCGACGCGGCGATGGCGCAGCAGAAGGCGGCGGCGCGCGCCGCGTGGAAGGGCAGCGGCGAAAAGGCGTCGGACGAAATCTGGTTCGACCTCGCCGAGGCGCAGGGCAGCACCGAATTCACCGGCTATACCTCGACCGAAGGCGAGGGCGAGGTGATCGCGCTGGTCAAGGATGGCGTGCCGGTCGACGCGGCGCAGGCGGGCGACGACGTCGTCGTGCTGACCAACCAGACGCCCTTTTACGGCGAAAGCGGCGGTCAGATGGGCGACAGCGGCATGATCGCGACGCCGGCGGGGCTGAAGGCGTTGGTGCGCGACACCGGCAAGCCGCTTGGCCGGCTCCACACGCATCAGGCCGTGATCGAAAGCGGCAGCCTGAAGGTCGGCGACACGGTGCATCTGAGCGTCGACGCCGCGCGCCGCGACCGCATCCGCGCCAACCACAGCGCGACGCACCTGTTGCATGCGGCGCTGCGCAACCGGCTGGGCGATCATGTGACGCAGAAGGGTAGCCTGGTCGCCGAAGACCGCTTCCGCTTCGACTTCTCGCACCCCAAGGCGCTGAGTGCCGAGGAGATTGCGGACATCGAGGCCGAGGTAAATGCCCAGATCCGCGCCAACGAGCCGGTCACCACGCGGTTGATGACGCCCGACGATGCGATCGCTGCGGGCGCCATGGCGCTGTTCGGGGAGAAATATGGCGATGAGGTGCGCGTGCTTAGCATGGGCAGGGCCGACGACGCGACCTATTCGGTCGAGCTGTGCGGCGGCACGCATGTCCGCGCGCTTGGCGACATCGCGCTGTTCAAGATCGTCAGCGAAAGCGCGGTCTCCTCGGGCGTGCGGCGTATCGAGGCGCTGACCGGCGAAGCGGCGCGCCAGTGGCTGCTCGGCCGCGACGAGGCATTGAAGGCGGCGGCGGCGGCACTCAAGACCTCGCCCGACGAGGTTCCGACGCGTGTCGCCGCGATGGCGGAGGCGCTGAAGAAGGCCGAGCGCGAACTTGCCGATGCGAAAAAGGCGCTGGCGATGGGCGGCGGCGCGGCGAGCGGCGGCCCTGCGGTCGAAGAGGTCGGGGGCACCAAGCTGCTCGCGCAAATCGTCGAGGGGCTCGATCCCAAGGGTCTGCGCGGTGCGGTCGACGATATGAAGAAGCAGATCGGCAGCGGCGTCGCGATGCTTGTGGCGGTCAACGACGGCCGCGCGTCGGTCGCGGTCGGTGTCGCGGGCGATGCGGCTGCCTCGCGGAGCGCAGTCGATCTGGTCAAGGTCGCGGTAGCGGCGCTTGGCGGACAGGGCGGCGGCGGCCGCCCCGACATGGCGCAGGGCGGCGGCCCCGACGGCGCGGCCGCCGATGCGGCGGTGGCAGCGGTCAAGGCGGCGCTTGCCGCCTGACCCTCAGCGCATCGCCGCCCATTCGACGGCGAGGCGCGCGACCGAGGCGAGGACGGCTTCGTCCTGCGGCCGCATCTCCCGCGTGGCGACCGGACCTTCATAATAGGCAGTGATGAGCAGCGGGGCACCCTGTGGCGGGACGGCGAGCGCGACGTCATTATATTTGTTCATCATCCCCTTTGGCGTCGCGGTCCCGGTCTTGTGGCCGAAACGCCAGCTTTCCGGAATGCCGGCGCGCAGGCGGCGGGTACCGGTGGTCGTGGCGACGCCCCAGTCGACGAGGCGGGTGCGCGATATCGGCGACAGCGCGTTTCCGAGCAGCACGGTGTCGAGCAGGCCTGCCATCGCCGCGGGGGTCGTCGTGTCGCGCTCTTCGTCCCGGCCGACATGGTTCAGTTCGGGTTCGGGACGGTCGAGGCGAGTGACGGGATCGCCCCAGGCGCGAAACTGCCGTGTCACCGCGTCGGGACCGCCGACGAGAGGCAGCAACAGATTGGCCGCGGCATTGTCGCTGGTGGTAATCGTCGCTTCGATCAGTTCCTCGACCGTCATCGCGCCTTCGCCGACCCTTTTGCTCGTGACGGGCGAATTGGGGATCAGGTCGTCTTTTCCATAAGCTACACGGCGGTCCAGCGTCAGCTTGCCGTCGTCGACGGCTTTCAGGACCACCGCCGACATTGGCCATTTGAAGGTCGAGCACATCGCGAAACGCTCGTCGACGCGATGGCCGGTCGTGCGCCCGCTTTCCGCATCGCGGAAACAGACGCCGAGGCGGCCACCGGCCTGCCGTTCGAGCGCGGCGAGTTTCGAGGCGATCGGGTCCGGCTTGTCCTCGGGCTTCCGTGCGGGCGTGCCGTCCGCTTCGGGCGTGCATCCCGACAGCAGGGTCCAGCCCGCCAGAGCGGCCGCGGGGGTGAGCGAAAGGATGCGGCGGCGCGAAAGAGCGGGAAGGGGCATATCGATATCCTCATGGAGCCAGAACGAGGCAGCGATATTTTCCGTATTTGGCACCGCAGCCAAGCGATGATAGTTCAGCAGCATCATTAGATTTTCTAAGGGGCTTGCATGGCGGTCACCGAAATCTCGCTGAACCTGCTTCGTGCATTCGATGCGGCGGCGCGCCAGGCGAGCTTTACCGAGGCGGCGAAGGAATTGTTCGTCACCCAGGCCGCGGTGAGCCACCAGATCAAGGCCCTCGAAGCGTGGCTCGGCAAGAGCCTGTTCCATCGCACCTCGCGCGGTCTGGTACTGACCGACGAAGGCTTGCTGCTTGCCCCCACCGTCGCCGACGCGCTCGCGCGGATCGAGGACGGCATCGACCGCGTCCGGCACGGCATCGCGCGCGAGGTGCTGACCGTGGGCGTCGTCGGCACCTTTGCGGTCGGCTTCCTGATGCGCCACCTGCCCGACTTCCGGCGGCGACACCCCCATGTCGAGCTGCGACTGCTGACCAACAACAACAAGCCCGATCCTTCGACCGACAGCCTCGACCTTTCGATCCGCTTCGGCGACGGCGCGTGGCGCAGCGTCGACGCGGTGCGCGTGATGGACGCGCCGATGACGCCGCTGTGCACCCCGCAAATCGCTGCGACGCTTCAGCATCCGGCCGATCTGGCGCGCTGGCCGCTGCTGCGGTCGTATCGCGCGCAGGACTGGCCGGCGTGGTTCGCGGCCGCGGATACGGCCCCCGTCGTCGCGCGCGGGGCGCAGTTCGACACGTCGACGATCATGGTGCAGGCGGCGCTGCTGGGCGAGGGGGTCGCGCTCGCGCCGTCCGCGATGTTCGAAACCGAGCTTGCGGGCGGGCGGCTGGCACAACCGTTCGACGCCGAGGTCGATGTCGGCGCCTATTGGCTGACACGCCCGCTGGCGCGCGCCGAGCGTGCGGCGGAGCGGGTGTTTGCCGAATGGCTGATCGAGCGGGTGAATGAGGTTACTCGCGCCACATGAGCGAGCGGTGTGTCCCCGCGGAGGCGGGGACCCATCTCCCGCCGGTTCAATCTCGCTCCAACCGGAGATGGGCTCCCGCCTTCGTGGGAGCACACATCATTTTGGGGTGACGACTCACCCCTCAACACCCTTGGCTTTCCCCCACGCCCGCGCGGCGGTATAGCCGAGATAGCCGGTGCCGAAGAGCGCATAGAGCGGCTCGGGTATGCCGGCGAGATAGGCGTTCATGCCGTCGGCGATGCCCTTTGCCATTTCGGGGCGCGCGGCGGCGATGAGGCCCATCGGGATCGCCCAGAGCAGCAGCACATACATGACGTAGAGAAAGCTCGGCCGCGCACGGCTCGTCCACGGATCGGCGCTGTTGGCTTCGGCGACGATCGCGGTCATGCGGGTGCGCATCGCCTCCATCTCCTGACTGCCTTCGAGCTTCAACAGCTCGAGCTTGGCGCGGTCGCGCGCTTCGGGGTCGGGGATGATCTTATCGATCAGCTTGGCGACGGGGCCGATCAGGCCTTCGATGATGCTCATTGATACGCTCCATGATGTCAAAGTTCAGGAAAGTTCAGCCCAATGGCGCGCCTTCACGCGTCGCTTTGTCCGATGCGGTTGGCGAGCCAGCCATAGAGAAAGGCCTCCTGGCTCGGGCGGCGTTCGGCGAGCGCGATGTAGCGTTCGCCCTGCAGTGCCTCCATCGCGCGCAGCAGCACCGTCTCGCCCGCCGCACCGCGCGCGCGCAGGAAGCCGTCGAGCGCCGACAGGGTGCGCGGGCCAATGGTCCGGTCGACCGCGATGTCGGGATAGTCGCGTGCGGCCCGGTTGAGCGCATTGAGCGCGCGCTGGAGGAAACCCGTCGCGGCGGCGGTGCCCATATTGACCCCCGTGTCGAACAGTTCGGCGGCGATCCGCGGTGCGCGCAACGCGACCTGATCGAACCGCGGATGCTGCCAATACAGGCGGCGGTAGATCGACGCGGCGGTTTCTCGCGGCAGCCTGGCCATCGCATCGGTATAGCCCTCGGCGCGCGCGACGGCTTCGGTAATGCCCCAGCAGGTCGCGCCGCCGCGGTCGGAGGGGTGGTTTACATATCGGCCCTCGCGGTCGATGACGGCATCGATAAGCGCGTCGGCATCGCAGGCCTGAAAATCGGGTTTTGGCATGATTCGCTCCTTTGGTGTTTGTGGAACATAAAAAGAACCATATAGGAACAATGTAGGAAAGGGGTTTTCGATGCGGGCTTTGCAGATATCCGAGCTGGCGCCCGATCACGGCGGCTGCGCGCTGGTCGAGCGGCCGGTTCCGGTCCCGGGTTCGGGAGAGGTGCGCGTTCGGGTGCGTGCGGCGGCGGTGAATTTCCCCGACCTGCTGATGACCAATGGCGGATATCAGCTCAAACCCGACTTGCCCTTTACCCCAGGGCTCGAGTTCGCGGGCGAGGTCGAGGCGCTGGGCGAGGGAGCCGAAGGCTGGGCGGTCGGCGATGCGGTGGTTGGTGGCAATCGCTTCGGGGCAATGGCCGAGGCGATCGTGGTGCCGGTGCGCGCGCTGCGCCGCAAGCCCGATCGGCTGACGTGGGAAGCCGCCGCGGCCTATGGCGTCGCCTATCTGACCGCCTATGTCGCCCTGGTGCGCTGCGGCCGGGTCGAAGCGGACGACTGGGTGCTGGTGCACGGCGCGGCGGGCGGCGTCGGGCTGGCGACGGTCGATCTGGCGAAGGCGCTCGGTGCGCGGGTCATTGCGGTGGCGAGCCGCGCGGCAAAGCGCCAGGCGCTCGCCGATCTCTACGCGCCCGACGCGGTGATCGCGGCCGAGCCGGGCTTTCGCGAGACGGTGAAGGCGTTGACGGGCGGCAAGGGCGCCGACGTCGTCTTCGATCCGGTCGGGGGCGATGTTTTCGACGAATCGACCCGCTGCATCGCATTCGGCGGGCGGCTGCTGGTCGTCGGCTTCGCGTCGGGGCGCATTCCGGAGGTGTCGGCCAACATCCCGCTGATCAAGGGCTTTTCGGTGGTCGGAGTCCGCGCTGGCGAATATGGCCGTCGCTTTCCCGAGCGCGGTGTCGAGAATCTGGCGGTCATCGACGCGCTGGCGGCCGCCGGGCGCATTCGGCCGCACGTCCACGCGGTGCTCGATCTGGCCGACTGGCGGACCGGGTTCGCGATGCTCGAACGGCGCGAGGCGGTGGGGAAGGTGGTTTTGCGGCCCTAGAATTTTTCCGACGTCGATTGAGGCAGGCTTGAGCCCGTCCTGAAGGGGAGGGGTTCGGAAGGACGCAACGGACCGGGGGCGTGTTTGCGACTTGGCCGGAACGGGAACGGCGGCCATCGACCGAAAGCGACCCTTCCTCTTCTCGTCACCCCGGACTTGATCCGGGGTCCATGACTTCGGCGCTGCTATGGATCCCGGATCAAGTCCGGGATGACGAAGGAGGTTGAGCGAATGGCAGCTCCCCACCCCCAAGCGGTCATTTCGCAAAAGGCCCTGATCTTCTCTTTGGGAACGTTCCCTTGCATAGCTATGCGGGCCGGGATAGCGGATGGTCAGCGGCGAGCGCTCTCGCTAGCGTCGGCGAGATAAGGGGAGGGCCACCCTCCCGTATAGGATGGGGAGACGATTTCATGGCCCTTGCGCCCAACGCCAGCAGCAGCAGCGACCCGAACCCCGTCGAAAGCGAAGGGTCGCATGTCGACGCCCCCGAGCTGCGGTTGTTCGTGCTGGGCCTGTTCTTCATCTTCGGCGGCATCACCTCGCTCAACGACGTGATCATCCCCAAGCTGAAGGAACTGTTCACGCTGAGCTTCTTCGAGGCGTCGCTGGTACAGGTGTGGTTTTTCGTCGCCTATGCGATCGTCGGCATTCCCGGCGCGCGCCTGGTCAAGCGGATCGGCTATATGCGCGGCGCGGTGGCGGGGCTGGCGACGATGATCGTCGGCTGTTTCCTGTTCATTCCGGCGAGCCAGACCGCGGTGTTCGGCCTGTTCCTCTTTGCCTATTTCGTTCTCGCGAGCGGCGTCGTGCTGGTGCAGGTGGTCGCCAATCCCCTGATCAGCCTGCTCGGTCCGGCAAAGACCGCGCACAGCCGGCTGACCTTTGCCCAGGCGTTCAATTCGCTGGGGACGACGATCTTTCCCTATTTCGGTGCGATCCTGATTCTCGGCGGGCTGGCGAAGGTCAGCGCCGACCAGCTTTCGGGGATCGAACTCGACGCCTATCGTACCGCCGAAAGCCAGGCGATCGTGCACGGCTATCTGGGCATCGCAGCCGCACTCGCGGTGGTTGCGGCGGCGGTATGGCTGTTCCGCAATCGCCTGAAGGGGGAAAAGCACGAGGCCTCGACGCTGGCCGACGGCCTAGCGCTGCTGAAGCGCCGGCGTTTCGGGTTCGGGGCGCTTTGCATCTTCCTCTATGTCGGCGCCGAGGTCGCGATCGGCAGCTTCCTCGTCAATTATCTGGCGCAACCGCACGTCCTGAACCTGACGGATGCAGAGGCGGGCAAGCTGCTGTCCTTTTACTGGGGCGGGGCGCTCGTCGGCCGATTTATCGGATCGGGCCTGCTGCGGGTGATCAATCCGGGGCTGCTGCTCGCGATGGTCGCATGCGGGGCGCTGGCGCTGATCGGCGTTTCGGTAAGCAGCAGCGGTACGGTTTCGGGCTATGCACTTATCGCCGTCGGGCTGATGAACTCGATCATGTTCCCGACGATCTTCAGCCTCGCATGCGAAAAGCTCGGCGCGCGGGCGGCCGACGGGTCGGGGATCATCAATGTCGCCATCGCCGGCGGCGCGGTGATCCCGGCGCTCTATGGCGCGCTGGCCGACCATGTCGGGCTGGGCACCGCGCTGGCGCTGCCCGCGCTCTGCTATGCCGTCATCGCGTCGTACGGCCTCTATGCGAGGCGTCCCGCCGAGGCGCCGGCGTCAGTCGTCGCCGTCTGATACAAAGGGATTGCCCCGCAGCGACCGGCCGGCGGTTTCGGGCATATATTTGAGTGCGACGAGCCCGACGAGGCACGAGAAGATCATATAGTAAGCGGGCATCAGCTGGTCCCCGGTCCAGCTGATCAGCCCGCTGCCGATCGCGGGCGCGGTGCCGCCAAAAATCGATGTCGAGACATTATAGGCGATGGCAAAGCCCGCGAAGCGCACCGAGGTGGGAAAGAGCGCGGGGAAGGTGGCCGATATCGTCGCAAGCTGCGGCACATAGAGCAGCCCGAGAAGGATGAAGCCGACGATCGCACCGGTCAGCCCGGTTCCCATCAGCATATAGAGCGGGACGACGAAGACGAGCAGGCCGAGGAGCGAGAAGCGCCACATCGCGCGGCGTCCGATGCGGTCGGACAGCGCGCCGGCGAAGGGCAGGAACAGCATCATGAACAGCATGCCGATGATCGGCACGATCAGCGCCTCGTCGGTGGTGAGGCCGATGCGGCGCTGGAGATAGGTCGGCATGTAGCTGAGCAGCGTATAGTTGACGACATTCAGCGCGACGACCAGCCCGCCGACGACCAGCAGCGGACGCCAGTGATCGCGCACCAGGGTACCGAGCCCGGGCGCCTGGCGCCCTTCCTCGACCACGCATTCCTCCAGAAAGACCGGCGTGTCCTCCATCTTCGAGCGGAGGTAGGTGCCCACGAGCCCCATCGGTGCGGCGACCATGAAGGGGATGCGCCAGCCCCAGTCGTGCATCGCGGTATCGCCCAGCGTCAGCGAAAAGATCAGCATCAGCGAGGCGCCGAGCGAGAAGCCCGCGAGCGTGCCGAATTCGAGGAAGCTGCCAAAGAAGCCGCGCCGGTCGTCGGGGGCATATTCGGCCATGAAGGTCGCCGCGCCGCCATATTCGCCGCCGGTCGAGAAGCCCTGCACCATGCGCAGGACGATGAGCAGCGTGGGCGCCCAGAAGCCGATATGGTCGTAATCGGGAATCAGCCCGACCCCGAAGGTCGCGCCCGCCATCATCAGGATGGTGAGTGCGAGCACCGACTTGCGGCCGATGCGGTCGCCGAGCGGCCCCCAGAACAGGCCGCCGAGGGGGCGGACGAGGAACGAAATGGCAAAGGTCGCGAGCGCGAACAGCACCGCTTCGTCGGTGTCGCCGGGAAAGAGCGCGGCGGAGATATAGGTGACGCCATAGGCATAGATGCCATAGTCGAACCATTCGGTCGCATTGCCGAGCGCCGACGCCGTAATGGCGCGGCGCAGCGTCGCGGGATCGGTCTTTTCGCCGGTCGGGGCCGGGCCGGCCGGGGCCATCGTGTCGCTTGTCATCTAGGTCACCTGTTGCTGGGGCGCGGCCCCCTTGGCCGCATCGTCATCGTCGGAAAGGGCGGGGTCGAGCAGCGCCGCGGTCGGAGTCGTGCGTGGCAGGATCTGGAAGTCCTGCTGCGCCTCGGTCGGCACCGCGTCGGTCACCGCGAGGCGCCACAGCCCGAAACCCGTCATCGCCAGGGCGCAGAGCGCAATGAAAAGGAAAAGGCCGCCGGCCCCTGCGAAGGTCATCGCCGCGGCGCCGGCGATCGGTCCGGCGGCGGCGCCCGCCGAATAGAGAAGGACGAGCTGCCCGCTCGCGGTCACGCGCTCCGACGGCAGGAGCCGATCGTTGGCATGGGCGACGCTCAACGGATATAGTGCGAAGCTGAGGCCGCCGAACGCGAAGCCGAGCGCGAGCAGCAAGACACCCGATGGCTGGAGGCCGAGGCCGAGACTGACGGCAAGGGTCGCCACGAACCCGCCGACGATCACGCGGCGACGATCATAGCGATCCGAAAGACGTCCGAGCGGCCATTGCAGCGCAACCCCGCCGAGGATGACGACCATCATGAAGGTCGCGGTATCGGCAAGGCTGAGCCCGAGCCGGCGCGCATAGATGGCGGCGAGGCCATAGAAGGCACCAAGCAGCAGCCCGGTGATCCCCGCGCCGACCACCCCGAGCGGCGAGGCTTCGAACAACCGGCGGAGCGGCAGCGAGGCGGCCTCTTCGAGCGCCGGGGCGTGGCTGCGCGTCAGGCACACGGGGATGATGGCAAGCGAGATCAGGATCGACGCGAGCTCGAAGGGAATTTGCGGCGCCGTGTTGCCCGAACGGAGCAAGAGCTGGCCAAGCGCCTGGCCCGAATAGAGCGACACCATGTAGAAGGCGAGGATCGTGCCGCGCGTTTCAGGCTCGGCGCGGTCGTTGAGCCAGCTTTCGACGCAGATGAAGACACCCGCCACGCAGACCCCGTCGACGAAGCGAAGCGCGCCCCACAACACGGGCTGCTGGAACAGCGCATAAGTGAGGGTGCTGGCCGAAAGCAACGCGACGAACGCGGCATAGGCCCGAATATGCCCGACCCGGCGGACGATGCTCCCGGCGCGCAGCGCGCCAAGGACGAGCCCGCCGAAATAGGCGGTTGCCACGAGGCCGATGATCATCGTCCCGCTGCCCGCGCGTTCGAGCCGCAGCCCGATCAGCGTCGACAGGAAGCCGCTGCCCGCCATCATCACGAAGATGGCGGTCAGCAGGCTTCGGACCGGCAGGATCGATGCGAGCATGGAGGGGCCGGGCAACCGCCTTACGCGGCGCGCCGGTTCTCCACCGCGGCCCCGTCTTCCTCGACCAGCGTCTTGTGCAGGACGGCCACCGCCTTGTCGAAATCGCGCGGTTCGATGAGGAATTGCACGTCGACGTTGCGGATCTGGTGCTGCATCGCGACCAGCGACACGCCAGCGTCGTCGAGCGCGCGCAGCGCGTCGGGCACGAGCCCCGGGCGCGAGATGTCGCTGCCGATCACCGATACCATCGCCACCGGCTGCTTGGTGATTTCGGCATCGGGATATTTGTCCTGCAACTCGACGAGCGCCTTGTTCACCGCCGCGGCACTGGCCGACAGATAATGGGTGATCGTATTGGCGTTCGAGGATTTGCTGACGATCCACAGCTTGTGCCGCGTCAGCGCATCGAGGATCGCGGCGTCATAGCCCTTTACCCCCACCATGTCCTGTTCGAAGAATTGCAGCGCCTGCATCTGCTGAATGCCGGTGACGATCTCGACCCTTGGAACGTCCGAGACATAATCGCCGGTCACGAGCGTGCCCTCGTCCTCGCGGTCGAAGGTGTTGCGCACGCGCAGCGGAATGCCCGACTGGCGAAGGCCGCGTCCGGCACCGGGGTGAATCGCCTCCATGCCAAGGTTGGCGAGCTGGTCGGCGACATCGTAGTTGGTGCGGCCGATCTTGCGCGCCTTGTCCTCGCCGACCAGCTTTGGATCGGCGCTCGAAAGGTGGAATTCCTTGTGGATGATCGCCTCGCGCGCGCGGGTCAGGACCGCGAGCCGCGAGAAGGTCATCTCCGTATAGCCGCGCGCATACCGGCGTACCATGCCCCCTTCGCAGCCGGCATAGCCGGTGACGACGGGAAGGGTGGTGGCAAGGTCGATCGACGCGAAAGCTTCTTTGATGCGTTCATCGAGGCTTCGCAGATCGTCCTCGTTCCAGAGTGTCAAATCGACGAACCGGGCATTGACGTCGCGGTCGCGGAGCAGGAGAGCGGTGCTGTGCGCGCTATGCGCTTCGCCGATCCCTGCGAGCAGCTCACGCACCGTCACCAGCTGTTCCTTCAGGCTGAAGCGCCCGTGGCTGCGCAATCGCGCGAGGTCGTCGAGACACGCGGTTACCGCGTCGATGCGGGCATCGACGAAGCGATCGGCCTCGTCCCGGCTTTCGGGCCTCACGAACATCCCGGCATTGCGTTCGCGCATGGCTGTACGAACCTTGTCCATCGCTTCGCGCCAGGCATCGGCATCGTCGTCGTCGACAAAATGTCCGTAAACGCCGGGTTCGCCCGTCTTCTTGTTTTCAAGCAGCAGGTTCGTCATTCCGGCATAGGCCGAGACGACGAAGATGCGGTTATAGAGGTCCTGGCCCGACCGTCCCGCGATCAGGACATTGTCGAACAGGGTGGAGGTGGCGGCCATCGAAGTGCCGCCGATCTTTTCGACGCTGTGCGTTCCGGTCATGCGGCAAGCTCCTGTTGGGTCAGCGGTCCGTTTGCGACAGTCAGCGGCACCGGGGCGCCGCGATGAGCCAGAAAGCGCGGACGTGGCCTCTCGACGCCGAACGGCGCCTGAAGCTGGTTGCTGACGGCGTTATAAACGAAAAAGGCGTTCGAGCGCGGGAAGGGCGTAATGTTGCCGTTCGACCCGTGCATCAGGTTGCAGTCGAAGATGATGACCGTTCCGGGTTTCCCGGTGAGTGCGGCAATGCCTTGTTCATGGGCGATTTCGGCCAGGCTGTCCTCGTCCGGGACGCCATATTCCTGTTTCTTCAACGAGCTGAGATAATGATTTTCAGGCGTTTCGCCGACACAGCTGAGGAAGCTGCGATGCGAGCCCGGGAGCACCATCAGCGGACCATTATTGGGTCCGTTTTCGGCGAGCAGGATCGACATCGACAGCGCGCGCATTCGCGGCATGCCGTCTTCGACGTGCCAGGTTTCGAAATCGCTGTGCCAATAGAATTCCTTGCCCTTGAAGCCGGGCTTGTAGTTCAGGCGCGACTGGTGGACGTAGACATCGTCGCCGAGCAGGAAGCGCGCGACGTTCGACAGGCGCGCGTCGGCGGCAAGGCGCGCCATCACGTCGCTCTGGCGATGAAGTTCGAAGATCGAGCGGATTTCCTTGCTCTGCGGTTCGGCGATGATCGTTTCGGCATCGAGCGCGTCGGGATCGCCGAGCAGCGTCCCCGCCGCACCCTGGAGATAGGCGACTTCGGCGTCGGAAAAGATATCGTCGAGCACGAGATAACCGTCGCGATCGAATTGGTCGGTCTGTTCGCGGCTGATCGGCGCGTCGGCCGTCCATTCGTTATGGACGACCGGATCGAGCCTGGGCAGCATCTCGGGCATCGCCGAGCGCCTTGATGGATAGAGGTCTTTCATGAGACGTCCCCCTGCTATTGTGTCTGTGGGTCGGTCGATGGCTCGCTGAGCGCGAGGGAGTGGTCAGTCGGCGGCGACCATGTCGGCCTCGGCCGGGTAGGCGCCGTTTTCGTCATGCACTTCCTTGCCCGTGACCGGCGGGTTGAAAACACACGCGGTCAATATGTCGGTTTCGGGGCGCACGATGTGGCGATCATTGTCGTTGAGCGCATACATCACGCCGGGCTGAAGCTTGTGGATTTCGCCGGTGGCGAGATCTTCGATCGTGCCCGTGCCCTTGAGGACGAGGACCGCCTCCAGATGGTTCTGATAGTGCATTTTCAGTTCCTGTCCGGCGAACATCGTCGTGACGTGGAACGAGAAGCCCATATTGTCGTCCTTGAGCAGCAGGCGGGCGCTGGCCCAGCCGTCCGAACGGACGTTGCGGTCGCTCTTGCGGATTTCACCAAGATTGCGGATGAACATGCGGATTATCTCCTGAATTGATGTGTCTGGTTGACGGTCGGTTATTCGGCGGCGACGGCGAGGTCCTGGGCCATCGCTTCGCGCAGCCTGGCTTCGAGGATGTCGAGCCCTTCGGCGAGCAGCGCGTCGTCGATGACGAGCGGAGCGAGCACCTTGATGACTTCGCCGTGGGCGCCGCTCGTTTCGATGATCAGCCCCTGTTCGAAGCAGGCCGCGGTCACGGCGTCCGCGATTTCGCCCGAGCCGACGTTGATGCCGCGCATCATCCCGCGCCCGCGGGTTTCGAAGCCATGCTCCTTTGCCATCGCGCCGAGGCGTTGTTCGAGAAGCTGGCCGCGACGCGCGATATCGTCCTGAAATGCCGTGTCGCTCCAGAAATGGCGCAGCGCAGCGGTCGCCGTGACGAACGCATGGTTGTTGCCGCGGAAGGTGCCGTTATGCTCGCCCGGCGACCATCGATCGAGTTCGGGACGGAACAGGGTCAGGGCGAACGGCAGGCCCATCCCTGAAAGCGACTTGGCCTGCGTGACGATGTCGGGCGTGAAGCCCATGCCTTCGAAGCTGAAGAAATTGCCGGTCCGCCCGCATCCCGCCTGGATGTCGTCGACGATCAGCAACGCGCCATGCTCTTTCGCCAGCACGGCGATCTTGCGGAGCCATTCGGGCGATGCGGCATTGAGCCCGCCTTCGCCCTGAACCGTCTCGACGAGGATCGCGGCCGGCGCGTCGAGGCCGCTCGACGGGTCGGTAAGGCGCTGTTCGAGCAGTTCCGCGGTATCGACGTCGGGCCCGTAATAGCCATCATAAGGTTCGTGGCTGACGTGGCTCAGGGGCACACCGGCACCTCCGCGCTTCGCGGCGTTGCCGGTGCAGGCGAGGGCGCCGAGCGTCATGCCGTGGAAGCCGTTGGTGAAAGCGATGACCGTTTCGCGGCCGGTGATCTTGCGCGCGAGCTTGATTGCCGCCTCGACCGCATTGGTCCCGGTCGGGCCGGTAAACATGGCGCGATAATCGAGCCCGCGCGGCTTCAGGATCAGCTCTTCATAGGTGGTCAGGAAACGCTCCTTCGCATCGGTGTGAAGATCGAGCCCGTGGGTGATGCCGTCGGCCGAGATATAATCGATCAACGCCTGCTTCAGGATCGGGTGATTGTGGCCGTAGTTGAGCGTCGAGCAACCCGACAGGAAGTCGAGATAGCGACCGCCCTGATTGTCGTGCATCCACACGCCTTCGGCCTTGTCGAACTGGCGCGGCATGGCGCGGGCATAGCTGCGGACGGCGCTTTCGCGACGCTCATAGATGCTGCGGTCCGGAATCTGGCCGGACGGTTTGGGGGTGGTGATAGTCATGTCTATTGTCCCTGTATTTCCTGCGGTTTCTTATGTTTTAGCGGCCCGATGCGGGCCTGGTATTCGGTGTCGTGGGCGCCGGCGAAATGGGCTTCGCGCTCGAAGAGGGCGCTGCGTTCCAGGCTGGTGTCCCAATCGCGGGCGAGGCCCTTGAAGAGCGCCCATGAGGCTTGATTGTCGTCGGTGACGGTCGTGATCAGATGGGTCACGCCGTCCTGCTCCGGCCGGTCGATCAGGTGATTGATCATCCGGCCCGCCAGCTTTCGACCGCGTGCCGCCGTCGATACCGCGACCTGCCAGACGAAGAATTCGTCGGGGGCCGACGGCGGGCGATGACCCGATACCCAGCCTACGACCTGGCCATCCTTTTCGGCGACCACGCAATGATCCGCGAAATGGGTGCACTGAACGAGGTTGCAGTAGGCCGAATTGCGATCGAGGGGCGGGCAGGCCGCGATCAGCGCGGTGACTGCGGGGCCGTCGGTGGCCTGCGGCTTGCGCAGGACAATGCCGTCCGTGCTTTCGGCGGAAGGGTGATCGCTGGCATCTGGCAAGGACGTATCGTCTTTTTGCCGGTCAAAGATTGTTCATCTCCTGAAATATCTATCTCGCTATACCCGTTTGCCGGGTCTTTTGAAAGCGCGCGATACATAGCGATTGTTCCCTCGCGATCAACCCCGCTGGGCAAAACTGTTTCAATATATGAAATAAAAATTGCCCGTGTGCGACGTGATATTGCCGTTGGCGTCGCAGCAACGCGCGGCTAAGCAAGCGAAATGGACAGCGATATTCCCAACGCGACCCTGCGCGCGCTGCGCCGCATCCTGCGCGCGACCGAGTCGGGTAGCCGCAAGCTGGCGGCGATGACGGGCCTCACCCCGTCGCAGCTTCTGGTGCTCAACGAAATGGGCGGCGGCGACCCCGTGACCCCGGGCCAGGTCGCGCAACGTCTGCAGTTCAGCCATGCGACGATCACGGCGATCGTCGACCGACTGGTGGCGGGCGGGCTTGCGACGCGGGCGCGGAGCGAAAAGGACAAGCGCCAGTTCCTGCTGTCGGCGACCCCGGCGGGACGCGCGGCGCTCGCCGAGGCGCCCGACCTGTTGCAAATGACCTTTGCCGAGCGCTTTTCGGTGCTGCCGGCATGGGAACAGGCGATGATCCTCGCGGCGGTCGAGAAACTCGCGTTCGTCCTGGACGCGCAGGACATCGATGCCGCGCCGCTGCTCGACACCGGCGCGATCGACCGGGCCGAGCGCAAGGGCTAGGCGGCGACGGGCGCGATCAAGGCGCCGAGGAGCGCCGCGGCCTCGCGCGGGTCGAGCCGGACCTGCAAGCCGCGCTGTCCGCCATTGATATACACGCGCGCGTGCGCGAGGGCGGGTTCGTCGATCGCGACCGGAAGGCGGCGCGCCTGTCCGAAGGGGCTGACGCCGCCGACTTTGTAACCCGAGATGCGCTCTGCTTGCGCTACGGGCATCATCGCCGCCGCTTTGCCGCCGAACGCGGCGGCGACCCGCTTCATCGACAGCTCGCGATCGGATGCGAGAATCGCGCAGGCGGGTTTGTCGTCGACAAGCAGCATCAAGGTCTTGAGGACGCGCGAGGGGTCCTCGCCCAGCGCTTCGGCGGCCTGGAGCCCGACGCGCGCCGAGCCCGGATCATAGTCGTAAACGTGGATGGTGAAAGCGATGCCCGCCTGTTCGAGCGCCCTTGTGGCGCGTGTCGCTCGCGACATGGCGACCTCCGCGGAAAATTTCGATGCTGCGAAGATGAAATTGGTCGGGACGAGAGGATTCGAACCTCCGACCCCCACACCCCCAGTGTGATGCGCTACCAGGCTGCGCTACGTCCCGACCGGCCCCGTGGGGCAGGCGAGGCCCCTAGCGCGCCTTGACGGGCGATGCAAGCGCGGCGAGCGCCCGTCGGTCGCAATCGCACGCGGGTGGCTTGAAGCGGCCGCGAAAAGCCCCATCTGCGCCAAGCCTGCCGAGGGGGATGGGCCGCAGCCATTGGTTGCGCGCCGCGCCCCTGCGTGATAGGCGCCGCGCCATCATTTCGCGCGCCGGTTTCCGGGACGGAAAGGCGGCGCTTTCGAACGGAAAGTCTTTCATTCATGTCGACGTCATTGCTTCTGACCCAGGCGGCCGGATCGGGGGGCGGGGCAGCCGGTTTCCTGATGCTGGTTCCCTATGTGCTCATCTTCGGCGTGTTCTGGTACTTCATGATCCGCCCGCAGCAGGTGCGGATGAAGGAGCATCGCGCCAAGGTCGCGGCGGTCAAGCCGCGCGACCAGGTGGTTACCGGCGGCGGGATCGTCGGCAAGGTCACACGCGTCGACGACGATTTTGTCGATGTCGAAATCGCGCAAGGGGTGAAGATCAAGGTCGTCAAGTCGACCCTGTCGGACGTCCTGCAGCCCGGCGGCAAGCCCGCCAACGACTGACGCGGCGCGGCCCCGCGACAGGGGCCGGCCATCGCTAACGGAATCCCACCATGCTCGATTTCCCGCGCTGGAAAACCATCGGCATCAGCATCATCCTGCTGTTCGGCATCGTCTTTGCCATACCAAGTTTTCTCCCCGAAAAGGCGTTCGAAAGCCTGCCGTCCTTTGCGCAGACGAAGGTCAATCTGGGCCTCGACCTTGCCGGCGGCAGCCACTTGCTGCTCGAGGCCGACCTCGCCGACCTTCGCAAGACGCAGCTGACCAACATGGAAAAGACCGTGCGCACGGCGATGCGCGGCGAGCGCGGACCCGATGACGATATTGCGATCGGCGAATTGCGGACCGCCAGCGGGTCGATCAGCTTCCTCGTGCGCGATCAGACCCAGCTCGACGAAGCGCGCGAGCGGCTGTTCCGCGAAACGCAGGGCGCGGGGCTGAGCGGGCAGCGCGACTGGGATATCGAAGTCGTCGACACGACGCGCATCGTGCTGACCCCGACGCAGGCGGGGCTCGATCAGGCCGTCGACCGCGCGATGGACACCGCGCGCGACATCATCGACCGCCGCGTCAATTCGCTCGGCACGCGCGAGCCGACGATCATCCGCCAGGGTGACGATCGTATCGTGGTCCAGGTACCGGGCCTTCAGGATCCGCAGCAGTTGAAGGATTTGATCGGCAAGACCGCGCGGCTGGAATTCCGCATGGTCGATGCCAATGCCGACCCCAATGAAGCCGCGCAGGGCCGCGCTCCGGTCGGCAGCGAAATCGTCCCCTATGCCCCCGGTGAGGGCTATGGCGCGCCGTTCGAGGTGCTGAGCCGCCAGGTGATGATCAGCGGCGAGCAGTTGATCGATGCGCAGCAAAGCTTTGACCCGCAGACCAACCAGCCGGTGGTGTCGATCCGCTTCGATTCGGGCGGTTCGGCGACCTTTGCGCGCGTGACGTCGCAGAGTGTCGGCAAACGCTTTGCAATGGTGCTGGACGGCCAGGTGCTTTCGGCGCCGTCGATCAACGAACCGATCCTGGGCGGTAGCGCACAGATTTCGGGCAATTTTACCGTCGCCAGCGCGAACGCGCTCGCGATCTCGCTACGCTCGGGCGCGCTGCCGGTGAAGATGGCGGTGGTCGAGGAGCGCACCGTCACGCCCGAACTGGGTGCCGATTCGATCCGCAAGGGCGCGATCGCCGGGATTGTCGCGACGGTCGCGGTACTGGCATTCATGATCGTCGTTTATGGCCGGTTCGGGGTTTATGCGAACGTTGCGCTGATGTTCAACATCGCCCTGATTATCGCGATCATGGGCATGTTCAATGCGACGCTGACGCTGCCCGGCATCGCCGGTTTCGTATTGACGATCGGCGCGGCGGTCGACGCCAACGTGCTGATCAACGAACGCATACGCGAGGAATTGAAGCGTGGACGACGCGTGTTCCAGGCGGTCGAGATCGGTTACAAGGAAGCAAGCCGCGCGATTTTCGACGCGAACATCACCAACGTGATCGCTGCGGCGCTGATGTTCTGGTTCGGCTCTGGCCCGATCAAGGGCTTCGCCGTGGTGCTGACCATCGGCATCGTCACCAGCGTCTTCACCGCCGTCACCGTGACGCGCCTGTTCGCGGCCCGCTGGTTGCACAGGTCGCGCCCGGCCGCGCTCAACATTTAAGGGAAGGGACCGAAACCATGCGTCTGCTGAAACTCGTCCCCGACGACACGAATATCCAGTTCCTGAAATGGCGGAACATCGCGATGGCGATCAGCGTGCTGATGATCATCGCGTCGATCGCGCTGGTCGCGGTGCGCGGACTGAACCTGGGCGTGGATTTCGTCGGCGGCCAGTCGGTGCGCGTCGAATTCACCGGCGCCATGCCGAAGATCGACGAGATTCGCGAGAAGGTCGGCGACATCGGCCTTGGCGAAGCGACGATCCAGCAATTCGGATCGGACAAGGCGGTTTCGATCCGCACCGCGCTGCCCGAAGGCGACAAGGCCGCCGCGGATCGCGCGGGCAAGATTCTTGTCGACGGCATCCACAAGGCGTTCCCGACCGCGAAGACCGGATCGGTCGAGACGGTTTCGGGCAAGGTGTCCGACGAATTGCTGCGCACCGGCGCGTTGAGCCTTGCGCTCGCGATGGTCGCGATTTCGATCTATATCTGGATCCGCTTCGAATGGCAGTTCGGCGTCGGCGCGCTGTTCGCCTTATTTCACGACGTTGCGTTGACCTTTGGCTTTTTCGCGCTGACCCAGTTGCAGTTCGACCTCAACATCGTCGCCGCGCTGCTGACGATCATCGGCTATTCGCTCAACGATACGATCGTGGTCTATGATCGCATCCGCGAAAATCTGAAGAAATATCGCAAGATGCAGATCGTTCCGCTGCTCGACCTCAGCGTCAACGAAACGCTGGCGCGCACGGTGATGACCAGCTTCACGATGCTCATCGCCCTCGCGGTGCTGCTGTGGGTCGGGCCCGACGTGATCTTCGGCTTCACCGCGGCGATGTTGCTGGGCATATTCGTCGGCACCTATTCGTCGATCTATATGTCGGCGCCGATCCTCGTGTGGCTGAAGGTCGGCCCCGACAGCTTCGTCCCGCGCACGAGCGCGGCGACCGAGGGCGCCGAGCGGATTGCGAGCAAGGGCGACGACGGCGCGGTGGTCTGAACACAAGAGGATTGGAACGGCGGTTTCGGGGTGGGGAGCGGACGTTTGAATAAGTTCAGGCCCTCCCCTTCAGGGGAGGGCAGCGAGACTTACGAACTTGTTCGTTAGTCGCAGCGGGTGGGGGCCATCGGCCTCGCGTAAGGCCGATGGCCCCCACCCCAACCCCTCCCCTGAAGGGGAGGGGCTTATGTCCACCTCCGGTCGCTTGCTGTCGTTGCAGCCGAAGTGGCAGTGAATGGTCGGAACGGGGTGGGAAGCGGACATTTCCTCCCTTTTGTCATTCCCGCGAAAGCGGGAACCCAGGGATGGATCAGCCTATGCAGGCTCTGGATCCCCGCGTTCGCGGGGATGACAATGTCGAAGACGTGGATTGTCGACTTCCGGTCGTTCACTGATATTCGTCATCCCGGACCCTTCGACAAGCTCAGGACAGGCTTGATCCGGGATCCATAGCAGCGCCGAAGTCATGGACCCCGGATCAAGTCCGGGGTGACGAGAAGAGGAAGGGTCGCTTTCGGTCGGAAGCAGACCTTCCTTTGCCGCCTAACGTCCCGCGCAGCGCCGCAAATGATCGGCGAGTTCGCGGCCGTTGCGGTCCCAGTTGAAGCGGCCGGCAAGGCTTGCGGCGACCGCCGCGGGTAGCGGTGGGGCCGCGAGGATGTCCGATATGGCGGCCGCGATCGCTTCGGGATCGCGCGGCACGATACGGCCGGCGGCCGGCGACGTGACGAGCTCGGCGGCGCCGCCGGCGCCGCTGATGACGATCGGCGTTCCGCAGGCTATCGCTTCCACCCACGCATTTGCGAGCCCCTCGCTCGCCGATGGCATCACGACGACATCGGCGGCGCGGTAGAGCATCGGCAGATTGGCGTTGGCGACCGGACCCATCAGGTGGACGCGATCGGCGACCCCCAGCCGAGTGGCCAGCGCACGATAGCGTCCTTCTTCCTCCCCCGCGCCCGCAAGATGGTAGTGAACGCCGGGCAGGGCGGTCAGCGCTTCGATCACCAGGGCTTGCCCCTTGCGCGGAATCAGCGCGCCGACGGTCAGGATGGTGGGTGCGTCGGCGATCCCGAGCATCGCGCGCGCCTCGGCGCGGTCTCCCGGCGAGAAGCGGTCGGTATCGATGCCGGTATAATGGACGGCGATCCCGGACGGGTCGATCCCGAGCGTCGCCATGTCGCTGCGCATTGCATCCGACACGGCAAGCAGGCCCGTAGCGGCGGCGGCGGCGCGGAGGAGTTGGGGTTTGCTGGCCGGATCGTGTCCGAAATGACTGATGTCGGCTCCGCGCGCCTTGATCGAAAACGGAAGGGCCAATCGTTCGGCAACGCGCATCGCCGCGGGGCCGTCGGGATAGAAGAATTGGGCGTCGACGACATCGGGCCGGACCTCGCCCGCGATGGGCAGCACGGCGCGGGCGATCGCGGCGGGATTAAGGCGCGCTCCGATTTTCGGGACGAGCGTGAAGCGGGGCCGGTGCACCGTCAGGCCGTTCCACACGTCCTGCCGGGGCAGATGGCGCAGCGCCGCGTAGCGCGGATGTAGCGACAGCGGCCAGGGCGGGAGGCCGACCGGTGCGACGATGGTCAGATCGATCGCCGGTTGTGCGGCGAGCGCGCGCAGGCTGCGCTCGACGAACAAGCCGAAGTTGGGGCGTTCCGTGTCGGGGAAGAGCGTCGCGATCGACAAGACGCGGAGCGGCGTCATCGGCTATCCCTCGTCCGGTCATATGGAGCTTGTCGAACCACCGTTCTTCCTGTGCAACCTGGTAAAAAAAGGGAGCCCTCGAGTCTTCGACGCGTTCAAGACCGCAAGCAAAATTCTATAGCGAGCGGATCAGTCGCACCGCGACCGCGGCCCACGGCGGATTGGCTACGACCTGCTGTCTTTGGCCGGTGCCGAGCGGCAGTAGGTGGAGCTTTTCGCCGTCGACGTTGAGCAGCCGGGCAAAGAAAAATCGTCCGGCGGGCCGTGGAACAAGCAGGTCGCGGTTGAGCGCCTGGCCCCAGTCGCCCTCGATCCGGCGGCACCAGATTTCGTCGCCGGCGCGATAGTCGCCGATCGACGAGGTGACGCGCATCGCCACCATATCCTCGCTCGGCCTTGCTGTAAGCGCCTGTTCGGTACGCGTAGGGGCCTGGGCGCCATCGGCGCCGAGTAGCGCGGTGATCGTGAGCTGCGTATCCTGGGGCAGCTGGACGAGCTCGGCGGCATCGACGCCGAGTGCTTTCGCGATACGGTTCATCCAGCCGAGCGACAGCGTGCGCGTACCGGTTTCCAGACGACCGATCGTCTGGGCGGTCGTCGGCGGATCGCAGCGCTGCGCGACCTCGTCGAGCGTCAGGCCCTTTGCACGGCGGACCGCGCGGATGCTGTTGATCATAGCTCGTCCTCGATAACCAATTTGGTTTCTTCTTTCCTACATGATGATCCAATGTCAAGGCTGATTCGTCGAGTAGCAGGAGATCGCCGATGACCGTACGCCGCCTTGAAACCCGCCTCCACCCCGACGACCGGGTCGACCCCGGCAAGGTGGGACCGCAGGTGATGCGGCATGTGACGGTCAATACCGCCGAAAGCCCGCTGGCGTGGCTCGCGGCGCGCGGGCATTTGACCGAAGCCCAACTCGGCGCGGGCGAGCGGCTGCGCGCCGATTACGAGCGCGCGGGGCTGGCCGCGCGGGTCACGATGCGGTGGGATGCGGCGCCACCGGGCAAGAGCCGCGGCGGCGCGCGCGCAGCGGATGCGTCGCTCGCGCGCATTGACGCGCACCGGCGTTTCCATGCCGCCCTCGACGCGGCGGGACCGGGGCTGGCCGACATCTGCTGGCGGGTGATCTGTGCGGGCGAAGGGGTAGGGGGAGCGGAGAAGGCGCTTGGCTGGCCGGCGCGTTCGGGGAAACTGGTGCTGACGCTGGCGCTGGATCGGCTGGCGCGCTTTTATGGGACGGGGTGATCAGCCGAAAATGCGCTGCGTGTCCGACAAATCGCGGATATATGTGTTCGCCACACGTTTTGAACGAAGCAAATATGCGGTCCACAGCGTCGCGGATATCGACGATTGCCCTATTCCGAGAGCTACGTCGGGAAGGGCGCCTCCTGCCAGTTTCGGAAACAATATTGCTGACATTGCCAGATCAGACAGGCCGGGCAGAACAGCCATCCCCCACAGGCCGGCAATGCAGATCTTTACCGAAGACCATCGATGGACGTTTGCGAGCCTGATTGCCACCGCGATACTCACCAGAGCAGACAGGGCGCAGACGACCCAGTTGAAGGTAAGATAGGTTTCGGAACCCGACCCCAATAGGTCCGCGACCTCCATAATTTCCTTGTTGCTGACGGTTGCCATCAAAATGATGCGAAGCGGCGTGACGAGGCCGAGTATTACGATAAGGAACGCCAACCATCCACCGATTCCCTGCAACTCGGTCGAATCTGCTTTATCCACCACGATTGCCCCCGTTTTTGCCAGAGTGCTTTAGGTCGGTGCGTAGCGCAAGTCGATCAGCCCAGACTTTCCACCTCTTCCGCCAGCGCCAGCCAGCGATCCTCGGCCGCTGCCTTTTCCTGACGCAGCGTTTCGAGCGCTTCGGTCAGCGCGGTGAAGCGCGCATGGTCGCGGGTGAACAGGCTGCCGTCGAATAGCTCGGTCTCGATGTCGGCCATCTCGGCGTCGATCGCCTCGATGCGGCCGGGGAGAAGGTCGTAGTCGCGCTGGTCCTTGTAGGAGAGCTTCTTGCGCGGCTGCGGCGGAGGCGGCGGCGTTGCGGCGTCGCTTTCGGCTTTCGCCTTTGCCGCCGCGGGTTTGTTGCGCTTCGCCTCCCAGTCGGCATAGCCGCCGGCGACGACATCGACCTTGCCCGACCCGTCGAGGCCGAGCGTCACCGTCACCGTGCGGTCGAGGAAGTCGCGGTCGTGGCTGACGAGCAGCACCGTGCCGTCATAGTCGGCGATGACTTCCTGCAAGAGATCGAGCGTTTCGAGGTCGAGGTCGTTGGTCGGCTCGTCGAGGACGAGCAGGTTCGATTCGCGGGCGAATTCGCGGGCGAGGAGCAGGCGCGAGCGTTCGCCGCCCGACAGCGCGCCGACGCTTGCCTCGACGACGCCGGGGTCGAAGAGGAAGTCCTTCAGATGGCCCTGGATATGCTTCTTGACCCCGCGCACCTCGACCCAGTCGCCGCCGTCGGCGAGGATGTCGCGCACGCGCTTTTCGGGCGACAACAGGCTGCGCTGCTGGTCGATGACGATGCCGTCGAGCGTCGGGGCGAGCGTGACCTTGCCCTCGTCGGGCTCGATCTCGCCGGTCAGGAGCTTGAGGAGCGTCGATTTGCCCGCGCCGTTCGCGCCGACGATGCCGATGCGGTCGCCGCGCTGGATGCGGAAGTCGAAATCGCGGATAATCGTCCGGTCGCCGAAGCGTTTGGAAATATGATCGGCGACGATCACCGATTTCGAGCGCACATCGTCGTTGGCGAGGCCGAGCTTGGCGACGCCGGGGCCGCCGATCATCGCCGCGCGCTGCGCCCGCATCTCGACCAGCTTTTCGAGCCGCCCCTGGTTGCGGCGGCGGCGTGCGGTGACCCCGCGCTGAAGCCAGTGCGCCTCGAGCTTCAGCTTGGCGTCGAGCTTTTCGGCGGCGCGCGCTTCCTCGGCATAGATCGCTTCGGTCCAGGCGTCGAAGCCGCCGAAGCCGATTTCCTTGCGCCGAATGTTGCCGCGGTCGAGCCACAGCGTCTGGCGTGTGAGGCGCGTCAGGAAGGTGCGGTCGTGGCTGATCGCGACAAAGGCGCCGGTGAAGCGTGACAGCCAGCCTTCGAGCCAGTCGATTGCGGCGAGGTCGAGGTGGTTCGTCGGCTCGTCGAGAAGCAGCACGTCGGGGTTCTGCGCCAGCGCGCGGGCAATCGCGGCGCGGCGACGTTCGCCCCCCGACGCGCTCGCCGCCTCGCGGCCCATGTCGATACCAAGCTGGTCGGCGATTGCCGCGACCTCGTGGCTCTCGGGCGGATGGACGCCCCCGACGGCATAGTCCATCAGCGTCGCATAACCCGTGAAATCGGGTTCCTGTTCGAGCAGGACGACATGGGTTCCGGGGACGATGGTGCGCTTGCCCTCGTCGGGGTCGATACGATCGGCGAGCAGCTTGAGCAGCGTCGTCTTGCCCGCGCCATTACGGCCGATCAGCGCGAGCCGGTCGCGCGCGCCGATATAGATGTCGAGCCCGCGGAACAGCCAGCCGCTGCCCTGGACGAGGCCTAGGCCTTCATAGGATAAGATCGGTGCCGCCATGATGAACGGCTCGCTACCGGCGCGTTCAGCGCGATGCAAGCGGCGTTCGGGCAAAGGGCGGAACGGGTCCGCTCCGTCGGCGTTACGGGGACGGGCAGACAACGTGTCGGATCCCCGGCTGACAGGAGATAATCATGAAAACGCAGATGTTCACCGCCATGGCGACCGGACTGGCGCTGATCGCAGCGACGCCCGCCATTGCGCAGCAGGGAGGAACGACGGTGACGACGGCGACGACGCAGGGGCCGATATTGAGCTTTTCGGTGAGCGAAGAGGTTCGTGCGCGGCCCGATCAGGCGACCGTGGGCGCCGGCGTGCAGACGACTGCGCCGACCGCGGTCGAAGCGATGCGCGCCAACGCCGCGGCGATGGACAAGCTGGTCGCGGCGGCGAAGAAGCAGGGCATCAAGGCCGACGACATCCAGACGAGCGGCATCAACCTGTCGCCGCAATATGACTACAGCAACCGCACCGACGGCCAGCCGCCGCGCTTTCTGGGCTATCAGGTGACGAACAGCGTCCGCGCGACGACCGGCGATATCGCAGGGCTGGGCCCGCTGCTCGACGCGTTGGTCGCGGCGGGCGGGACCAATATCGACGGACCGTGGTTCGCGATGAAGGACCCCGACGCGATGCTCGTCGGCGCGCGCGGCGCGGCGATCAAGTCGGCCGAGGCGAAGGCGCAGGATTATGCGAAGCTGGCTGGCTATCGCGGGGTCGAACTGGTGTCGATCAGCGAAGGCGGCAGCTATAACGGTCCGCAGCCGCCGATGCCGCGCGTACAGATGATGGCGGCCGAGGCGAAGTCGACGCCGGTCGAGCCGGGGCAGGTCGGCAATACGCTGACGCTGAATTTCCAGTACCGGCTGGTGCGGTAGGACGTCGGTTCGGCCCCCCGCCGTTCGTCCTGAGGAGCCATTGAGCTTGGGCTTTGACAAGCTCAGCCCCTCCTCAGGACGAGCGGGGCATTAGTATCTGTTCAGCCCAACTCTCCCTCGGCCCACGGCCAGGGGCGTTCGCGGAACCATTTGGTGATGATATATTTGCGTCCCTTGCGCACCTTCATCCCGTGGTGGAGCGTGTCGGGGTTGGGTTCGCCGTCCGGGCGGACATTGTTCCATGCGAGCAGCTTGCCCGCCTCTGGCTGGTGCATCTTTCCCGTCGCCAGGAATCGCGTGGCGCCGCCAGCGCCCGGCTCGTTCAGGTAGATCATCAGCGTCCAGCTGCGCTGGCCCGGCACCGCGCAATATGTGTCCCAGTCGGCCCCGTGGGGGTCGAAATAGTCGGTGTGCGCCTTGAACTCCTGCCCGACGTCGTAGCGTTGGCCCTGCAAGGGCTCGCCGAAAGGCAGGGGGATGCCGGTGAGGTCGTGGAGTCGCTGGTTCACCGCGTGGACGAACGGGTCGCGATGGTCGAGGTCGCAGGTCGTGCTGGTCCGGAAGGTGGTGTCGCCGTTGGGATCGGCGATCGTCGACGGGTGGACGTCGCGGTCGATCCGTTCGATCAGACCGGCGCAGGTTTCGGCGTCGATAAAGCGCGGCAGCATGAATTGCTGGAGCTTCGGCGACGGCGCGCGGCGGATGCCGGGAACGGCGGCGAGCCGCTCGGCGGTGCGGTCGGCGTGCGACGTCGCCATATCGACAAAGCTGGGTGCGGCCATGGCGCCTCTTTACGGCGCGTCGGGCGCGCGAACAATGCTTGACGAAAGCGGGTGCGCCGCCTATCGCCCGCCCGCTGTCGACGGCGCGTCCGTCCGGCCCTGTGGCGATCGTAGCTCAGTTGGTTAGAGCACCGGTTTGTGGTACCGGGGGTCGCGGGTTCAAGTCCCGTCGATCGCCCCATTTTCTGTATCGTTGCGCATATCGCGGCTTTGGGCGTGACTCGGGCCTCGTGTTGCATTATTACGCCTTCGCGTAATTTTTTAACGTGAGGGTTAAGCCATGTCCGCAGTCTGGGATTTCGCCGATTTCGACGATCACGAGCATGTCCACATGTTCCGCGATCGCGCGAGCGGGTTGACCGCGGTGATCGCGGTGCATTCGACGCACCTCGGCCCCGGCGCGGGCGGGGTGCGGTACTGGCATTATCCGCAGCGCGCGGCGGCGATCACCGACGCGCTGCGCCTGTCGCGCGGCATGAGCTATAAAAATGCGATGGCCGGGCTGCCGATGGGCGGCGGCAAGGGCGTGATCCTGGCCGACGAGGGGCAGGCGAAGACCTCCGAACTGCTCGCGGCGTTCGGCCGCGCGGTCGAATCGCTCGGCGGCGCCTATGTCACCGCCGAGGATGTCGGGATGAGCGACGCCGATATGGTCGCGATCGCGAAGGAAACGAGCCACGTCAGCGGCCTGCCGGTCGCGAGCGGCGAGGCGGGCGGGGATCCCGGTCCGCTGACCGCGCTCGGCGTCTATCTGGGCGTCAAGGCGGCGATCGCCGAAGGGCTCAAGACCGACAGCGCAAAGGATGTCCGCATCGCGATCCAGGGCGTCGGCAGCGTCGGCGGCGGACTCGCGCGGCGGCTCGCGGCCGAGGGCGCCAAGTTGACGCTGGCCGACGTCAATATCGCCAAAGCCAAGGCGCTTGCCGAGGAGCTTGGCGCCGACCTGGCCGATTCGGCGGCGATCATGGAGATCGAAGCCGACGTGCTGAGCCCCAACGCGCTCGGTGCGATCCTGACCGAACGCAGCATCGAGGCGCTGAAGGTTCCTATCGTCGCGGGCGGGGCGAACAACCAGCTCGCCACCGCGGCCGACGGCCAGCGCGTCCACGACCGCGGCATCGTCTATGCGCCTGACTATGTGATCAACGCTGGCGGCATCATCAACGTCGCGCTCGAATATCTGGGGCAGGGCAGCCGCGAGGAAGTCGAGAGCCGCATCGGCCAGATCCCCGGCCGCCTGACCGAAATCTGGGCCGAGAGCCGCGCCAGCGGGACGCCGGCGTCGATGGTCGCCGACCGAATGGCGCAAAAGCTGATCGGGCGGGGGTGATCGCTATCGAATGCGTCGCCCCCGCGAAGGCGGGGGCCGCTGGGCTCCCTTGGCGCCACGCCGAAAGCGGCCCCCGCCCCTTCGACTGCCTTGCAGGCGCTCAGGACAGGCTTCGCGGGGGCGACGGCTTTTGATGTAATTCAAGGCCGCGATGCCCACCCCGCTGCGCGTAGCGAGCAAGCTCGCAACGCTCGCTGCCCCTCCCCTGAAGGGGAGGGGTTTTGTTGTTCGATATTTCCGCTAAGCCCGCATCGATGAAGCGGCATTTCTTCCTTGTCAGCGGGTGGGCTTCGCTCGGCCTTGGGGCGATCGGCGCGTTCCTGCCGCTGTTGCCGACGGTGCCTTTCGTGATCCTGGCCGCCTTTTGCTTTGCGCGCTCGTCGCCGTGGCTCGAGGCGTGGCTCGTCACCCATCCGCAATTCGGGCATCATATCGTCGCGTGGCGCGAGAAGGGCGCGATCAGCCGCAAGGGCAAGGTCGCCGCGAGCGTCGCCTTTGCTATCAGCATCGTCCTCGCCGCGATCTTTTCGCCGTGGCCGTGGGTGATGGCGCCCGTGATCGCGGCGGTGGTGACGGGAAGCTGGATATGGACGAGGCCGGAAGCATAGCCCCCGGCCTCGCCGATTTTTTCGGACCTCCGGTCGTTCAGAAGTCGACCGAGACGCGCCCGTAGACGAAGCGGCCGTTGAAGCCGAAGGGCGAGAAGGACGAATAGGGCAGGAAGCTGTTGAGCAGCCCGTAGTTATAGCCGTCGACCGTGCCATAGGGCGTGCGGTCTGGGTATTCGTCGAGCAGGTTGTTCGCGCCAACCGCGACCTGGACTGCGTCGATCGGCCGGAAACGCAGTTCGAGGTCGACGACCCATTTCGGCGTCAGCGTGAGGTCGCCCGGCGCCTCGCCCTTGCCGACGGTGATGTCGCTGACATTGCCGACGGGCAGGAAGACCGAACCATAGCGGTTGCCGCGCAGCGTCATCCCGACCGGCCCCGATTCCCAGTCGAGCCCGACGTTGAGCTTGTTCGACGGCTGGCCATCGGTCAGGCGGAAGCTTTCCGACCGCGCGAACAGCCGGTCGGCGGTGAAGCCGCTGAACGTGCGCCGGTCGGTGATCTTGGTATCGTTGAGGTTGTAGCCCGCGCTGAGCGTTACCTTGCCGATCCCCATGTCGGGCAGGCGGTAGCTGGCGACGACGTCGAGACCCTGGGTACGGGTGTCGATGCCGTTGATGAAGAAGCGCGCCGAGGTGCCGTTGACGCCCGCCGCCTGCAGGATCGCGACGACATCGGCGCCCTGAAGGTTCTCGGTCAGCGTGATGCGGTCGTTGATCTTGATATTGTAATAGTCGACGGTGACGTTGAGGCCCGGCACCATCGTGAAGACGACGCCGCCGCCGATGTTGACCGATTTTTCGGGTTTGAGCGGCTGTGCGCCGAGTGCGACCGCGATCGGCGATCCGACCGGGAAGGTCCCGATCTCGATCAGTCCGACTCCCGCCACATTGTTGGTCGACGTGGTCGAGAAATATTGCTGTGCCATGCCCGGCGCGCGGAAGCCGGTCGAGATCGAGCCGCGGAAGGCGAGGCCGTCGATCGGCTCGAAGCGGGCGGCGAGCTTGCCGTTCACCGTATCGCCGAAATCGGAGAAATGTTCGTAGCGGCCGGCGGCCTGAATATTGAACATGTCGCCGATGTCGGTGTCGAGTTCGACATAGCCCGCAAAGCTGTCGCGCGATGCGTCGACCGCGGTCGAGGGTGCGAAGCCGGGGAAGACCTGTGCGCCCGGCGCCGCGCCGTTCGAGAAGGTATAGGGGCCGGCGATGTAGCTCGCCTCTTCGCCCGGAACGATCTTGTAATTCTCGTTCCGCCATTCGCCGCCCAAGGCGAGCGTCGCATCGCCGAACCCGATATCGAGATCGCGCGTCACGTCGAGATTGACCGAGGTCTGGCCCGACCGGAGCCCGCCGGCATCGAATTTGCGGGGGCTGGCGAGGCCGCCCAGCGAGGCATTGAAGCTGTCTTCGACCCCGTAATCGAGGCGGTTGCTGCCATAGTTGATCGACAGGTCGAGGTTCCATGCCCCGGCCTGGCCGCGCAGCCCGCCGACGATACCGATGTCGTGGATCGTGCTGGTGATCAGAGGCAGGAAGCCGTCGGGGTAATAGGGCTGGCCGCCATTGGCCCAGTCGGCGTTGCGCGAGTCGAGCGCGCGGCGATAATAGCCCGCGCCATTGCCGTCGCGCACGCCATAGCTGCCGAAGCTGTACAGCTGCCAGTCGGCGCCGACGTCCATGCCGGCGTTGAAGAAGAAGTTCATGTCCTTCGATTCGCCGTCGCCATAGCGATGTTCGTAGCGGTTGAAGGTCGTTTCGCGCGGATCGCCCGCCGCGGCATAGTTGCGGCGCAGGTCGGGACCCGAACGGTTCGTCGGCGATCGGTCCTTATATTCGGCGGTTAAGTTCAGATAGCCGTTGCCCGCGACGGGCAGGCCGATGTTGGTCGCCATCGTCAGCGTCCCGCCGTCGCGGCGCTTGCGATCCTTGCCGGTGAAGGCGATCACCGGATTTTCGTTGGGATCGTCGGTCAGCGTCGGCGAGACGCTGGCGACCTGATCGACGCCTTCCATCGTCGTGATATATTTACCGTAGCTGATCTGTGCGCGGCCACCGACGCTCTTTTTGAGCTGGATATTGATCACGCCCGCGATCGCGTCGGACCCATATTGCGAGGCGGCGCCGTCGCGCAGCACCTCGATCCGTTCGATCGCGATCGGCGGGATCGTGTTCATGTCGACACCCGCCGACCCGCGGCCCACCGAGCCGTTGAGGTTAAGCAGCGACGAGAGATGCCGGCGCTTGCCGTTGACGAGGACGAGCACCTGATCCGGCGCCAGGCCGCGCAGCGTCGCAGGGCGCAGCGAGTCGGTGCCGTCGGTCAGCGACGGCTGGGGAAAGTTGAACGAGGGGACGAGCTGGTTGAGCAGCCGGTTGGTTTCGGTCGTGCCGCTGTTCTGGAGCGAGTCGGCCGAGATGACGTCGATCGGCACCGTGCTGTCGGCGACGGTCCGGTCGGTCCGGCGCGTTCCGGTGACGATGATCGTCGCGCTTTCGGCATCGTCGGTGCCCGGGGCGTCCTGAGCGAAGGCGGGCAGGCTCCACCCACCCCCGGCGACGGCGGCAGTCAGAGCGAGGATCGATGTGTGAGTGGCTTTGCGCATATTGGTTCCCTGTTGTTGTTGCAGCCCGCGTACAGACTTCCCCCCGGTCGGAAATCGCGCCACCCCAATTCGACGAGCGGGCGACGATTTATTACATTTTTGTGCAAGCTGTGATTATTACGCCACAGTGCGATCCCGCAGTGCGACATGAAATTTCAAACTATCAAAGGTATCGATACCATTGTTACGCGACATCGCCGCGCGCAATTGGCTGGACCACCGCCCTTCGCTCGCCTAAAGCCGGCGCGCGATGCACGCCTATGCGAATCCGACCCGTTTCCTGGCCCTTGCCCGTCCGTTGACGCCCTGGCTGCTCGGTCTGGGCCTTGCGCTGCTGTTCGGCGGGGCGTGGGCTGGCCTGACGATGGTGCCCGGCGATTACAAGCAGGGCGAAACCGCGCGCATCCTGTATGTCCATGTGCCGGCGGCGTGGCTGGGTATGGGCGGCTGGAGCGCGCTGGCGGTCACCGGCCTGGTCCAACTGGTCTGGCGCCACCCGCTCGCCGGGATCGCCGCGCGCGCGATCGCGGTGCCCGGGATGCTGTTTACCGCGCTGTGCCTGGCGACGGGTTCGATCTGGGGCAAGCCGACGTGGGGGACCTGGTGGGAATGGGACGGGCGGATGACGTCGATGCTGGTCCTGCTGTTCCTCTATGCCGGCTTTCTGGCGCTGACGACGGGCGACGAAGGACAGGGGCGCGGCGGGTCGCTGTCGCGCGGCGCCGCCATCTATGCGCTCGTCGGCGCGATCAACATTCCGATCATCAACCGCAGCGTCGTGTGGTGGAACAGCCTGCACCAGGGGCCGAGCATCACGCTGCGCGGGTCGAGCATCGACGGATCGATGCTGTGGCCGCTCGGGCTGACGGTGCTGGGCTTCTCGCTGCTGTTCGGCGCGATCGTGTTGATGCGGATGCGGCGGATCATCGCCGACAACCGCGTCGCGGCGCGGCTGCGGCGGTTGGCCGACGACGAGGGGGCGTGAGGCGGTGACGGGGGTGATCAGCGGGGGCGGCCAATGGGCCTATGTCGCGGCTGCCTATGCGCTGAGCGCGCTTTTGACCGGCGCGGTGCTGTGGCATAGCTGGCAGGCGATGCGCAAAGCCGAAAGGCGCAGCGACGCGTTGCGCAGGAATCGCGAATGAAGGCGAAACATCAACGGCTGATCCTCGCGCTCGTCGCGCTCGCCGGGGTGGCGGGCGCGGGGGTGCTTGGAGCGAGCGCGCTGCGCGACGAGGCGGCCTATTTCCGCACCCCCGAAGAGGTCGCGGGCGGCCACGCGAAGGTCGGCGAGCCGATGCGGCTCGGCGGCATGGTCGCCGCGGGCAGCCTGAAACGGCTGGGCGACGGGGTGACGATCCGCTTCGTCGCGACCGACGGCAAGGCGTCGGTGCCGGTGCAGTTCACCGGCATCGTCCCCGACCTGTTCGCCGAAAAGGCGGGCATGGTCGCCGACGGCCGGATGCGCGCCGACGGCGTGTTCGTTGCCGACCGCATCCTTGCCAAGCATGACGAGCGCTATATGCCGCCGCAGATGGGCGACATGCCGAAGGATATGACGGGGGCCGCGGGGGAATGAGGGTTTTGCGTTCCCGGTTCGTGGCGGACGAGGTAGCGCAATGATCGCCGAACTCGGCCTCGCGCTGCTGTGGATGGCGGCGGCGCTGGCGTGCCTGTCGCTGGTCGCGGGCATCCTGTTCGTGCGCAGCGGCAGGGGCGAGCTTGCGGCGCTGGTGCGACCCGCGAGCGTCGCGCAGGGGGCGCTGACCGCGGCGTCGTTCGCCTTGCTGATCGCGCTGTTCGCGCGGTCCGACATGTCGGTCGAACTCGTCGCGCGCAACAGCCACAGCCTGAAGCCGATGCTGTTCAAGGTCGCGGGCGCGTGGGGCAATCACGAAGGATCGATGCTGCTGTGGCTGACGATCCTGGGCCTGTCGGGGGGGCTCGTCGCGCTGTTCGAAAAAAGGCTGCGCGAGGATACGCTGATCGCGACGCTCGCGGCGCAGGCGGCGCTGAGCCTCGGCTTCTTTGCCTTCCTGCTGTTTTCGTCGAACCCGTTCAACCGGCTGCCCATCGCGCCGCCCGACGGGCAGGGGCTCAATCCCTTGTTGCAGGACCCGGGTTTGGCGTTCCACCCGCCGACGCTTTACGTCGGTTATGTCGGATTGTCGGTCGCGTTCAGTTTCGCGGTCGGGGCGCTGGTGACGCGCGAGATCGGTCCGGCGTTCGCGCGTGCGATGCGGCCGTGGGTGCTCGGGAGCTGGATTTTCCTGACGCTGGGCATCACCGCCGGCAGTTACTGGGCCTATTACGAGCTTGGCTGGGGCGGCTGGTGGTTCTGGGACCCGGTCGAGAATGTGTCTCTGGTGCCGTGGCTCGCGGGAGCGGCGCTGCTCCATTCGGTCGCGGTGACCGCGACGCGCAACGCGCTGCGCGTCTGGACGGTGATGCTCGCGGTGATCGGCTTTTCGATGTCGATGGTCGGCACCTTCATCGTGCGTTCGGGGCTGCTGACCAGCGTTCACAGCTTTGCCGTCGATCCCGAGCGCGGCACTTTTCTGCTCGTGCTGATGGCGATCTATATCGGCGGGGCGCTGATGCTGTTCGCGCTGCGCGCCGGGACGGTCGCCGAGGGCAAGACATTCGCGCTGTTGAGCCGCGAGGGCGCGCTCGTGATCAACAATTTGCTGCTGACGACGATCCTCGCGCTCGTGCTGCTCGGCACGCTCTATCCGATCGTGGCCGAGGCGATGGGCGAAAAGATTTCGGTCGGGCCGCCCTATTACAACAAGGTCGCGGGGCCGCTCGCGCTGATCCTGTGTCTGGTGATGGTCGCGGGGCCGCTGCTGCGCTGGCGCCGCGACGACGGGCGCACGCTCTGGTCGCGGCTGCCGCTGGCGCTGTTCGCCGGGGCGGCGGTGCTGTTCGGCCTCATCCTGTTCGGTGGATCGGTCGGCGTGCTGCCGCTGCTCGGGATGACGGTCGCCGCGATCGTCGCGGTCGCGAGCCTGGCGCCGCTGTGGAAGCGTAACCTCCGCCGCACGCCGCTGCCGGTCTGGGGCATGGTCGTCGCACATTTCGGGGTCGCGGTCGCGCTCGCCGGGATGGCGGCCGAGAGCGCCTTCATCAAGGAACGGCTCGTCGCCGCGGCGCCGGGCGAGACGGTGAGGGTCGCCGATTTTTCGGTGGCGTTCGAAGGCGTCGAGCCGATCGCCGGGCCGAACTATACCGCGGTCAGGGGGACGCTGGTCGCATCGACGCCGGCGGGCGACCGGTTCGTGCTGCATCCGGCGGCGCGGACTTTCCCGGGGCTGATGGGCGGAGCGCCGACCGAGACGAACGAGGCGGCGCTGCTGACGCGGCCGGGCGGGCAGCTTTACGCGGTGCTCGGGCAGCCGGTGACCGGCGCCGACGGGGCGCAGCGCTATCAACTGCGCCTGTGGTGGAAGCCGCTGGTGTGGTGGATATGGCTCGGCGGCGCGCTGATCGCGATCGGCGCGGCGATGGCAATGCTGGGGCGCGCGCAATTGCTCGCGATCTGGCGGGCCCGACGCGCGCGCAAGCTAGGGGAGCGTTTCGCATGAGGTCGCGCTGGGTCCTCTTCGTACCGCTCGCGATCATGGCGCTGCTGTTCGGGGCGTTCGTCTATCGGCTGACGGTGCCCGCCGAGACGCTGATCGAATCGCAATGGATCGACAAGCCGATGCCGCTGTTCGACCTGCCGCCCGCGACCGAAGGCGTCGCGGGGCTGAAGAGCAGCGATCTTGCCGACGGCAAGCCGCGGCTGGTCAACGTCTTTGCAAGCTGGTGCATCCCGTGCCGCGCCGAGGCGCCGCAGCTCGAGGCGCTGCACGCCGCAGGGGTGCCGATCGACGGGATCGCGATCCGCGACCGGCCCGAGGACGTCGCCGCCTTTTTGCAGGAGAATGGCAATCCCTTCGACCGCATCGGATCGGACGTGCAGAGCAGCGTGCAGATCGCGCTCGGATCCTCGGGCGTCCCCGAAACCTTTCTGGTCGACGGCAAGGGAGTCATCCGCGAGCAGATTCAGGGCGTGATTTTGCAGGACGATGTGCCGCGCATCATGGCGAAGCTGGAGGCGATGAAGTGAGCGCATTTGGGCATCGCCGTACCCCTGCGAAAGCAGGGGTCCATCTTCCGCCCTTGCGTGACGATGCGTCCGGCGGCGTTGTAGCGAGAGGGTCGGAGATGCACCCCTGCCTTCGCAGGGGTGCATTGGCTTTCTGGTTCGCCGTTCTTTTCCTCGGCATCGCGTTCCCTGCGGCCGCGCAGGATCGGCTGCCGCCGGCGCCCTATGCCTATCAGCAGCTCGCCGACCCCGCGAAGGAGGCCGAGGCCAAGGCGTTGATGGAGACGCTGCGCTGTCTGGTGTGCCAGGGACAATCGATCGCCGACAGCGACGCGCCGCTCGCCGGCGATATGCGGCACGAGGTTCGCACCAAGATCGCGGCGGGCGAGAGCCCCGATGCGATCCGCAAATGGCTGGTCGCGCGCTATGGCAATTGGGTGAGCTATGACCCGCCCTTCGACGGCGCGACGGCGCTGCTATGGCTGGCGCCGCTGCTGTTCCTCGCGATCGGATTGTGGCTCGCCTTTGGGCGGCTGCGCGGCGGCGAAGGCGAGGAGCCATGATCTGGGCGTGGATATTGCTCGCCGCGGCGCTGACCGCCCTCAGCCTGGTCTGGCTGGGCAAGCTGCCGGCGGCATCGCGCCCGCTCGCGGCGGCGGCGATCATGCTCGGGCTCGCGGGCTATGCCTTGCAGGGGAGCCCGTCGCTGCCCGGCAAGCCGGTCGTGCGGTCCGACCCCGAAAGCTTTGGCGACGCGTTGACCGACACGCGGCAGGGGATGGCCGACCGCTTTGGCCCGGCCGCGAAATGGCTCGCCATGTCGGACGGTTTCGCGCGCACGGGGAAGACCCAGCTTGCAGCCCAGACGCTCGAAAAGGGGCTGGAGAGCAATCCGGACAATGTCGACCTGTGGGTCGCGCTTGGCAATGCGCTTGTCGCGCATGGCGGCGGCGTGATGTCGCCGGCCGCCGCGCTGGCCTTCGACGAAGCGGCGAAGCGCGATCCCTCGCACCCCGCGCCGCCGTTTTTTGCAGGGCTCGCGATGGCGCAGAGCGGCGATTTGCAGGGCGCCGATCGCGTGTGGAGCGACCTTCTCGCGCGCAGCCCCGACGACGCGCCGTGGCGCCCGGACCTGGAGATGCGGCTCGACCAGTTGCATCGGGCGATGGGGCCGGGCCTGCCCGCCGACGCATCGGCGGGGCCATGATCGCCCCTGTTGTATTTCCTCCGGCTCGTCTAAAGGGCGCGCCATGACTGCTGAGTCGCAACAGGCGGCGGCCGGCGCGGATAGCGCCGCGCTTGCCGCCCATTCGGGCCATCACGGCCACGGCCATCACGGCGATGGCAAGCTGAAGCTTGCGGTCGGCGCGGTTGGCGTGGTCTTCGGCGATATCGGGACGAGCCCGCTCTACGCCTTTCGCGAAACCTTTGCCGGGCATCATTCGATCGATCCCGACCGCCTGCACATCTATGGCGTGCTGAGCCTGGTCTTCTGGTCGATGATGCTGGTCGTCACGTTCAAATATGTGCTGACGATCATGAAGGCCGACAACAAGGGCGAGGGGGGCAGCCTCGCGTTGCTCGCGCTGATCAGCCGCTCGTCGGGCGAGGCGCGCTGGACATGGCCGATCATCCTGCTCGGCGTGTTCGCGACCGCGCTGTTCTATGGCGACAGCATGATCACCCCGGCGATGTCGGTGCTGTCGGCGACCGAGGGCCTGAACTACGTCAATCCGGGATTCCAGCCGTATATCGTGCCGATCGCGCTGGCGATCCTGATCGGGCTGTTCGCGCTGCAATCGCGCGGGACGGCGAAGGTCGGGGCGCTGTTCGGCCCGATCATGCTCGGCTATTTCCTGATGCTCGCGGTGCTGGGCGTGATGCATATCGTCGATCATCCGTCGATCATCATCCAGACGCTCAACCCGCTCAACGCGCTACGTTTCTTCTACCTCGACGGCTTTACCGCCTTCATCGCGCTCGGCGCGGTCGTTCTGGCGGTAACGGGCGCCGAGGCGCTCTATGCCGACATGGGGCATTTCGGCCGCGCGCCGATCGGAATGAGCTGGCTGTGCTTCGTGCTGCCCGCGCTGATGCTGAACTATATGGGGCAGGGCGCGATGGTGCTCGAGGCCGACATGGGCACGCGGCTGGGCCTGATCCAGGATCCCTTTTTCCTGATGATGCCCGACGCCTGGCGCGTGCCGGTGGTGATCCTGGCGCTGTTCGCGACGATCATCGCGAGCCAGGCGGTGATCTCTGGCGCCTTCTCGCTGACCCAGCAGGCGATCCAGCTCGGTTTCATCCCGCGCCTGCGCGTCGAACACACCAGCGCGTCGGCGGCGGGGCAGATCTATATCCCGGTCGTCAACTGGTTCCTGATGACGATGGTGATCATCCTGGTCCTGTTCTTCGGATCGTCGAGCAACCTCGCCGCGGCCTATGGCATCGCGGTGACGGGGGCGATGTTCATCGACACCTGCCTGATGTGCGTCGTGCTGTTCGCGCTGTGGAAATGGCCGGCGTGGAAGGCGGTGCCGTTGCTTGCGCTGTTCTTCGTCGTCGACATCGCCTATTTCGGCGCGAACCTGATCAAGGTGCCCGACGGCGGCTGGGTGCCGCTGGCGATCGGATTGACGATCTTTACCATGCTGACCACCTGGTCGCGCGGCCGCAAGCTGATGCAGCAGGAAATGGCGGACGGCGCGATGCCGATCCCGGTGTTCGTCAAATCGGCGGCGAACAGCGCCACCCGCGTGCCGGGCACCGCGGTGTTCATGACCTCTTCGTCGGACGGTGTGCCGCACGCGTTGCTTCATAATCTGAAGCACAACAAGGTGCTGCACGAGCGGATCATCCTGTTGACGATCAAGATCGCCGACGTGCCGTTCGTCCGCGAAGAGAAATTGTGCCAGCTCAAGGACCTGGGCAAGGGATTCCACCGGATGGTCCTGCACTATGGTTTCATGCAGCCGGTCGACGTGCCGGAGGCGCTGAAGCGCGTCACCGGATGCGGGGGCGAGTTCAAGATGCTGGAGACGAGTTTCTTTCTGTCACGCCAGACGCTGATCGCCGCCAAGTCGCCGGGAATGCCGATCTGGCGCGAAAAGCTGTTCGCGTGGATGCTGCGCAATTCGGAAAGCGCGATGGAATATTTCCGGCTGCCGACGAATCGGGTGGTCGAGCTGGGCAGCCAGGTGGCGATCTGACGCGCGGCGGCACCGATGCCTGCCAGACCGGACCAATAAGGGTTTGATCCCCCGCGGCGATCTTGCGATGCAGGGCCCATCCTGTGCGCGGGAGAAGTGCCGGTGTCCGATATGTCCCACGCCCTGATCGTCGCCTCTGCGCTGCCGCTTCCCTCGCAGGAGGCGCTGGTCGCTGCGCTGCGGCGGATGGGGCTCGATCCCCGCGAGGCGGATAGCGGCGGCGGGCCGTCGGCGCGGGTGCGCTTCGGTGCCGTCACGGCGCTGCTCCGCCGGGCCGGCCCCGACGAACTGATCCAGGCCGATCCGGGCTACCCCGCGACGAGCTCGCTCGCCACGACCCTGCCCGCGGCGTGGCGCGACGCGGGGACATGCTGGAACCTGGCGTTCGAGGGCGATCTCGCCCGGGACGGCGCGACGCTGGACGATGCGTTCAAGATGATCGTGCTGCTGATCGACCTGTTCGATGCGAGCCATTTCTTCTGGTCGGCGGCGCGGCTGTGGTCCGACGCCCCACAGCTGCGCGCGTCGATCGCCGAGATGCAGGCGAGCGGGATGCCGCCGGTACTGCATCTCGTCGCCTTTCGCCGCAGGGGCGAGGAGGCCGGCGAGCGCATGCGAACGCGCGGGCTTTCGCTGTTCACGGGGCAGGAGCTGGAGGCGGCGGTTCCGGCGGGCTGGACGGTCGCCGACATGGTGAAACGGCTCGCGCGGCTTGCGATCGACGCGATGCTGAACGGCCCGGTGGTCCGCGAGCAGGCCGCGCCGGGGCTGCATGCGGGTGAGCGGGTGCGGCTGATGCCCCCGGATCCCGAAGACCGGGCGGCGATCGTCAAGGTCGCGTTCGACCGAGGGGGGTGATGGCGTCGGTGCGCCGGCCGACCCGCTATCGACGGCGCTGGCGGGGCGCGGCGCCAGTCGCACCGGGGTTCCAGCGGCATCATCTGATCCCGATCGCGCTCCTTGCCCGGCCGCAGATGGCCGCGATGTTCGAGATGCTGGCCAGCGGCGGCTTTGCGCTGCACCGTTTCGACCTCAATGGCGTCGTGCTGCCGGCGAGCGAGCGGACGGCGCTCCGGTCGGGACATGCGCTGCATCGCGGCCCGCATCCCGGCTATAGCGATGTCGTCGCCGCGCGGGTCGAGTGTATCCGCGCGCATTTCGCGGGCGAGGCGCCTTCGGTCCAGTGCCGCGCCACCACGACCGCGATCATGCGCCTGCGGCTGTTGCAGGATACGATGCGCCGCGCGCTGACCGACCGCCACGGGCTTGGCTTCTGGCTCAATCGCCGCGACCCGATGCGGCTGTTCGCCGACCGACCCTATCTCGACGATGCGATCGACCGGCTGTACGGCGATTAGGGTCGGGACCCGAGGCGTCAGCCGATATATTTATCCTGAAGTTCGCGCCAGGCGTCGCGATATTGGGCGGAGAGCTGATCGACGAAATCGGCGACGGGGCGCACGGCTTCGACCGAGCCGATACCCTGGCCCGAGCCCCAGATGTCTTTCCACGCCTTTGCCTTCGTATTGCCGCCCGAGCCGAAATTCATCGTCTTGAGGTCGCCCTGCGGCAGATTGTCGGGGTCGAGCCCGGCGTTGACGATCGACCCGCGCAGATAATTGCCGTGGACCCCGGTGAAGAGGTCCGAATAGACGATGTCGGCGGCGCGGCCCTCGACGATGCCGTTCTTGTAGCCTTCGTCGGCATTGGCCTCGGCACAGGCGATGAAGGCGCTGCCGATATAGGCGAGGTCGGCGCCGCACGCCTGGGCGGCGAGGATCGAGCGGCCGTGCGCGATCGCGCCCGACAGCGCGACGGGGCCGTCGAACCAGCTGCGGATTTCCTGCACCAGCGCGAAGGGCGACTGCACCCCGGCATGGCCGCCCGCGCCCGCGGCGACGGGGATCAGGCCGTCGGCGCCCTTTTCGACCGCCTTGCGCGCGAAACGGTCGTTGATGACGTCGTGGAGGGTGATGCCGCCCCAGCCGTGCACCGCCTGATTGAGCTCCTCGCGCGCGCCGAGCGAGGTGATGGTGATCGGCACCTTCCACTTCTCGCACGTCGCGATGTCGGCCTCGAGCCGGTCGTTCGAGCGGTGGACGATCTGGTTGACCGCAAAGGGCGCCGAAAGGCGGTCGGGATTGTCGCGGTCCCACGCCGCGAGTTCCTCGGTAATGCGGTGCAGCCATTCGTCGAGCAGCGACTGCGGCCGCGCGTTGAGCGCCGGAAAGCTGCCGACGATCCCCGCCTTGCACTGGGCGATGACGAGGTCGGGGCCGGAAACGATGAAGAGCGGCGAGCCGATGACGGGCAGGCGCAGGCGGTCGAAGACGGGGGGAAGGGCCATGTGTCACTCTCCGGTTGCTGTTTGGACCTGACCTTAACGTAAACGGAAAGCGGTGCAAGGGGGATGGTGTATGGGGGGTGCCGGCGGCTTTTGGGGTGGCCCGTTGCCCTTGCCGCGTTCGGTTATTGCGGGCCGCGGAGGCGTCGTTTCAAAGTTCAGCAAAGTTCAGCCTTGTGAGGCCGCGTTCGGCGAACCCGCCGCGCCGGCGTCCGTTCGCATGCGGAAACCGTGACCGTTTTTTTCTACCTATCGAAAGAGCCGGGACGAAGGCTGGCACAGTCGGATAATGTAGGACAGCGGTTTTTTGCGGCGGATGTCGGATTTGGGGTGGGACGCGGACTGTCCCCTATCCGTCATCCCGGCGCAGGCCGGGATCTCAAGCTAGCGGATTTCGGCACCGGCGAGATCCCGGCCTTCGCCGGGATGACGATGAGGTAAAGGTCCACCTCCGGTCGCTTGCTGTCGTTGCAGCCGAAGTGGCAGCGAATGGCTGGCACGGGGTGGGGAGCGGACGATCCTCCCCGCTTGCGGGGAGGTGGCAGCGCGGAGCGCTGACGGAGGGGGCTGGCGTCCTTCCGCGGCGCGTCAGGCCAAAAGCCCCCTCCACCACCGCCTTCGGCGGCGGTCCCCCTCCCCGCAAGCGGGGAGGATTTCGATGTCCGCAAGCGGTCGCAAGCCGCCATCGTCTTCCCATATGCCAGCCCCGCCGACGTCGCAGCTAGCCGCCGCTCGCCGGGCCTTTGAGTTCGACGATATTGCCCTCGGGATCGCTGATGTAGATCGACGGCCCTTCACCCTCGGCGCCGTAGCGCTGGCCGGCTTGTTCGACCGCGACGTCGTGGTGCGCGAGGTGGGTGCGGATCGCGGGCTCGTCGAACGGTTCGATCGCGAGCGCGAAATGATCGACGTTGCGGCCTTCGCGTCCCGGCGGTGCGCCGCCCATCGCGCCGAGCTTTCCGTCGACGGGTACGATGTCGATCAGCGCGCTGCCGGCGCGGAGCTGGTGGAGGCCGATTTCGGGTTGCGCGCGCTCGTCGGTGCAGCCGAGCACCTGTTTGTAGAATTCCAGCATCCGGTCGAGGTCGACGACGCGCAGGACGATATGGTCGAGACCGCGCAGCGTGAAGGGCGGTGTCATGTCCCTGGTTCTCCTGTTTACCGCGAGCCGATGCCCGGCGCCGCGGGGTCCTTCCAGTCGACGCGGTAGAGGTCGAAGCGGCGGTCGCGCAGATTCTGCACCGCGCCGCTCTGGCGGCTGGTGAGGAGGTCGGCGAGGCTCAAATCGGCGATCGCGATCGTCTCGGTATTCGGGGCGGTGTCGGCGGCGACGCCGTCGCGCGCGAAGGCGAAGTCCGACGGGGTCAGGATCGCGCTTTCGGCATAGTGGATGTCCATATTCTCGACGTTCGGCAGATTGCCGACGACGCCCGAGGTGATGACATAGCATTGATTCTCGACCGCGCGCGCGTGGCAGCAATAGCGGACGCGGAGGTATCCGCGGCGCTCGTCGGTGCAAAAGGGGACGAAGAGCATCATCGCGCCCTGATTGACGAGGTGGCGCGCGAGTTCGGGAAATTCGCTGTCGTAACAGATCATCACTCCGATCGGGCCGCAGTCGGTGTTGATCGCGTCGGCGCCGTAGCCGCCCTTGATGTTCCACCAGCGGCGCTCGGACGGGGTCGGGTGCAGCTTTTCCTGCCGGTGCACCGATCCGTCGCGCAGGAAGACATAGGCGATGTTGCGGATGTCGCCGCCCTCGACCCGCGTCGGGTGCGACCCGCCGACGATGTTGATATTATAGCTGACCGCGAGCTTTTCCATGAACTCGATATAGCGATCGGTATAGTCGGCTATCTTCTGAATCGCCTTTTCCGGCGCCGGCTTGTCCTTTTCGATCGACAGCAGCTCAAGCGTGTAAAGTTCCGGAAAGACGACGAAATCGGCGGCGTAGTCGGCGGCGACGTCGACGAAATATTCGACCTGTTCCTCGAACTGCTCGATGCGGTCGATGCCGCGCATCTGGAACTGGACCGTCGCGACGCGCACCGACGCGGGCAAGCGGTCGGGCGCCGAGCCGCGCGCCTTGCCGGTCGCTTCCTCGCGCGGCGGGGCGAGCGGGTTTTCCCAGACCATCAGCACGGCGTGCCCGCCGCTTTCGCGGTCGCTGGGCAGATAATCGTGGAGGACGCCCTTGACCTGATAGCCCTGGTTGACCTGAAAATTGATGACCGGATCGCGAAACTGCTTGTCGAGCACGGCGTCGAGATAGGCTTCGGGTTCGGGGAATTTACGGCGGCGGCGCGCATAGCCGGGCATGCGGCCGCCGAAGGCGATCCCCTGTAGCTCGAGCGCCTGGCAGAGCTCCTGCCGCTTGCGATAGAAACGCTGGCCGATGCGCAGCCGCCGGTAATCGGGATCGACACACACCTCCATGCCATAGAGGATGTCGCCATCGGGGTCGTGGCTGGTGCCGAAGCCGCCGCCGCTGATCGCGGTCCAGCGATGATCCCGCATCGCGACGGATTCCGGAACGATCAGCGTCGCGCAAAAGCCGACGACCTGTCCTTCATATTCGGCGAGGAACTGGCCTTCGGGGAAATTGTTGATCTGGCCGCGAATCTGCGCCGCGGTATAGGCTTCGGCGCGGCCGTAGACCTTTGCGGTCAGGCGCGCGATCGCAGCGGCGTCGCGGGTTTCGGAATTGCGGATGACGAGCTTGGGGCGGGTGGAGTCCATGACGCCCGATATAGGGGCCGGGGCGCGTCCGTCCAATCGAATGCGGCAAGGGGGGGGCGGCCCGACAGCCGCCCCTCCCGTCCCGATGTCTCGAGATGCGATCAGCTTTCGATAAAGTCGAGGAGGTCGCCGTTGAACCGGTCCTGCTCGACCGCGGTGAGGCCGTGGCTGCCGCCTTCATAGACTTTCAGCACGGCGTTCTTGACGATCTTGACGGTCGCGTGGGCCGAGGCGCCGATCGGGACGATCTGGTCGTCGCCGCCGTGCAGGACGAGCGTCGGGACGTCGAACCTCTTGAGGTCCTCGCTGAAATCGCTCTCCGAAAAGGCGCGGATGCTGTCGAGTTCGCCCTTGAGGCCGCCCATCATGCCCTGGCGGACGAAATCGTCGCGCAGCGCCTCCGACACCGTCGCCCCGTCGCGGTTGAAGCCATAGAAGGGGATGGTGAGATCCTTGAAGAATTGGGCGCGGTTGTCGAAGGTGCCCTTGCGGATGTCGTCGAACACCTCGATCGGCAGGCCGCCGGGATTGGCTTCGGTCTTGAGCATCAGCGGCGGCACCGCGCCGATCAGCGCGGCTTTCGCGACGCGGCTCGTCCCGTGCCGGCCGATATAGCGGGTGACTTCGCCGCCCCCGGTCGAATGGCCGACGAGGATCGCGTCCTTGAGGTCCAGCTGCTCGATCAGTTCGGCGAGGTCATCGGCATATTGGTCCATGCTGTTGTTCTCCCAGACCTGATCCGAGCGGCCGTGGCTGCGGCGGTCGTGGGCAATGGTGCGAAAGCCTTTGCCGGCGAAAAAGACCATCTGCGGGTCCCAGGCGTCGGCGCTGAGCGGCCAGCCGTGCGAAAAGACGATCGGCTGTCCGTCCTTCGGACCCCAGTCCTTGTAGAAGATGCGGGTGCCGTCCTTGGTCGTGATCGTGGTCATGATGCGGTTCCTTTCGGTGCGGGCGGGCGGGGACGTCCGCCGATGGGATGGAGATAAGCGAGGCCGGGCTTGCGCGCGATTGGCGGAAACGACATTATGCGGGCCAAATACGACAAGGAGCGAGCATGGACCGCGACGATGACGGATCGAAGGCACCCGGCGCCGAAGTCGGCATCCTGCTCTATCCCGACTGCCAACTCGGTTCGGTGCACGGCCTGACCGAATTGTTCGCGACGGCGAGCCGATTTGCGCGGTACCACGGACGCACGCCGCTGCGGGTGAGCCACTGGCGGTTGTGCGCCGACGGCGCCTTCCAGCGCGTCTTCGACAGCCACGCCGAAAAAGACGCAGCAACCATGCCGGCGGTACTGATCGTTCCCGGCAGCCTCGATCATCCGCTGACCGCCGAAGAAGCCGCGCCCTATGCGCGCTGGCTGCTCGGCCACCATGCGCAAGGGGCGGTACTCGCGTCGAACTGCGCAGGGTCGTTCGCGCTCGCGGCGGCGGGCCTGCTCAGCGGCCGGCCGGCGACGACCCACTGGGCGTTCGAGGAGCAGTTTCGCGGCCGCTTTCCCGAGGTCGAGCTGGAAATTGACCGGATGGTGGTCGACGACGGCGATATCGTGACCGCGGGCGGGATGCTCGCGTGGACCGACCTGGGCCTGCGGATCGTCGAACGCTTGCTGGGGCCGACGGTGATGATCGAGACGAGCCGGTTCCTGCTGATCGAGCCCGGCGGGCGCGAGCAGCGCAACTATGCGAGCTTCGCGCCGAATATGACGCACGGCGACGCGCCGGTGCTCAGGGTCCAGCACTGGCTGCAGGCGCGCACCGGCGGGCATGTGTCGGTGCGCGACATGGCGGACGAAGCGGGGCTGGAGGAGCGCACCTTTCAGCGCCGCTTCAAGGCGGCGACGGGGATGACGCCGCTCGAATATTGGCAGCAGCTGCGGATCGGCAAGGCGCGCGAATTGCTGGAATTCACGCGCGAGGCGATCGACCGGATCGCCTGGCGGGTCGGCTATGAGGACGCCGCCGCCTTTCGCAAGCTGTTCCACCGCATCACCGGGCTGTCGCCGGGGGAATATCGCCAGCGCTTTGCAGCAAACGCGCGGGGGCGGGGAGGCTGAGGCTATTCCGCTTCGAGTGCCTTGCTCCATTCGGCGCGCGCCCATTGGCCGAGCGGCGCGATCAGATCGAACAGCGCGCGCCCGTGCGCGGTCACGCGATAGCATCCTGCGTCGCTTTCGATCAGCTTCGCCAGTTTGAGTTCCTTGATCCGCGTATTGAGGACGCCGGGCGAAATGCTCTCGCATTGCGCCTGCAGCGCATTGAAGGCGAGCGGCCCGCGTTCGGCAAGCACCCAGAGGATTCCGAGTGCCCAGCGGCGCCCCAGCAGGTCGAGGAGTGCCATCACCGGCGCACCCGAGCGCGACCCGCGTACCGGCCGCCCTGGGCGCGGAATTGCCATATCGTCGGTCATCGCCGTCCCTTTCTGCGCAGCCCGTCGCACGCCGATTGCCGGGCCAATGGATCGCTATTAAATTAATAGCGACTCGAGAGGAGCCCGTCACCATGTCGCAGATCATATTTTATTCGGGAACGCGCAATGCTTCGAGCTGGGCCATGCGCGCCTGGCTCGCGCTGCGCGCGGCCGAGGTCGAATTCGAAGAGGTGATCGTCGATATCCGCAGACCGCAGCGTTTTGCCGGGCTCGCGCAGGTGGGGCAATTCTCTCCTTCGGCGACGGTTCCCGCGCTGACGATCGACGGACGGGCGATCTTCGATTCGATCGCGATCATGGAATATGCGAACGACGTTGCGGGCGGCGCGCTGCTTCCGGCCGATCGGCTCGACCGGGCCGAGGCGCGATCGTGGATCGGATGGCAACATGCCGGCCTGTCGCGGATTTGCGGCCGGATTTCGTTCGAGAGCGCCTTCTATCCCTATAAGCGCACGCTGAGCGAGGCTGAGCAGGACGAGGCGGCGCGCTTGTTCGCGGCGCTGGAGCCGCTGCTCGGCCGGTCGGACGGGCCCTATGTGTTCGGCGCGGTTTCACTCGCCGATTTCATGCTCGCGCCGACCGTGATCCGGCTGGCGCGGCATCGCGCGGATTGCACCGCCTTCCCGCGAACCGCGGCGTGGCTGGCGGCCGTGATCGCGCACCCGCTCGTCGCCGAATGGCTCGCCGAGGCCGACGCCGCGCCGCATATCTGGTTCGACGATTATCTGCTTCCCGGCGAAGCGCCGGCGCTTTACGCCGACGCGGTCGAGGCGCGATAGGGCTGCGTGAATTTTTTTGGAAGGGCTGTCGATTTGGCGCGGGCCGGTTCGTCGTGTGGGTACGCGGCCGCTTTTGGCCCGCCAATGAGGAGATGACAGATGCGCGTAATGGTGTTCGTGAAAGCGACCGAAGACAGCGAACAGGGCATGACGCCCTCGCCCGAACTCGACAAGATGTTCCTCGACATGGGCAAGTTCAACGAGGAACTGGTCAATGCTGGCGTGATGGTCGCTGGCGACGGCCTGAAACCCTCTTCGGCCGGCAAGCGCGTCGCGTTCGACGGGGCGAGCCGGACGGTGATCGATGGTCCGTTCGCCGAGACGCGCGAACTGGTCGCCGGCTATTGGCTGTGGGACGTCAAGGATATGGACGAGGCGGTCGCCTGGGTGAAGCGGTGCCCCAATCCGATGTTCGGCCCCAGCGAGATCGAGATTCGCCCGCTCTACGAGATGGAGGATCTGGCCGAGGTCATCCCGGCCGAAGCGGCCGCGATCCACGACGGCGTCGGCGAGAAGCTGGCGAAGAGCTGACCCCTTGCCGGTCCCGCCATGCGCCTCTAACCCGGGCGCATGGCGGCCGACCCCACCCATAGGGCCATCGAGGCGACCTTTCGGATCGAACGGGCGCGGCTCATTGCGACACTGGCGAGGATGACGCGCGACGTCGATCGCGCCGAAGAGCTGGCGCAGGACGCGCTGATGCTCGCGCTTGGCGAATGGCCGAAGGCGGGGGTGCCCGCCAATCCGGGCGCCTGGCTGACCGCGGCGGCGAAGCGGCGCGCGATCGACGGCTTTCGCCGCAGCGCGATGCAGGAGCGCAAACATGCCGAGATGGCCCGCGAGGCGGACTGCGAGCGCGACATGAGCATCGAGGAACTCGAAGCGCGGCTCGACGACGATGTGGGCGACGAACTGCTGGGGCTGATCTTTGCAGCATGCCATCCGGTGCTGTCGCCCGAGGCGCGTGCAGCACTGACCCTGCGGCTCGTCGGCGGGCTGACGACGCCGGAGATCGCGCGCGCCTTCCTGTCGAACGAGGCGGCGATCGCGGCGCGGATCACGCGGGCCAAGAAGGCGATTGCGAAGGCGGGGGTGGCGTTCGAAGTGCCGCGCGGCCGCGAACGCGCGCCGCGGCTCGCGTCGGTGCTCGAGGTCGTCTATCTGATTTTCAACGAAGGCTATGCGGCGACAAGCGGGCCCGACCTGGTGCGCCCGCCGCTTTGCGCCGAGGCGCGTCGGCTCGGGCGCATCCTCGCGGGGCTGATGCCGGAAGAGCCGGAGGTGCTGGGGCTGCTCGCGCTGATGGAGATTCAGGCGTCGCGGCTTGCGGCGCGTGCCGGTCCCGGCGGCGCCTTCGTGCCGCTGCCCGAACAGGACCGGGCGCGCTGGGACCAGCTGCTCATCCGGCGCGGTCTGACGGCGCTGGAGCGGGTCGAGGCGCTGGGCGCCGCCGACGGGCCCTATGCGCTGCAGGCGGCACTCGCGGCATGCCATGCGCGGGCCAGGCGGGCCGAGGATACCGATTGGGAACGGATCGCGGCGCTGTACGACCGGCTGGGGCGGGTGATGCCGTCGCCGGTAGTCGAACTGAACCGGGCGGTCGCGTACAGCATGGCGTTCGGTCCCGAGGCGGGGCTGGCGCTGGTAGACGCGATCGCCGACGAGGCCCTCCTTCGACACTATGCCCCGCTTCCGGCCGCTCGCGGCGATTTCCTGCTCCGCGCCGGGCGCCGCGACGAAGCGAAAGCGTCGTTCGAGGCCGCGGCGGCGCTGACCGCGAACGAGCGCGAGCGCGATTACCTGCTGGACCGTGCGGCGGCCTGTGGCGGTGAGGCGGAATGCCGCTGAAGGTCGAGACGATCGGCGCGGAGGCGCAGCCGCTGTGCGTCCTCGACGATTTCGCGCCGCGCCCCGATGCGCTGCGCGACGCCGCGGCGGTGGCGGATTTCGAGCCGGCGCCGCACCATTATCCCGGCATTCGTGCCGCGTTGCCGCGATCCTATCTCGATGATCAGCTACCGATCATTGCCGCGGCGGTGCGGGCGGTTTTCGGGGGGAGCGGCGCGGTGCGCCTGATCGACGCGAGCTTTTCGATCGTCACCACGCCGCCCGACGCGCTGAACAAGGCGCAGCGGCTGCCGCATTGCGATGCCTTCACCCCCGATCGCATCGCGCTGGTGCATTATCTGTCGCCGGGCGGCGGTGACGGCACGGCCTTTTTCCGGCACCGGGCGACCGATTTCGAGACGGTGACCGAGGCGCGGCGCGCCGCCTATTTAGCGGCGCTCGACGCCGAGCCGGAGCCCGATGCGGCCTATATCGCCGCCGATACCGAGGCGTTCGAAGTCGTGCACAGCGTCGAAGCGCGCTACAACCGGGCGTTGCTCTATCGAAGCTGGAACCTGCATAGCGGGGCGATTGCGCCCGGTGCCCGGCTCTCCGCCGACCCACTCGCCGGGCGACTGACCATCACCGCCTTTCTGTCGATGCGCTGAGCCAGCCTTTCCCTTTATCGCATTTCGTGCCAGCTTGGCGTCAGGGTCGGCGATAGCGAGGGAGTCGGCGATGCGGATTGCGGGGATTTTCGGAGCGGTTGCGGCGAGTGCCCTCGTCCCGGCTGCGGTGCTGGCGGTTCCGATGACGAGCCTGAAAGGGGTGGGGCTGGAGGCCGATTACGGCACCTATGCCCCGGGCGGCGATTGCAGCCGCGAACCGCGGATCACGATCGGCGACGCCGGCTTTGCTTTTACCGCCAACGGCCGAACCGTGGCGGGCAAGCCGGCCGAGATGGCATCCAATTTTTTCGGCAACAGTTATCAGGGAATCAGCCGGGTCTATTTCCCCTTTATCAAGTCGGCGGACGATTACGGGATGGTCCAGTTGACCATCAGCCCCGACGAGAAGCGCGGGACGCTGCTCGTCGAGGCCTATGTGCCCAAGGGCCAGCGGATCGACCCGTTCGAAGGCGCGTTCGTGCGGGCGGCGCCCTATATCCGGTGCAAAGGCACCGAGGTTGCGGTGCCCGCCGCGCCGCCCCCGGCCCCGGAGACGCCCGCCGTTCCGCTCGACTGGAACAATCTTGCGACACTCGAAGGCGAGTATCAGGGCGGCTTCGACGCGTTCGGCGCCGGGCCGGTCGCCGCGACGCTGCGCAGCCTGATGGGGCCGAAGCTGGGCACGCTGGAGGCCAATCTTCAGGTCGCCGGGCCGCTGAACCGTGAGGGCGGCATCTATTATTTTTCCGGAAACGCCCCGCACCGGGGCGGCGAGGATCAGGCCTATGTGCTGATCGACCCGCGGCGGCGCGCGGTACAGGTCGGGCTGTGGGACCGCGGCAGCCTGAAAGTCTATCTGGCGGGCAGCAAGACGCGCCTGCCGCTGCCCCGCGACATCGCGGCGATGATGGCGAACAGCCCACCCGAGGGGGCGGTCGCCGCGCCGGGTAAGCCGTGGGAGGTCGTCCCCGCCGAGGGTCGGGCCCCGCTCGCCTATGTCGACGCCGCCGCCTCGCCGCGCATCCGGTCCTTCAGCATCTTTTGCGACGCCGGACGGCCCGCGATCGCGATGCTGACGGTCAAGCCGATCACCGAGCGGCCGGTGACGCTGACCTGGAATTTCAACGGTCGCACCACGAATCTGGCGATGATCCAGAGCAACCGCGAGGCGACGTTCTGGCAGAGCGGACTGTCGGGGTCGCCGTTGATTTCGCAGATTGAGCAGGGGCGCGATCCCGCCTATCTGCGCATCAACGGCGTGCTGGAAGGGCAGGCGTCGTTGACCGGGGCGAGCGCCGCGCTGCGCGTCGCGTTGAAGGGCTGCGGCCGCTAGACCCCCGGAACGGCTCCACCCGTCGCGGGCGATGCACGGCCCGGCAGCGGGGGATTGGAAAGCGCCGCCGCGCTGTGAGACGGGGCGGGTTTCCATCCCGTTCCCGCAGGAGATTTCCATGCCAAAGCCGCTCGGCTTGCTCGCTTCGCTGTGCCTCGCCGCCGCCGGTACCCTTGCCGCCGCCCCCGCTGCGCTGGCGCAGGATGCCGCCGCACCGACGCTGACCCCCGGCGCGAAAGTCTATGACAATGCCGGCGAAGAGATCGGCACGATCGCCAAGGTGGCGGGCGACAAGGTCGCGGTATCGATCGACGGCAACGGGCTGGTGGTGCCCAAGGATGCGTTCGCGCAGGGCGACAAGGGCCCGGCGCTGAAAGCGCCGAAGGCGAAGATCCTGACGGTGCTGCACGAGGCGGAAAAGGATGCCGCGGCGGTCGAAGGCGCGCTGAAACCCGGCGTCGAGGTGCGCAGCGCCGACGGCAAGGACGTGCTCGCGACGGTCAAGGAGGTGCGGCCGCAGGGCGCGCTGCTCGCGACCGAGGCGGGCATCATCACGATGCCGCGCGCCGCCTTTTTCGTGTCGGACAAGGGGCTGGCGATGAAGGTCACCAAGCAGCAGTTCGCCGAAGGGATCAAGGCGGCGAAGGCGCAGCAGAAAAAGGGGAGCTGACCCGCCGCGTTGCCGCCTGTTAACGCCGCGGGGTGCAGGGTTGTCCCGGTCCCGGCGGACCGGCGATTCGAGGGAGAAGGACGATGCGGCATGGCGGACACATGATCCTGTTGGCGGCGGTGCTGGCGGCTGGCCTGGTGGCCCCCGCAGCGGCCGAAACGCCCTATGAACGCGCCCAGCGCAACTATGCCGCGCTGATGCGCGGCGAAAAATCGGTGCGCGACCTGAGCCCCGCCGAGCGCCGCGAACTCGCCGCGCTGGAAATCCTGTCGCGGCGGCGCGCGGCCCCCGAACCGGGCACCGCGCGCCAGCGCTGCATCGACGAAGAGGTCGAGCGGGCGGGCGGCGATCCCAGCGACCTGGAAATGCGCGTCATCGACCTGAAGTGCAGCCAGCGTTGAGGGGCTGGACGAAATAGGCGTCCATGCCGCGCCGGGTGCGATAGGCCTCGATGCGGTCGGCGCAGCGGCGCGAGAGCGTCGGGTCGCGCGGTTCGAGCCCGCGGCGCCGCGCGCGCGCGGCCTTCATCAACGCGATCTGGTGGTCGCGGAAGAGCTGGTTCATGTCCATCGCTGGTGTCTCCTTTCGAGCCGATCGGCCCGGTTGGTGGCGCTTGCAGGCGAGGGGCAGAGCGTCAGCCTTTTTCCCTTTCGGCGCGGGCGGTCTCGGCACGGATGACCTTGTCGGCCATCGCGCGCCACGCCGCCGCCGCACGCAAATTGCGGTCGCGCACCTGTTCCAGCGGGCTCTTCGCCGCCTCGGCCTGGCAATGCTCGGCCTGGGTCAGATAGAAGTCGCTGGTGGCGGACACGCTGCTGCTCCCCGTTCGATCAGTCGACCATGTCGGCGATGAGCCGCTTGAGTTCGCGGCGCGACAGCGTCGGCGAGCGGCGCCGCGGCGCGGCAGGCGCGATCGCCTTGCCGGCCAGCGACAGCGCCGCGAGGCGCGGGAAAATCGGGGTATGTGCAATTGTCGTAGTCATCATCTTTATCTTTTTGTCTTTGCTTGTTTTTATAAATCGGGCGGCGATCATCGCCGCCGCGGTTGCCCGTTGACGGGCGCGTTGCCGCGTTCGCGATAGACGACGCGGCCCTTGGTCAGGTCATAGGGCGTCATTTCGACGCGAACCGCGTCGCCGACGACCGACCGGATGCGAAAGCGTCGCATCCGGCCGGCGGTATAGGCGATGATGCGGTGACCATTTTCGAGCACGACGCCGAAACGGGCGTCGGGCAGGATTTCATCGATCACACCATCGAGGGTGAGAATATCTTCCTTGGCCAAATATCAGGCCGACTGGAGATTGACCGCGGACGTCTTGCCGCGCTGGTCGGTCTCCAGATCATAGCTGATCCGCTGGTCCTTGTTCAGCGTCGCCATTCCGGAGCGCTCGACCGCGGTGATGTGGACGAACGCGTCGCCCGAGCCATCTTCATTCGAGATGAAGCCATAGCCCTTGTCGGTGTTGAAGAATTTTACGGTGCCGGTCGGCATGGGGGTGTTTCCTTTCACGAAAACGAAATTCCATCGGCAAAAGCACCGACGGAGCTGGTAGCGTGTGAAGGGAAGTATCCGCCACGGAGGCATCTATTTTCCGTCGCAGGCGACGTTAGCGCAGACTATATGGAATATTTTCGGGCAAAAGTCAATCATTGCGGGGGTTTCCGAGTAATTGGAGCGGTGTAGGGCATAGTATTTCCGGTGATTTTACCGCGTCGCGGTCAATTATTGGGCGGCGGCGAGCGGATGCAGATCGCGGGGTCGAGCAGCCTATTGGCAAGCCGCGCCCGCGCGATCATCACCGCCGCCGCGCAGCCGATCCGAAACGCCGCCCCCTCGGGTCGCTGCTTCAACTGATAGACGGCGGACGGCGACATGCCGACCTTCGCCGCCGAAATCTTCACCGACTAGTTGGTAGCGAACGCCTCCAGAAATTCGCGCTGGAGATGGGGTGTCCAGTGGCAGCTGGCGGGGACGGGGAAATGCGCGGGATCGTAACGGGAGTCGTCCATCGATTCGTCCTTTCAGCTGGATGAAACCGATACAATGAACCATATGGGTTAATTGTAGGAAAGGGTCTTATGCTGAAGCGCGGCCAATATTGAACTGAGATGCCTATCAACTTGACAATCGAAATGTCAAGTATATGGTCAAGCATCTCCTCAAGGGGAATGCCATGTCAAATGTTGTTCAGCTTCCTAGGCCGATCCGGCTTCGCCCGTCGCCAGCACGGTTGGGTCATTATCTTCGTGTCGGTAGGAACGACCACGTGGTGGTCGCTGATTTGCTTGCTAGTGGTGAGCGGTCTTACCTAGGTGTGGTAATCGACGCGCAACATGCGCATCGGCACAGGGAATTAATCGCCACAGCAGGGCAGCGAGGGTTAGATGTAATTCTGGATACCAAATCGCAGCCTGCCGCTTTCGTTGGAGGGTTCAGTCGCGGCCTAGGGGATTTGCCTTGGGGGCTTGGTAGGCAAGCCGTTCTTGCGGATTATTCAGGCCAAGAAGGGATGCGTCGCGCGGATGAGATAGCTCAGTTCGTTGATGAGCATCGGCTTTCGGCCGTTATCGCTCCGACGCATCTTATTTCGAGTATCAACGATCCATGGTTTGATACCGATCGTCGTGTGGCTACTCGGCTGCGGGAACTGCTCCCTGGCGGGACGGCGTTGATATATTCTTTGGCTATTCCGATGCAGCTATTGCGGAATGCTCCCGAACGCGATGCTTTGATCGCTGGTCTCCGTGATGTTGAAATGGACGCTCTTTGGTTGAAGATTGAGAACTTTGGAGCGGATGCAACTGGCGAAAAAGTTAGAGCTTATATTGAAGCTGCCGAATCGTTTCACCAAATTGGCGCTCCTTTGATTGCTGACCATGCAGCAGGCATGCCTTCACTCGCGACGCTCGCGTTTGGGGCAGTTGGGGGCATCGCTCACGGCGTCATGATGTTTGAAGGCTTTAAAGCTTCGAGCTGGCGTAATCCTCGGAGAGGAAGTCCCCGTCTTCTAGCGCCGCGTGTATATTTGCAGGGCTTGGACATGCTCGTAAGTCGCGAACAGGCGTCTGCCTTTTTGGATCACTCCACTCGCGTTCGAGGGCAGCATGCTTGCAGGGATCCGCGTTGCTGCCCTCGGGGACATCGCGACATGATCGAGCATCCGGCGAGGCATTATTGCTACACACATGCGCGGCAGGTAGAGGCGCTGAGTGCCATCCCGGCCGCCCGAAGAATCAGTGAATTTATGGATACATTGGTTCGTCCGCAGTCTGATGCGCTTGCGGCCGCCGCATCGCTCAGACTTGGGGACGAGAAACTCGTCGAGACCCTGCAAAAGAGGCACAGGAACATGGGGCGTATGCGTGGCGTTCTCGCTCATATGGCAGAGACATATGAACCGACGTCAATTGCGCAAAGCCCATTGTCTCGTGAGCAACGGGAAGAAGAATGAGCAAGGGATTAGAATGCGGGGAAGATTTGAAAAGTAGGAATAGGTTATGACAGCCGTTGCAAGAAAGCTAGATTCTCTTCGAGAGAAAGGTGGCATGCGACATGTAGATGTCGCAAATTTACTTGGAACGCGCCCGGAAACGGTTTCGCGCTGGAACCAAGGGAAAGCGTATCCGCATGCCGGCACGGAGAAGGAGCTTCTTGAGTTAGAATATATCGTAGATCAGCTAAGCGATTTTTATGAGCCTAGCGAAGCTCGGCAGTTTATATTCTCACGTCAGCGTTTACTCGGTGGAATTTCGCCCGCAGAACTTATAAAGAACGGAAAGATTGATGATGTAATCTCTCTCGTCGGTCAGATGCGAGATGGAGTATATTTCTAAAGTGCATTCTCTTCCGCATGATCCAGACCTTGTCGACAAACTAGGCTTCGTGGACAAAGCTTGACTGTGGACTCGGACCTTGATTCAAGGCTGGCTTTTGGAGGCTGCCTTGGGCGAGCGGATTGGCGTTACAGACGAAGAATGGGAAGTGATCGGGCCGCTA